>JAPLJG010000028.1:0-41430 GCA_026388735.1 Deltaproteobacteria bacterium
CCTTGCTGGCTGTGCTGCTGTCCGTTGTTGTGGTGGGTTGCGGCCTGTCCCTGCCCTATCTGATCCGCTTGGCCGTGGATGATTTCATCCTCAACACCGGGCCTGCCGTCGAGGTTCGCCTTGCAGGGCTCAAGCATCTGGCCCTCGCCTTCTGCGGCCTCATGGCCTTCGAGTTTTTCGGCAACTTTGTCCAAGTCCTGATTCTTGAATGGACAGGGCAGAGGATCATGCACCGGATGCGGCAGATGATGTTTGTCCATCTCCTGCACCTGGACCTGAAATATTTTCACCGCAACCCCGCAGGCCGCCTGGTAACGCGGCTGACCAACGACATCCAGAACATGCACGAGATGTTCACCTCGGTGATCGTCACCCTGTTCAACGACGGGGTCAAACTCCTCGGCATCCTGGGGATTCTCTTTTGGATGAACTGGCGGCTGGCCCTGGGCATCTGTCTGCTTCTCCCGCTGATGGTGGGCAACACCCTTTGGTTCAGCCGCCTGGCCCGCGACGCCTTTCGGCAGATCCGCACCCATCTGGCCAAGATCAACTCCTTCTTGCAGGAGTCGCTGTCCGGCGTCTCGCTCATCCAGCTTTTCCGGCGCGAGGAGTCCAGCCAGGCCCAATTTTCCCAGCTCAACCAGGCCTTTTTTGCCAAGGCCCTCTATCAGATCAGGGTCTTTGCCGTGTTCATGCCCCTCATCGAGCTGATGAGCGCACTGACCATCGGCACCATCCTCTGGTATGGCGGCAGCCAGATCATGGCCGGGAAGATGACCATCGGGATGCTGGTAGCCTTTCTCTCCTATATGCGGCTTTTTTTCCAGCCCATGCGCGAGCTGTCGCAGAAGTATTCCATTGTCCAATCGGCCCTGGCCTCGGCGGAACGTATCTTCGAACTGCTCGACTCCAAGGAGACCCTGCCCCTGGCCTCTTCTCCCTTACGGCCTGTCTCCGGCAAGGGCGAGATAGAATTCCGGGAGGTGCGCTTCGGCTATGCGCCGGAGCATCCGGTGTTGGAGAATTTTTCCCTGAGGATTCCGTCCGGCCAGACCCTTGCCATCGTCGGCGCCACCGGCAGCGGCAAGACCACGATCATCAATCTGCTGGAGCGGTTTTACGACCCGGATGGAGGGGATATCCTTCTGGACGGCATCGACCTGCGCGATCTCGATCCGGACTGGCTGCGTCGTCAGGTGGGGCTGGTGATGCAGGACGTGTTGCTTATTCCCGGCACCATCCGGGAGAATGTCCTGCTCGATGTCGAAAAAACCGACGAGGCCCTGTGGGCGATCCTTGAAAAAGCGCAATTGGCTCGTTTTGTCCGCCAGTTGCCCGAGGGCCTTGCCGCCAGAGTGGGCGAGGGCGGCATGGACCTTTCCGCCGGGCAACGACAATTGCTGGCTTTTGCCAGGGTTCTCGCCAGGGAGCCGCGCATCCTGGTGTTGGACGAGGCCACCGCCAGCGTGGACCCGGAAAGCGAGATGCTTACCGAGCAGGCCATTGGTGCGACTTTTGCCGGACGGACCAATATCGTTATTGCCCATAGGCTTTCCACGATCCGGCGGGCAGATCATATTCTGGTTATGGCTGAGGGCAAGATCATTGAGCAGGGGAGCCATGCGGAACTGGCTGTGGCTAATGGGGCGTATCGGCGGCTGCTGACTATCTTTAGCGCTGGGTCTGGGGCGTGATCATGGTTTCATGGTATAATTAAGAATTCAGAACGGCCTATAATAGAAGGAGGTGCTACATGGAGCTAGAGGGCAAGAAGGTAATACTGCTGGTGGAAGAGACCTATAACGACCGGGAATTCTGGTACCCTTACTACCGCCTCAAAGAGGCCGGCGCCCAGGTGACGGTGGTCGGCCCCGAGGGCGGCATGAGCTATAGCGGCGCCGCCGGCATCAAGGCCACTGCCGATGCGGGCATCAAAGAGGTGCGGGCCGATGATTTCGACGGTCTGGTCATCCCCGGCGGCTACGCTCCGGACCACATGCGTCGTCACCTGGCCATGGTCAAACTGGTCAAGGATATGGCGGAAGCCGGTAAGATTGTCGCCGCCATCTGCCATGCCGGCTGGATGCTGGCCTCAGCCGAGGTGATTAACGGCAGGAGCGTCACCGGCTTTTTTGCCATCAAGGATGATCTGGTGCATGCCGGCGCCAAATACGTGGATCAGGAGGTGGTGGTGGACGGCAACCTTATAACCAGCCGTACGCCCGACGACTTGCCCGCCTTTCTGCGGGCCATCATCAAGGGGTTGGCTGCCTGATCTAATGCCGTCGCCATCGTTCCCCTATTTTCTCGTGACTTTTTTTACGTTTTTTTTAATACCGAGCTTAAATCGACGCAGGCAAGATCTCAAAGCGATTGCGGCCATTCATTTTGGCGTGGTACAAGGCCCGATCCGCAAGGGCGACAAGTTGGGCTCCATCGGTCAAGACATGATCCGCTGCCGATGCAATTCCAAGGCTGATCGTGACAAATTCGGCTGTGTCCGATTTGGCATGGGGCAGGGCAAGCCTACGTACGGATTCACCGATGCGTCTTGCCAAGGCTGCCGCTCCTTGACTATCTGTGTCGGGTAGGATGAGCACAAATTCCTCTCCGCCGTAACGAGCCAGGATATCAGGAGCACGTTCAACCACAGTCTGGAGGGTATGGGCAATCTGCCGCAGGCAAGCATCCCCCTCAAGATGACCATAGTGGTCGTTATATTTTTTAAAATGATCCACATCAAGCATGATCAAGGACAATTGTGAGCCTGATCTTTTGTGTCTTGCGAATTCCGTCCGGAAGGCATTGTCAAAAAACCTGCGATTTGACAGACCCGTCAGGCTATCCGTCAGCGAATTGCTTTGGGCAAGATCCCTTTCGATCTCAAGCTGGTGAACCAATTCTTGAATCTGTTGCTCTGCCTTCTTGCGACTTGTAATATCCCTAACAATTAAGACCATCCGAACAGGATTCCCCTGTCGGTCGCGAATCAAGGAATTGTTGACCTCGATGTCCAAGCGGGACCCGTCTTTGCGTAGGGCGCGGTATTCATTTGGGCCTGGATAATTTTCGTGTAACATCTTCATGATATTGGCCTGCGCCCTTTCATGATCTTCGGGGACAATAAAATCCATGACCGACATGCCAGGACCCTCCCCGGGAGGGTAGTCAAATATTCTATGCGCGGCCTCAGAGACCATAATGATACGCCCCGAAAGATCAGCGATGGTAATATCGTCGGGCGAAGCCATCAAGATGGTTTTATAGGTCTCTTCGCTTTCTTGAAGTTCACGGGCCTTGGCATTCAGTTCTTTTTTTGCCAACTGGCCGATTTCCCAGGCCATACTCCCGATTTCGTTGTTCGGATAGACGTATTCTTCAATATCCGGCTCGTTTCCAGCAATGGTAGCCTTGATTTTTTTGCCAAGTTCAACCAGCGGACGGGACAAACGTCTGCTCAGCAGAATACTCTGTACAAGTCCCAAGAACACAGCGATGATCCCGGTCAGACCGATAAGAAACAATACCTGCGTTATGATTGGGCGGAGTATCTCTCTCTTTTCGACCACTGTCACGACCGTCCAGCCGGTTACCGTGCTGCGGCTGTAATGGGCGACGTCTTCCACATTGTCAAGGCGGTATGTGAAGTCGCCTTGACTGTCCTGTTGGAAGGCTTTCGTTATTTCCGGAAGCGATTTGCCCAGTAAAGATTGATCGGGATGTATGATGATTTTTCCGGACCTGTCCACGACAAAACTGAATTCCGTCTTGTATTCGTCGTGTTGTGCAAGAAGGTGGACAACCTGGTCAATTGAACAATCAATAGCTACCACACCGCCATATCCGCCGCCGGACTGCTTCAGCACTCTGCTGGTCGAAACCAGCCACTCTTTTGATTTAATCTCCTGATATGGCAGACCGATCGACGTCTCTGGTTTGATGGCCATCGCCGCCCTATACCAGGGGCGGGTGGTCGGATCAAATCCTTCCGGAGGCGTGTAGTCGTTTATCAGCATCAGGCCATTTTCGTAACCCGAATAGATATAGGTGATATTCTTGTTTGCTTTGGAAAAAGATCGGTACGAAGCCAAGATGTGCTGACGATTTTCTTCATCGAGAGCCATCGCATCCTTAATTTCTTTAATTTCGTCCAGCATCGTGATGGTGTTACTGATTTCGCTGAAATACCCATCAATAAAAAGAACAACGCCGCGATTGGTTCGGCTTATGACAGCACGCGCCTTGGAGATTGCGGAATAATACAGAATGGCTGAGAGTAAAAACCCGAAAATAGCCACGACAATTAAAGCGAACAGAGCGCTGCTTTGAAATATCTCTCGCTTGATGCTTGATTTTTTTGGAGAAGACTGGGTCTTGATAAAAAATTCCTTTTCCTTGGTCGGAAGAGTATGGAGGAGAAATGTTTTTGCTCAACACTCTTTGTATTAATAACAAACAGGTAAGCCCACGGTTCTGCTGGGGGCCTCGCAGAAATAACCTAATGCACTTCCCCTGTCTTCTCAAAAAAAACAGGGAAATGCCTTAAGTTTTTTCTGGTTGATTTTCAACTATGGCAAGGTATGTGGAAGTCTCCGGGAAGTCAAAAGAAAAATACCCGCAGGTCATGGAGGGGATTCTTGAACGTGTCGATATCGCGCTACTCCTTGATGCAGTGCAGAAAACTAGGAACACGCCCCTGTTTTTTGAGAAAATATAAGGGGGTGTACCCTGCTTTCTCTCGAAAAAAATATCCGTGCTCATTTGAAGGTAATCCGTCGTGCCATAAAAGCCCATTGGATATCTGCTCAATTCCTGTTACCATGCAGGCAGAGGGGAAAACCTATAAGAGCACGGAGCATCAATGAAACGTTTCAAATATCAGATGAAAGACAGTAAAGAACTTTGGGTATGCGAGGATTGCAAAAAGGCGCAGGCCGATCTCATCCTGCTGAAATCCTGGCGGCTTATTGACAAGAAAAATGACGATTCTGCCTGCGAATACTGCTCGCCTCCAATCTTTGTTCCCGAAGCGCCAGCCGATCTAAGTGTGCATCATTAGAGATGAAGAGAACCAGAAGGGTCTAACGGGACCTCCGGGTCACAACAGACTATTCTTGAGCGTGCCGATATCCCGTTGCTCCGTGATATAGCGGGTGATGGTGTTGAAGTTTTTGGTGTCCCCCACCATGATGCAGCCGATGAGCCGGTTGTTCTCGATGACCAGCTTTTTGTAGATACTCCCTGAGCTTACCACCTGCGATTCATGCCTCCCTTCCGCGTCGATGTTGCCTGCGGCGGCGACGTCGATGCCTGCCACCTTGAGGATATTGCTCATGGTGGTGCCGTGGTAAGCTGCTTCGCCGCCCGCCATGTTGGCGCCAGCCACCTTGCCCTGTTGCATGGCCGCAGGCCAGATGCCGGAGACTACGCCCTGATGCTCGGCCACATCGCCTGCCGCATAGATGTCGCTGGCGCTGGTTTCCAACCGGTCATTCACCTTGACCCCCTTGTCACAATCAAGCCCGCTGCTCTTGGCCAGTTCCAGATTGGGCCGCACCCCGGCGGAGACGATGACCATCTGGCCTTTCAGGGTGTTGCCGCCTTCGAGGACTATGCCGTCGGCTCGGCCATTGCTGCCGGTGATGGTCTTGGTCATGGCCGAGAGGCGGAAGGCAAAGCCCATCGTTTCCATGAGTTCCTGGAGCATTTTGGCCCCCTTGGCGTCCAGTTGCCTCGGTAGGAGGCGCGGGAAAAATTCGACCACCGTGACCTTTTTGCCCAACTTGCGCAGGGCATTGCCCGCTTCCAGGCCGAGCAGGCCGCCGCCGATGAGGATCACCTCCTCGCTTTTTTGGGACTGGGCCAGGATGGCTCTGGCGTCTTTGATGTGGCGGAGGCTGAACACCCCCTGCTGGTCGATGCCCTCGATGGGCGGCAGGAAGGAGTGGCTGCCCGTGGCGAGGAGTAACCGGTCAAAGGGTAGCATCTCGCCGGTCTCGGTGGTCAGTCGTTTGCCAGCGGCATCGAGCTTGGCGATCCGGGTATTGAGGCGCAGGTCGATCCGCTGCTCATGGTACCAGGCCTCTTTCTTGGCGATGAGCTTGTCTTCGCCCACATCCCCGCTTATGAAATCGTTGAGTCTGATCCGATAGTAAAAGGGGATATCCTCTTCGCTGAGGATGGTGATGCTGCCTTTGGGGTCCTGCTGGCGGATGGCTTCCGCCGCAGAGGTTCCGGCTACGCCGTTGCCGATGATCAGGTAGGTTTTCATGGCAGGTGCCTCAGAAGGAGGTTGAAGGGAGGGGAGAATAGAGATATTGTGGCACACTCCGTTGGGGATGTACAAGTATTCCCGCAAATATATAAACAAGGAAGGTGTTGGATGGCCAAGAAAGAGAAGAAGAGCCTTTGCCCGTGCGGCACGGGGTTGGAGTTTGCCGAATGTTGTGGCCCGTTTTTGGAGGGCAGCCAGCCCGCGCCGACCGCCGAGGCGCTGATGCGCTCACGCTATACCGCCTTTGCCAGGCAGGATATCCCCTATATTCTGCGTTCCTGGCACCGGAGCACCCGTCCGGCCGATCTGAATCTGGATGATGAGGCTGGGTTTGTTTGGCACGGGATTGAGGTGTTAGCGACCGAGGCAGGCGGCGCGGGGGAGGAGGCCGGGGTGGTGGAGTTTATCGCCAACTTTTCCGGGCATGGCCAGGACCATCACCTGCATGAGCGGGCCAAGTTTGTCTGCGAAGAGGGGCAGTGGCTGTACGTGGACGGCAAGGTGAATCCGGGGCGGGTTCCGGTAATCAGCGAAAAGATCGGCCGCAACGAACCCTGCCCCTGCGGGAGCGGCAAGAAGTATAAGAAGTGCTGTCAGCTTAAGTAAGGCGAAGAGTTTTTGGACCCCGGCTTTCGCCGGGGTGACGGTTTACTATGCCGGTCGGCGGTCTTACTCCATATAGTCCTTCAGCTTTTCCAAAAGACTCTCCGGCAACTCCTCGTCGTACATGAAGGCCTGGGCCTCTTCCCCGGTGATCTGGCTCTTGATCTCCAGGGGCAGGGAGCGAAGGATGGCTACCCGCTCCTGGTTGGGCTTTTTTTTCTCGTTGTTGTCCATGTGCATCCTCTTGGGGTGTGGGTGGATTAGGAGCGCCAGATGATCCGGGTCTCTTTTCTGGCCGGAATCTTGAAATACGGAAATCTCGGGTAGCCGAAGATCATGGCCCCGTAAAGGTGGTGGTCCTCGGGCAGGGCCAGGGCGTCGAGCAGGGGCTGGTATCCGGCCGCGACGGCGCTCATCAGGATGCCGGCCCAGCAGGTGCCGATCTCACAGCTGGCTGCGGCCAGGTCAAAATAGGTCAGGGCGATGGTGCAGTCGATCTCCGGCTTGAGGCTGTCCTTGTGGGCATGGGCCACCAACAAATGGGGAGCGCCGCGCAGGACCATGTCCTTGTCCTGATCCCAGGCAGCAACGATGCCGGGATAGCTGGTTCCGGTTCGCAGCCAGTCCACGACCAACCCTGCCAGATGCCTTACCGCCTCGGGCGTTTCCAGAACCAACCACTGCACCGGTTGTGCGTTCTTGGCGGAGGGCGCCCAGCGGCACAGGTCGAGCAGCTGTTCGATCTGTTTTCGGGGAATCGTCTGCTGCTGGTACGTCCGGATGGAGCGCCGGGAGGTCAGCAGCTGTCCGGTTTTCTTGAGCGTGGGTGGGGAGCCATAGCCGATGGTCTGGAAGCCGTTGGGGTTCATGGCCGCAAGGCTTAAGGCGTTATGGGGGCAAACCGCTACGCAGTGGCCGCACTGGATACAGAGGCGGGCGGCGGCCGGGCGGATCTCTGGAAATCCGTCCTCGCCGGTGAGCGAAATGAGGCTGAACGGACATTCTGCCGCGCAGATCCCGTCTTTTTTGCATCGTGTCCGGTCGATGGTGATCATGGCCATTGGCTTATTCCTGTTATATTTTCACAATTCTGCTAACTGCACATCGTGATGGGGATTTTTCGGTATCTAGCCAGACGAACGCACTATTTTGCTGTCGGGCGGGAGAGGGAAGATTCAGACAGATGGAGGGGGCGGCTCGGTTTCTGTCTCCGGCCTGATGGTGGGGGGGATAGTCTGGCCGAGTTTGGTCGGGGCAACCACGGTGATGGTGGTTCCCTTGCCGGGAGCCGAAACAATCTCCACTTTGCCGTTGATCAGTTCGACCCGTTCGGTGATGCCAGCTAGGCCAAAGCCCTGTCCTTTCAGGGCAGGGGTGAATCCAGCGCCTTGGTCCTCGATGGTGAGGGTGATCTGGTCTTTTTCAAAGAGGATCCGCAGGCTGGCCGTGTCGGCGTGGGCATGCCGGAGAATATTGGTGAGCGCTTCCTGGGCTACCCGGAAAAGAACGGTTTCGATCACCGGGTCAACCCTTCTCTGGTCGCCGGTAGCCTCAAAGGTAATGGTGATTTTGCGGCTGAACCATTTTTCCTCGGTCAGGTGGCGCAGCGCCGGGACCAGGCCGAAATCGTCCAGTTGGGCGGGGCGCAGATCGTGGACCATCCGGTACAGGGCTTGGGACATCTCTTGGCAGAGGCTCTGGGAGCGGGTAAGCAGGGTCGTGGCCTTGGTGTTGGTGCCAATCTCTGTTTTTAAGGCTGCCATGTTCAGGCTGGCGGCGGTGAGAATCTGGGCGGTATCGTCATGGAGTTCTCTGGAAATGCGACTGCGCTCTTCTTCCTGGGCCAGGACGATATGGCGGAAGAGATCTTTGCGCATTTCCCTGCGCTTCAACAGCTCAGCCTGGACCTGTTCCAAGGCGGCGAGTTTGTCCTGTTGGGCCTGGTGCAGTTCCTGGCGGCGGCCCTTTTCGGCAATATGGGAGGCGTGGATGAGGCTGCCCATGGTGAACAGGGCCAGAAGCGTGCTGACAAGCTGGATCGGGATGCCGGTTATTTCCTGGAATAGCTCGGCGTTAATGAATGGCGCCGGATAGACTGCGGCTCGGGCGGGGAAGATCTGGGTCAGGCCGTATAAGGCAAAGCCCGAGGCGGCAAGGCAGTAGGCTTTGGCCAGGGGGGCATTGGTCTCTTTGTTTTTGCGCGAATGGTTTTTTAAGGCCAGGGCGGCGAGCAGGGCGCCGGGTAGGGCGAGAAGATAGCGGGCCTGGGCATCGGCGCAGCGCAGGCAGTTCGGTTTTGTTTCCCAGGGGATGATGTGGTCGAGGCCTATGGCGAGAATATAGACCAGGAGAAAGCCCAGGCTGACGTACAGGCTCGCCGCAATTTGGCGTCTGGCCGGGCGATAGGCTTGAACCCCAAAGGCGGTCAGGGCGGCAAAGGAAAGGGCCAGGAAAAAGAGCTTAACCAGAAGGAGCGGCCTAGGGGTGGCGATTCCCATCCAGACGCCCGGTAAAATAACGATCTCCAGCCATTGGCTGATGGCGTTGAGGATGCCGAACATGGCAAGGGGTTTGAGGAGCGTGGCTTCGGCGACATCGGGCGAACGAGCCCCTTCGAGGGCCATGGCCAAGCCCATGCTGAAAAAGGCAAGGCCATAGATGAAGTACATCAGCAGATAGTTGAGTTGCAGAAAGCTAAAATACATAGGCTGGTTGGAAACAAGAGGTTGGGAGTATTTTTTTGGTAAACGGACACTCTTTGAAGCCTTCAGCACAGTCATACCTGAAACACCGAAACTGTGCAAAGAAAAAGCGAAGAAAATTGGGTAGATATTGCCATTCTGAATGGGTATAGTTGAAGAGATGCTCGGACCGATGAGCAACGGAGGCCGGAAACGATTTCTGGCGCAGGCTTAGGGGAGAACATGGCGCAGATACGAACATACGAAAAACTTGATCGGCCCGAGGTGGGGGCTGCACTGTTTTATCCTCGGCAAGACACCACCGTCCCGCCGGTCGGTGCTCAGGATCACGGGATAGAGGTGGCAGCAGGGGTGGTGCTCGGGGCCAGATTTTTTCTGACTGCTGACCCGGCTGCGGTCAATCTTCTTTTTTTTCACGGCAATGGCGAGGTGGTCGCCGACTACGATGAGGTTGGCCCCCAGTACAATGCCCAGGGCATCAATTTCTTGGCCGTTGACTATCGTGGCTACGGGCAAAGCACCGGTGCCCCGACGGTGAGCGCCATGATCCAGGACGCGCATCGGGTCTTGCACTGGGTGCTGGCCTGGCTGGAAGGAGAGGGGCGCACCGGCCATCTGGTGGTGATGGGCCGTTCCCTGGGCAGCGTCTCGGCCATCGAACTGGCCGCCACGGAAGCGGCGGTTGCCGGACTCATTGTCGAGAGCGGCATTGCCCAGACCCTGCCGCTTTTGCGTACCCTCGGGATTGATGCCCAGGCCCTGGGTATTGCCGAGGTCGACGGCTTCGGTAATCTGGAAAAAATCTGCCAGGTGCAAAAGCCCACCTATATTCTCCATGCCCAGCATGACCAGATTATTCCCGTCGTTCTGGCCGAAGAGTTGCAGAGTGTCTGCGGGGCGCGGAGCAAGGAATTTCAGATGATTCCCGGCGCCGATCACAATAATATTCTGGCCCTGACCGGCAAGCTCTATTTTCAGGCGATCAAGCAATTTCTTAACAGAGTCGGCAAATCACACGGACCGAGACGCTCCGGGATTCGCGGCTAAAGGCCTGAGGGGAATATGGCAAGAGATCGACGCCAAGCACATCGGAGCGGCAGCAGCACGTTCCGGCAGGCTGGTTTCGTGGTCGGGCTGCTGGGGGGCTTGGCTGTGGCCGTGGGTCTGTATGAGCCCGGCGCCGACTTTGCCGTTGTCGCCATGATCCTTGCCGGGTTGGTCCTGATCTTTGCCCTGCTGGAGATGCGGCAGGGAGGAGACGATTCTCCGGCGGAGTCTTCTTTTTTCGGCACGGCCGGGCCTCTGCTCTGGGCCGTTGTCGCCTGGATTCTTTTCCGTTATTTCGGAGAGGGTACTCCCCAGTTGATTCTGCTCCCGGTCGGACTCATCGGCTGGCTGGCCATTAGTTTTCCCATGCAGGCTCTGCTCGTGCCTGTTTTGGCCGTGCTCGGCATGGAGGCAGGGTTATGGGCCATGGGCTTTCAAAAAACCGCCGGGCTGGCAGGCAATCTGGTGGCCTATGCCGCCGCCGGGGTGGGGCTCAGTGTTTTCATGAGCAGTAAGGCATACCGCCAACGGATGCGAAAGGCCCTGATCCGGGCCAAAAGGGACACCGCCAGTCGGCAGTATGCCCGGGATCTTGGCCTGTTTGCCGAGACGCCCGATATTCTCAGTGCCCTGCCGGATTTCGATCTCATCGATGATCCGGAGGCTGGCAGTCAGCCCGCCGTGAAAACCATCGCCGCAGCCTTTGACCTGCAACTGGAACTCATCCGCCAGACCCTGACCCTGTCAACGGTGGCCCTGCTGTGGCCGGACCCGGAGGGCCAAGAATATCGGCTGCGCAGTATTGCCACCATCAGAAAAGATATAGCCCCTGGGCCGTTTGGGGTAGGGGTCGGTATCACCGGGGCGTTGCTGGGGGTGGAGGAGATGGTGAGTCTTGCCCCTGCCACCCCTTCCTTGGGCGTCCCCTATTACCTGAACCAGATTGAGGTGGGAGGGATTCTCGCGGTCCGTCTTCCCGATGACGCGGAGGAGTGGCTCGGGTTTGACGACAAGAAGATCGCCCCGCTTCTCTGCGTGGATCGGCCCGGTCAGCAACCTTGGACCGAGGCGGAAAAAGCGATCATGACCCTGACCGCGCGCAAGCTCGCCCTTGACGTGAACATGGGCAGGCAGTTTCAGGCCATGGCCCATGAGCGCAGCGCCATCCAGCGGGTTTGTCTGGCCATGCGGGAGCTGAACGGGGCCTTGGGGCTTGAACAGGTGCTGGGGGCCACGATCAAGGCGGTGCGGACTCTGGTGGGTGCTGATTTTATCTCCATCAGCCTGGTTTGCGGCAACGGGCATTGTGTGGCCCTGGCCGAGGGCGAAGGGGCGGAGCAACTCATGGGCCGTGAGTTTTCCCGAGAAGAGGGGCTGGTGGGCCAGGTGCTTAAGATCAACCGGCCTCTGCCGGCCAAGGCCCAGTGCCATGGGCCGACCCAGGTTTTCGGCCACGATCATCTGCTCACCGGCTACAATTCGCTGCTGATTCTGCCCCTGCAAAAGGAAAAAGGAGAGGCAACCGGGGCGCTCACCGTGGCGGTGAAAAAAGCGGAGGTCTTTACCAAGGCCCGGCAGGAGATTCTCGAACTCATCGCCGCCCAGGTTGCGGTCAAGATCGATCTGGGGCAGGCCCATGAGGAGATCAACCGGCTGGCCACCATCGACGGACTCACCGGCTTGCTCAATCACCGCACCTTTCAGCACGGCTTTGAAGTGATGCTGGCTCGGGAGGAGCGGCGGGCTGGGGCCTTGAGTCTGCTCATCTGCGATATAGATCATTTCAAGAAGATCAATGACAGCCATGGCCATCCCTTTGGCGACAAGGTTCTCAAGGAAGTGGCTGCTATCCTGCGCCGGGCGGCGCGTAGCGTGGATATTGCGGCCCGGTACGGCGGCGAGGAATTTGCCCTTGTGCTGGAAGGCTCCGGCGAACAGGGAGGTCTACAGATGGCCGAGCGCATCAGGCAGGAGATCGAAAACATGGTGCTCCATAACGAAAATGGGCCGGTGCAGATTACTCTATCCCTTGGGCTTGCCGTTTATCCCGACCACGGCACGGACAAGGAGCGCCTGATCAGGCGGGCCGACCAGGCCTTGTATCGGGCCAAGAAACAGGGGCGCAATCGGGTGGTTCTCTGGGAGAAGGAATGACCGACTGATTGCTTCCGGCTTTTTGTGCCTTTTTGGCTCGAATCTCGTTTTGTTCATGTATCTCCGGCTTTCTGTCGGAGTGACAACCGATTTTCCAACCCCACATATTAAAATTTACCGGCGATTGTTGGGGCAGGCAAGGTTCTTTGCCTGCGGCCCGGTGTGCCGTATGAGGAGAAGGCGTGCCGATGCTTTTTAATACCTTTGTCCATATCCCTGGGATCGGTGAAACCACGGAGCGGCGGCTTTGGCAGGCCGGGGTGGAGACCTGGGATGATTTCAGGGAGCCGTACCCGGAGTTCCTTTCCGGCCAGAAGGTGAAGCTCATCCAAGACCATCTGGCCCGCAGCCGTGCCCAGGCCGGGCAACAGGCGCCCCATGAATTTCTCCGGCAGCTGCCTGCGGCCCAGCGTTGGCGGATTTTTCCGCCCGTCAGCCTCTACGACGGCAAAGAGGTGTTTACCTATGTGCAGGGGGAGAATCTCGCAGATTTTGCCGAGGACATCGGGAAATACCAGTTGTTGGTCACCTACAATGGCAAGGCCTTTGATGTTCCCATGCTGGAGCGGCATTTCGGGTTCAAGCTGAATCAGGCCCACATCGACCTGCGCCCGCTGTTGCAGGGGCTTGGGTTTGTCGGCGGCCTCAAGGGCTGCGAGAAGCAGCTGGGCCTTGATCGCGGCGCGTTGGCTGGGGTCGATGGGTACTTTGCGGTGTTGCTCTGGCGGGAGTACTGTCGGACAAGGGAGCGGCGGGTGCTGGAAACCCTGCTTGCCTACAATGTGGAAGATGCGGTGAATCTTGAGTCGCTGCTGGTGCAAGCCTATAACCTGAAACTGGCGGGTACCCCGTTTGCCGAAAGCCATCGGTTGCCCATGCCGATCCTGCCGGAGAAGGCATTTCTTCCGGATCTGGAGCTTATCGATCGATTGCGTGGGCGGCTGCGGGGGTGACGGGGTATTGAGGGAAAAAGCGGAGAAAGCCCGGCTGCTGCCGAGCTCTCTCCATGGGGTGGATGTTCTGGCACGGTGCTGTTTTTTCGATTCGACGGGTGAAGGGCATAAAAAAACCCGTCTCTGTTGCCGGAGATGGGTTTTGTGAAATCCATTGTTCCCCTGTCGGCAACCCGGCCATCCGCGCTCGCTGGCGGACCCGTTGGCTTTGCGTCCCCGAATTACTCCGGGTTTGCCTTTTTCCAAGACAGCATTCAGCTGTACAGTCATAGTGGCATAGCCAGCCGGTTTCTGTCAATCTGTTTTTCCCGGTGGATACGGGAGGAGCTTGGTTTTTCCCCGACCTGTGGTAGACTAATTTCGAAAGTCTGGTCTCCAATAACCATAGGAAGTTGCCATGTCCGAGTCCTTTGTCTGCCTCAATCCAGAATTTTCCCTGCCTGCGGAGGCTGCCTTGCCGTGAGCCACGGTTTCGGGCTCGATGTCTTCAGCCAACGCGATCCCTACTGTTTTCTGGAGTATTAATTATGGATTTACGGATTCTTTCCTACAATATCCACCGGGCCATCGGCGTTGACCGGCGGTTTCGTCCCGAGCGCATCGCCGCGATTCTGGCCCATTACGATGCCGATATTGTCCTGTTGCAGGAGGTGGACGTGGGCGCGCCCCGGTCGCGGGAATTGAATCTGGCCCAAGAACTGGCCGAGCGGTGCAATTATCCCTACTACGCCGTTGGCCTGAACGTCCAGTTGCGCAAGGGCATGTACGGCAACGCCACCCTGAGCCGCTATCCCATTGCCAAAGAGCGTAATATTGATCTGACCCTTGATGGCCGCAAGGCCAGGGGTTGCCTGTTTACCGAGCTGGAACTGCCCGCGGGGGCAGCCACCCAGCTCTTGCCCGTGTTCAACTTGCATCTGGGGCTGTCCTTCAAGGAACGGCCCCAGCAGGTGGGGCGCCTGGTGCGGACCCCGGAGTTCATCGGCATCGCCGCCGATGCTCCCTGTGTGGTGGCCGGGGATTTCAACGACTGGTGGACCCGGCTTGCCCCGCTGTTCACCGAGGCCTTGGGCTTTGTCTGCGCCACCAACCATGGAGTTGGCTACCAGAATGCCATGCTGACCTATCCCTCCTTTTCGCCCACCACCGGTCTGGACAAGGTGTTTTGCCGGGGGCCGATCACCGTGCTGGGCGGCAGGCGCTGCCGTCTCAGGGTGTCCAAGGTCGCCAGCGATCATCTGCCCGTTATTGCTGATCTGCAACTATGAGCTAGGTTGTCAGTGAGAGCGTTTTTTCGTTGACTTTGCGGGACATTTTCCTGAGCATATCAATATGCCTTCCTCAAAACCCAGGTCAACCGTGTATGGATAGCAGTGATTCTTCACAAATACTTATTCTGCTTGTCGAAGATGATGTCGGCGATGCCCTGCTTGTGCAGGAAATGCTCTCGGAAATCAAGGCCCCTCGTTTTATCGTGACCCATGTCGACCGGGTTGCCAAGGCCATGGCCCAACTCCGGGAAGCGCGGTTCGGGGTTATCCTCCTTGATCTTTCGTTGCCCGACGGCCAGGGAATGGATCTGGTCAAGGCGGTGCGACTGGCAGCGCCCGAAACGCCCATCGTGGTGATGAGCGGCCAGCGGGATGACGATCTTGCCCTCAAGATTGTTCAGGAAGGGGTGCAGGATTATTGTGTCAAGGGGCATGTCGACAGTTTTCTCCTTACGCGTACCCTTCAGTATGCCATTGAGCGCAAGCGCATCGAGGATGCCCTGCGTCGGAGCAACACCGAGCTGGCCGTACTGTTTCATGTTTCCTCCACGGTAAGCCGCTGTATCGATATGCAGGGGCTTCTTGCCGATATTATTGGCTCGCTTGCCGGAATGGAGATTCTTAGCCTGAAATGGCAGGGTGCCATCCTGACGGTTGAAGATGACGGGTCTCTGCGGCTTGCCCAGGAATTGGGTCATTCTCCGGCCTTTATCGAAGCGCATCAGCGTCTGCACGGCGGCGAATGCCTGTGCGGCGTGGCCGTGGAGAGCGGGGAGATGGTGGTTTCGTCCGATGCCTTTCAGGATGCGCGTCATACCCTTCGCTATGCCGGCATGGAGCCCCATGGTCATATTATTATTCCCCTCAAATCAAGAGAACGGGTCGTTGGCATTCTCTGTCTTGATACCGTGCCGGGAATCTCGGTGCGAGAGGGCGAGCGAAAACTGCTGCTTTCCATCGGTGAACAGGTCGGCATTGCCGTTGCAAACGCCAGGCTTTATGAGGAAACCAGGCGACTGGCGCTCCATGATTCACTCACCGGACTAGCCAATCGGCGGCACCTGGATATCATGGCCGAAAGCAATCTTGCCAGGGCCCGTCGCCATGGCACCCCCTTTGCCATCATCCTGCTCGATCTCGATCATTTTAAACGTTACAACGATACCCACGGCCATAGCGCCGGGGATCAGCTTCTGGTGGCAGTGGCCAATACCATGAAACATGAGGTGCGGGAGACCAGCCTTGTGGTGCGCTATGGTGGCGAGGAGTTTTTGGTTCTGCTCTCGGATACGGAGATTACTGCGGCTTTGGCGGTGGCGGAGAGGATCAGGCTCAAGATTCAGGAAAATACCGGCGTCACCGTGAGCCTGGGGGTGTCGTGGGCCAAGGATGCAGACCGCTCGCTGGCCGCATTGATTGCCGAGGCCGATGCGGCGCTTTATCAGGCGAAAAATAGCGGGAGAAACAGGGTGGCCCGTGCCGAAACGCGGCAAAATGGGGAGGACGTGCATGGCTGATTATCGTCTCAGGACAAGCAAGGGTGTGGTCGGAGTTGCGGGGGCAGCGGGAAAGTTTCTGGTCGGGTTTCTGGTTGCGGTTGCGCTGATGGTTGTTGGCTGCAAGCAGCGTCCAGAGGAAGCAACCAAGCCGACGTCTGTGACGCTGGAATCGGTTGCGCTCTGTCGCTCCACGACGGCCCTGCTGCCCATGGTGGTGGCTGAGAAGCAGGGCTTTTTTGCCGAACAGGGGCTTACGGTTACGGTTCGAGAGTCCATTATGGGCAAGGAAGCATTGGAGGGCATGCTCAGGGGAGAATGCGACTTTGCCACCGCCGCTGAGCCGCCCGTGGTCGAATACGCCCGGCAGCGGGATGATTTTCGTCTGCTTGGCGCGTTGCAAAATTCGGACAATCTGAATCGCATCGTAGCCCGGGCCGATCGGGGCATTGCTAAGCCGGAGGACCTGCGCGGCAAACGGATCGCCACAGCTAAGGGAACCGCCCCACACTATTTTCTGGAGCTGTTTCTTGAAAAGCATGGCCTGGAGCCCAAGGATATTAAAATCGTTTTCATGAAATCAGACGAGTTGTTGGCGGCGCTTACCAGCGGTCAAGTCGATGCCGTCTCCATGACTAACAATATTGTAACCAAAGCCCAGCAGGCATTGCAGGCCAATGCGGTGCTTATGGAGGAGCCGGGTTTGTGTCGCAATTATTACTTGCTTTTGGCGACCACGAATCTGCTTGAAAAACGTCCAGAGGTGGTGGCGCGGTTTCTTCGGGCCTTGCTCAAAACCGAGGAGTTTATCAAGCAAAAACCTGATGAAGCATTGGCCATTGTTCTGGCCAGCCAAGGCCAGAAGGAATCTTCTGCGGAGATCAAGCAACTTCTTGCTGGCTATCAATATCGATTGAGCTTGGAACATAGCATGCTGATGGGCTTGGAGGATATGGCCCGCTGGACAGGCCAACAGGCCGGGGAGAGTCAACGTTCTATCCCTAATTTTCTCAATCTGATTGCTGCGGAACCACTGCGAACAGTGAAACCGGAAGCCGTCAGGCTTGAAAAATAGGAGTCCGATCATGTTCTGTTATTCCTCATATTCATGCCTTTCGCAGGCAGCGTGTCATCGGTTTGTGGTTGCGAGTCTTGTGTTGCTCACAATGGTTTCCGGCTGCAAGCAGAAAGATGAGACCCCTTCCTCAGGGGTACCGGTCGTGCCTATTGCCGTAACCATTTGCCATGGCAGCGTGACCGACATTCTGCCCCGTATTGCCCTGGAACAGGGCTATTTTGCCGAGGAAGGTCTTACGGTTACGCTCAAGGACCTCGATGGCAAGCTGGCCTTTGACGGCATGCTCAAGGGAGAGTGCAATTTTGCTGTGAGCGGGGCGCCGCCCATCGTTTTGGCCGATCCCAAAGTCACCCCATTCGCCATCCTGGCCACGCTGTTGTCCGACGATGATTCCACCAGGATTGTCGCCCGTCGCGACCATGGTATTGCCACACCTCAGGATCTCAAAGGCAAGCGAATCGGGGTTAAAAAAGGGGTTAATGGCCATCTTTTCCTCGATTTGTTTATGATGAAGCATGGCTTGGCGCAGAACGAGGTTTATCAAGTGTTCATGGATTCGGATAAGCTTCAATCCGCCTTGGCCAATGATGAGATCGACGGGTTTTCCATGACCAACAAAATGGCCAATGCTACAGCCAGAACCCTTGGTGACAAGGGGGTGGTCTTTGCCGAGCCTGGGCTGAACACTATCCATGCCATCCTCACGACCCGGCTTGATATCCCGCTCAACCTGCAAGTTGTCTCCAGAGTACTGAAAGCCATGGTTCGGGCAGAGCAGTACGCGAAGCGCGAGCCCGCAGCAGCCAAGGGGGTGGTGGCCAAGGCAGCGGCCCTGCCCGCCCAGGAGCTTGAAGAGATTTGGTCCCGCTCCACCATCGAGGTGGCCTTGGCCAACCCTCTCTTTGTCCATCTGGAAGATCAGTACCGCTGGCAGATGGAGCGAGGCGGATCGCCTGGGCCTGCAACCATGCCCAATTACCTGGGCCTTGTTTTTCCGGAGTATCTGCGCGCTATCAAGCCGGATGCTGTTTCGGTCGCCAAGCGCTGAGGGGTCACAGTGAAGATACGGTGTAAACTCATTCTGGTTGGCGTAATTCCTGTGTTTTTGCTGCTGACATTGACCGCGGTTTTCCTTTTTGCGACCAACAAGGTGGACCGCATCAACCACAAGGCCATTGTTGCCGATGAGATTGCGACGACTCTGGGCGATCTGTCCATTTTGACCTATGAGCATCATATCTATTTCGAGGACCGTGCCCACGTTCAGTGGGTGGAAAAATATGCCTTCCTTGGTAAGCAGCTGGAAAAGGAGGGGGCGCTCTACGATACGGCCGAGGAAAAAGAGCTTCTGGAGCGAATCCTGCGCGCGTCGCGAACTCTGGCCTTCCTCTTTGCACAGTACGGACCCCCACCCAGCCAAGGCCAAGGGATACGGCAAACCGAACAGGGCAAAAGTTTTCATGAGCGGATTACGGCCCGGATTCTTCAGGAACTGGCAGTGGCCAGCCCTGCGGCGGATGCTCTCCATGAGTTGAATCATGAGCGTGCCCGTGCCCTTTCCAGGCAGATCGCGTTGGTAAGCATCCTGGTGGTCGGAGGCGTCGCCATCTTCATGCTGGTCATCTCCTTTTTGGCCATCCGCGCCTTTACGGTGCCGGTGGGGAAGTTGAGCGATGCTTTTGCCGCAGTCAGCATCGGTGATTTTGGCCACCGCATCAGCAGCTCGGCCAAGGACGAACTGGGCAGCCTCTCCCGGGGCTTTGACAATATGGCCCAACGCCTTCAAGAGAGCAGCGATTCATTGCATCGTCTGAACCTCGAATTGGAGCAGCGGGTGGCGGCGCGCACCGAAGATCTGTCGTACGCCAATGCGGAGTTGAAGTTGAATGAAGAGCGGCTGGCAGTCCTGCTTGCCCTCAGCCAGAGGGAGTTTGCGACCGAGGTGGAATTAATCCGCTATGCCCTGGAGGAGGCGGTGCGGCTCGCACGCAGCAAGGTCGGCTATCTGCATTTCTTCAATGAAGACCAGCAGACCCTGGGGCTTTTTCAATGGTCCGAGGCGGTTATGGGGTTCTGCACTGCGACGAAAACTCCGCATTATCCCTTGCAGGATGCCGGGGTTTGGGCTGATTGTGTGCGGCAGCGCCAGCCGGTGGTGCATAATGATTACCAGAATCTGGCGAAGAAAAAAGGCCTGCCCGAAGGCCATTTTCCCCTGTCGCGGCACTTGAGCCTGCCCATTTTTGATGGGGAGAAGATCGTCGCGGTTCTCGGGGTCGGCAATAAGGACGAGCCCTATGATGCGGATGATATCCGGCAGCTTATCCTGTATATGCGCAGCACCTGGGAGATGGTCAAGCGCAAGCGGGTGGAGATTCAGCTTGCTGAGTCGGAACAACGGTATCGCACCCTTTTCAACGAGTCGCCGGAAGGCATTGTGCTGATCGATACGGAAACCGGCAAGGCGCTTGAGTTCAACGACGTCGCCCACCAGCAGTTGGGTTATAGCAGAGAAGAGTTCGCGGTGCTCACGGTCGCGGATTACGAGGCCAAGGAGGATGCCGAGGAGATCAGGGAACATTTTGAAAAAATTAAACGTCTGGGCAAGGAGAACTTTGCGACCCTGCATCGGACTAAGTCCGGAGAGATCAGAAATATAGCGGTGTCAAAACAGTCCTTGCTCCTTGGCGAGCGGCAATACCTTTACGCCATCTTCCGGGACATCACCGAACTGCGCCAGGCTCAGGAGAGGTTGAAAGAATACGCCCAATCCCTGCAACGGAGCAATAAGGAGCTGGAGCATTTCGCCTACGTGGCTTCCCATGATTTGCAAGAGCCGCTACGCAAGATCGGCAGCTTTACCGAGCTGCTGGCCCGGAAATATCAGGGGAGGCTGGACGAAAAGGCCGACGTTTACATCGGCTACATTGTCGATGGTGCGCAGCGGATGCAGATTTTGATCAACGATCTGCTTGCCTTTTCTCGGGTAACCACCAAGGGGAACGAGTTTGCCCCGGTTGACTGTAACGCGCTTCTGGCGAGGGTGCAGCAGGATCTTGAGCTGGCCCTCAAGGAGAGCGGGGCCCGGCTCAGCGTGGCCGATCTGCCGACGGTCATGGCGGATGCGGTGCAGCTTGGCCAGGTGTTTCAGAATCTCATCGGCAATGCCGTCAAGTACTGCGCTGCCGGGCAGGCCCCGGAGATTGCCGTGGCAGCGGTTGCGCGCGATGGCGATTGGCTTTTCTCGGTGCAGGATAGCGGAATCGGCATAGACTCGCAGCATTTCGAGCGGGTTTTTCAGCTTTTTCAACGCTTGCACACCCGGGAGGAATACTCGGGCACTGGCATCGGCCTGGCGTTGTGCAAGAAGATCGTCGAGCGGCATGGCGGGAAGATTTGGATTGAGTCGGCTGCGGGGAAGGGGGCGACCTTTTTCTTCACCGTGCCCCGTGCGCTGGGTCAGAAAGAGGCGTGACGGATTGGTTAACAGACGAGGGGGCAACCATGGCTAAGCCACAAAAAAGTACAACCAGAACGACTTGCAAGGTGTTGTGTCTGTTGTTCCTCGTCGTCGGCAGTGCCTTGGCGTTCAACGGGTGTGCACAGCGTCAGGAACCGCTGCTGCGCGTTGCCTCCAATGTCTGGCCCGGGTACGAAACGCTCTATCTGGCGCGCAGTCTCGGATATTACGATGACAAGAACATCCGCCTCGTGGAAATGCCCTCCACTAGCCAGGGTTCGCAAGCGCTGCGCAACGGCATGATCGAGGCGGCCTGTCTGACCCTTGATGAGGTGCTCTCGTTGATGCAGGACGGGATGGATTTACGGGTTGTGCTGGTCATGGATGTTTCCCTAGGAGCGGATGTGTTGATGGCCAGGCCGGGGATCGACACCCTGCAAGCACGCCGCGGCAAAAGGATCGGCGTCGAGAACGCTGCGGTGGGCGCGGTTATGCTGGACGCAGCGCTCCAGGCTGGGGAGCTTCGGGCACAGGATGTAACCATCGTCCCGTTAACGGTGAATGAGCATGCTGCTGCTTATCTCGCGGGCAAGATCGATGCAGTCGTAACCTTTGAGCCGGTGCGCAGTCAGCTTCTCAAGGCGGGCGCTAGGGTTCTTTTCGATAGCTCGCAGGTTCCGGGCCGGATCGTTGATGTGCTCGTGGTGCGCTCGGAGATTGCCGCTGCCCATGCTGAGGCGCTCAAGGAATTGCTGAAAGGGCACTTCCGGGGGATAGAGTATCTTGCCAGTCAGCCACAAGACGCTGAGAAGAGAATGGCCCCACGTTTAGGAGAAAAGGCTCTTGCGCAGTTTACTGGCCTCAACCTGCCGGATCTCAAGGAAAATCGGGCGTTGCTTGGCGGTAATCCTCCACCCCTGAAGAGCACAGCCCGTGGCCTAGTCGATCTCATGCTTCACCGGAAACTGTTGCAAAGGCCAGTTTCTGTAGAGCGCCTTGTCGATCCGTCCTTTCTTCCCGAGGGGAATAAATGAACAACTTTCCCACCATCCGCTTGCGCCTCTGGCTTCCGATTCTGGTTTTTGGGGCATTTAGTCTGCTGCTTATAGCCTTCTCATTTCATGAGTACCGTCAGGATGAGAGCAATATCGTAGAAGAATCGCTCACGTCCCTAAAAGAGAGTCTTGCCCGGGCAGATATCAGGTTCGAAGCTCTCCTGAGAAATGGCATGGACAGCCTTGTTGAAGTTGATATCGCTGACATGAGCCTTTCGGAAGAGATTCGGTCGATTGTGTTTGTCGATGAGCAGGGACTTGTTCTCTATGGGTCACAAATGGGATGGCGGGGCCGTCCTGTATATGAAGTGCTGCCTGCCTTCGACCGCAATCGTTTTCTTGCCGCCCAGGAAACCCGAAGGCCGGATATCCGTTTGTCATCCGATGGCAATGCCATTGCAGCCTACCAGCCGGTGGTGCTCACACTCTCTGTGGAATCCGGCCAGATTCGTGCCACACGGGTTGGCATGATTTTCGTTGGTTACGACCTGTCCCGCAGCAAGGCAAGGCTTTTACGGGTCATGGCTGTAAACAGCCTTTTTGTCTGGGCTGTTGGTATATGCCTGATGTTGGCCCTCTGGGCGTCGCTGAGTCGTTGGCTGACGCGGCCACTCTCCCACCTTAAAAATATAGTTATCCGCTTCAGCAACGGTGAGGATCTTGTCAGGGCTGACGTCACCGGTAGCGGTGAGTTGAGCGAGCTGTCCCAATCCTTTAACGCCATGGCCGATGCGGTGCTCAGAAACAGCGCCCGGCTCCAGGCGGTGCTGAATTCCGCCACGGAGTATGCGATCATCGCCACTGATTTGCACGGAGTCATTACCGTGTTCAACCATGGGGCAGAGCGAATGCTCGGCTACACGTCCGAGGAAGTGGTTGGTCAACAGACCCCGCTACTCTGGCATCTTGACTCCGAGATCAGCGCTAGGGGCGAGGGGTTCAGCAGGATACTGGGCCGCCCGGTGAGTGGTTTTGCGGTGTTTACCGAGATTGCCCAGCAAGAGAAGACGCTGGCGGACGAGTGGACCATGGTCCGAAAAAACGGAACCCAGCTGAATGCCCGGCTCGTTGTGACGCCAATACTGGACGAGAATAAGAAGATCGCCGGCTATCTCGGGATCGTGGAAGACATCTCCGAGCGAAAGCAATCCGAGGAATTCATCAAAAACATTCTCGAATGCGTTGACGAGGGATTTGTCGTCATCGACCGTGATTTTCGAATTCTGTCCGCGAACAAGGCGTACTCGCAGCTATTCGAGAAGCCCATGGAGGAGATCACTGGCAAGCACTGTTACGAAATTTCCCACCATGCTTCGGTGCCCTGTTTTGAAGCTGGTTGCGATTGCGCGGTCAAAAAAGTGTTCGAGACAGGCCAGCCTCATTCTGCCACGCATAAGCATAAGGATGCACAGGGAGAGGCTGTTTTTTTTGAGACCAAAGCCTATCCTTACGCGAAAGACAGTGCAGGCGAGGTGATCACCGCGATCGAAACGCTGGTCGACATCACGGAACAGCACACCCTCGAAGAACAACTCCGCCAAGCCCAGAAGATGGAAGCCATCGGCACCCTGGCTGGCGGCATAGCCCACGATTTCAACAATATCCTTTCTCCGATCCTAGGCTACAGCGAAATGGTTGTGGAACAGTTGCCTCCCTCCGGCAAGGAGCGCGGCATGGTGCTGGAAATCCTGAAGGCAGGGGGCCGGGCCAAGGAACTGGTCAAGCAGATCCTCACCTTCAGCCGTCAGAGCGAGCAGCAGCGCCATCCGCTCCAGATCCACCTGGTCGTCAAGGAGGCGCTCAAGCTTCTGCGTGCCTCAATCCCCACCACCATTACGATCCATCAGGATGTCGCGGATTGTGGCATGGTAATGGCTGATCCGACCCAGATCCATCAGGTGCTGATGAACCTCTGCACCAACGCCTACCACGCCATGCGGGAGACCGGCGGAGAGTTGAGCGTCAGCCTGTCGGTGGTGGAGATTACGGCGCAGGATTATCTGGATAACCTGGCATTGCAGCCAGGCCCGCATGTGAAATTGATCGTCCGGGACACCGGCTGCGGCATGTCCAAGGAGCTTCAGGAACGAATCTTTGAGCCCTATTTCACTACGAAGAAGCCAGGGGAGGGAACAGGGCTGGGGTTGTCGGTGGTGCATGGCATCGTGCGGAGTCACCAAGGCCATATCACCATGTACAGCGAGCCGGGCCAGGGCACCGCGTTTCATGTTTACCTGCCTCAGGTGCAGTTGCAGGCCGAGGGGATTGTCGAGGAGGCCGTGGCAATCCCGCAGGGGAGCGGCACCGTTTTGGTGGTGGACGATGAGGAGGCCATTTGTCAGATGCAACAACAGGTGTTGCGCAGCCTGGGCTACGAGGTGGTGCTCAGCTCCAGCGGGCCCCAGGCATTGGAGGCCTTCCAGCAGGAGGGAGCGAGGATTGATCTGGTCCTCACCGACATGACCATGCCCGGCATGAACGGGGCGGAGCTGGCCCGGCGGATCAAGCAGCTCAGCCCGGCCACGCCGGTGATTCTCTGTACCGGGTTCAGCGATATCATGGATGAGGAAAAGGCCAAGCGAATGGGGATCGACGCCTATCTGCTCAAGCCGATCATCAGGCGCCAGCTTGCCCAGACGCTTTATGAGGCTCTGCAGAAAAAGGGTGCGTCAGTTCAGGAAGATGCGTGGCAGATTATTTAACCAAGAAGAGGGGAGAGGGAACCATGGCTAGCCCACATAGAATAGACATCCTGCTGGTGGAAGACGACCCCGGCGATGTAGAATTGACCAAGGAGGGGCTGCTGGCCGCCAAGATGCTGGTCACGCTCCATGTGGTGGAAGATGGGGAAAAGGCTTTGAAGTTTCTGAGGCAAGAAGCGCCTTACATCGAGGCGATCCAGCCGGACATTATCCTGCTCGATCTCAATATGCCGAAAAAAAATGGCATGGAGGTGTTGAGGGAGATCAAGGCTGATCCCGCTCTCCGCTCCATCCCCGTGGTTGTCCTGACCACCTCGGAGGCGGAGACCGATATCGCCAAGTGCTACGACCTGGGCGCCAACTGCTACATCACCAAGCCGATCAGTTTTGCGGCCTTTACCAAGGTGGTGGCCATGATCGAGGAGTTCTGGTTTACCATTGTGAAAATGCCGCCCAAAAAATAGGTCGGGCGGGGCAAGGTTTTTTTTAAGATTGTCGTTTCACAACGGTAATGATTCCAACGGAGAGAAGGTGCCGCTATGGTAATGAGGGTTCTCCTTATAGAAGACGATCCGGCCGATGCGTTTCTCATCCAGGACATGCTGTTGGAATCGACGGCTGGCAACGCCGTTGTCCAGCATGTTACTCGGCTTGAGGAGGGGATACTCCAGTCCGACGAGGAGGGGTTTGATATCATCATCTCCGACCTTGGCCTGCCGGACAGCCAAGGGCTGGCCACTGTCACGGCGTTGGCCTCGGCGGCGAAGCATCTTCCCTTTATCGTGCTGACCGGCCTGGCGGATCATGGGGTCGGTCTTGCGGCGGTGAACGCCGGAGCCCAGGATTATCTGGTCAAGGGAAAGGTCACTGGGGAGATGTTGGTCCGCGCCATCCGTTACGCCATTGAACGCAAGAGGATCGAAAACGAAAAGGCGAAGGTCATAGTCGAGCTACAGGAGGCATTGGCAAAGGTGAAACTGCTGAGTGGGTTTCTCCCGATTTGCGCCTCCTGTAAAAAGATCAGAGACGATAAGGGATATTGGCGGCAGATTGAATCGTATATCAGCGAGCATTCCAACGCGGAGTTCAGCCATTCCATCTGTCCGGAATGTTCCCATCGACTTTACCCGGAGTTGTACCCGGAGGGGTGAGTTGAGAAAACGACCTTGCGCTGTCCTGTGTGGCAGTATGTCGAGGATTCCGGCTTTGTCTGGCCGTTGTTGGTCGATGAAAAACGGGAACTCTATAGGGGCTACGGGATGCTTGCCGCTTCTTTCTGGGATATCTGGGGGCCGAAGAACTGGTGGGCGTATCTGAAAGATGTTTTGTACGGGCAGAAGTTGCAGCGATCTCAAGGCGATAGCTCCCAGCGCGGCGGCGACGTGCTCATCGACCCGACCGGCATGGTCCGTCTGCATCATGTGGGAGAAGGCCCGGGCGGACCGGCCTTCGGTGGCGCAACTTCTGGAAGCGATCCGGGCAGCCGGAGGGGATAGCAAGGCTCCGAGGCGGCGCTCGCCATTTTTGCAGATCTGATAAACCCCTACTGGCGAATCAGGAAAAACGGTAGATCACCGCAGTTGCCACGGCCCAGAGTAGGATCAGGATTGTCCCGCCAGCGCAGGCCGCGCCAAGCAGCCGGTGGCTGAGCATTTCGCGGCGGTTTTCCTGATAGCCCAGAAGCAAGCCGCAGAGGGCGCCCGCAGCCATGCCGCCGCCGTGGGCCCAGTTGTTGATCCCCGGCACCAGCAACCCGAAGACGAAGATGCTCATGGCCCAGCCGCCGATCTGCTGGTACACTTGTTGGCCATAGCTGCCGCCCCGGCTTTTCCCGTAATAAAGCGCCGCGCCGATCAGGGCGCAGACCGCCGCCGATGCGCCGATGGTAAAAGGGACGCCTGCCAGAAAGGAGAGGAGAAAGCCGCCGATGCCGCCCAAGGTATAGATGGTGAACATCCGGGCCAGGCCGTATTCCTGGATCACCAGGGGGCCGATCTGCCGTAGGGCGATGAGGTTGAAGATGAGGTGCAGCAGGCTGCCGTGCAGGTAGCTGGCGGAAACCAGCGACCACCAGCGGTGCAGGGCCTCGATGGGCATGGTGCCGGTCGCCCCAAGCAACAATAGGCTCCGATTGTCCGGGGAAAGAAAGCCAAAGGGGTTCATGCCCATGGACGTGCCGCCGGGATTGAGAATGATCGAGAGCACAAAGAGGGCGACGTTGAGGCCGCTCAGCCAGGTGAGGAAAAGCTCCGGGGTCTGGAGAGGGTGGAGCAGCGCATTGTTTTTCCACCAGGAACCAGGAGACTTGATGCCGCAATACGGGCAGCTGGGTTCATCCCGGCTGATGAGGCGGCGGCAATTGGGGCAGAGCTGGGAGGTCTTGTGAGAGGGTGTCATATGGCCGTTTCGGTGTTTGCTAAGGTTATTTTTCGTTGGACCAACTAACCACACCCGCCCTGAAAAAACCAGAAAAAGTGTGACTGCATGGTCTGGGTCAGCCACCGATGAGGAGACCACCATGGGGACGCAGTCTTGTTTTTCTTTGCAGGATTTTTACGGCGGCAGCATCACTGCCCGGCTCGCCATTGCCCAGATGCTCTATGCCGATCTCGGACTGGAGCTGGGCGGAGGTGAAGCGTTTGCCCCGATGCTGGTCCAGGCGGTGATTCTGGAAAAAGAGCTGGCCCAGGTCATGGCCGCCCTTGACCTGGGCGGACTTTGCACCGTCTGCGGCGCCAAGGATGGAGGCGGATGTTGCAGCAGCTTCATGGCCGGGGAAAACGATGTGGTCCAGTTGCTGATCAATCTCCTGGCAGGGGTTGCGGTTACTGCCATGCGGGAGGATGCGGAGTGCTGTTTTCTTGGCGAACGGGGCTGTCTGCTCCTGTTCAAGCCCATGTTTTGCCTCAATTATAACTGCCAGCAGATCAGGCATGGCGCTGGCCCAGCCCGGATGCAGAGGCTGGACCAGGTCGTTGGCCTTCTGCTCCAGCAGCAGTATGCCATGGAGCAACTGCTGCTGGAGGTATTGCGGAAACGAGGCACCCTGATCGGCTGATCAGCAGCCTTCTACTGCCTTGCCTTTCTTCTTGGCCGGGGCCGGAGCGGTAGCCGCCGGAGCCGCCTTCTGCTCGGGAGCAGCAGTCGCCGCGGTATGGCAGGCGGTGCAGGCGGTGGGTCCATTCTTGCCGTTCACCCCGGCGATGTGGCAGGTCTTGCACCGTCCATGGAACACATCCATGGGCTTCTGGAGTTTGGCATTGGCAAATTTTTCGTTATGGCAGGTTGCGCAATGCAGTCCGTCTGTTTTTCCCAGGCCGGCGATGGCCGCCTCGTTTAAGGGCTGGTGCTTGGCATCGTGATGGCAGGTGGTGCAGTCAAGGCCAAGGGCGGTATGTTTGGCATGGCTGAACAGGGCGGGTTTCTTGCCCTTGATCACCAGATCCTGGGCCGGGGCCGTGGTCTTGCCAGCGGCCTGGGTGGTGGCTGCGGCATGCAGATCGGTCAGGGTCAGGCTCAGTCCGGCCGCGCACATCATGGTAAGAGCAATCATTGTTTTTTTCATGGTCATTCCTCCTAAGGTTGTTTTTTGGGTTTCCAGGGGGCTCCTGCGGAGTCCTTCTCCTGTTGATGGTATCCTATCCGCGATCCGGTGGTTTTTCTAGAGGACATGGGGTCATGTCTGGCGACATCGGTTGCCGGGTGGGGGATGTCGGGTGGCCGTGTCGGGCAGCCAGCGATTTCCATTGCCCCTGCTTTGGCGGGCGTGGTAGTCTGGCGCCCGGTGAAAAGAGGGCAGGGCGCGCGGTTGCGCTTTTTATAATGGAAGGAAATGATGACGCAGCAGAAAACAAACAAAAAAACAGAACTCCTTGCCCCGGTTGGGAGCCTGGAGTCATTTTTCGCCGCCCTGGAGAATGGGGCCGATGCGATGTATTGCGGCTTAAAGGAGTTCTCCGCCCGGGCCAAGGCCGAGAATTTCACTTTGGCTGAGGTGGAGAAGCTGACAGCCCAAGCCTCTACATCGCCCTCAACACCCTGATCAAGGAAAAGGAGCTTCCCCAGCTGGTGGGGATTTTGGCCGACCTGACCGGGATCGGGATCGATGGCCTGATCATCCAGGATCTCGGGGTCTGGCGGCTGGCCAAGAATCATTTCCCCCAGTTGCCGTTGCACGCCTCAACCCAGATGGCCGTGCACAACGCAGCCGGGGTCAGGATGCTGGAGCAGATGGGCTTCACCCGGGCGGTCCTGGCCCGGGAACTCTCCTTGGCCGAGATCGCGGCCATCCGCCGACAGAGCAGCATCGAGCTGGAGCATTTTGTCCACGGCGCGCTCTGTTTTTCCGTTTCCGGCCAGTGCCTGTTTTCTTCCGCGGTGAGCGGCATGAGCGGCAACCGGGGCCGCTGCGCCCAACCCTGCCGCCGCAAGTATCTCAACCGGGAACAGTCGGGCTATCATTTTTCCACCAGCGATTTTTGCGCCCTTTCTTCGTTGCCCCAGCTGCTCAAGGCCGGGGTCATCAGCCTCAAGATCGAAGGCAGGATGAAGAGCGCCGACTATGTGGCCCGGGTGGTGGCGGCCTACCGGCTGGTGCTGGATGCCCCGGAAAGCGGGCGCAAGCAGGCGATGCAGGAGGCCGAGGAGCAGCTGGCCCTCTCCTTTGGCCGCCAGGCGACCAAGGGGTTTCTTACCGGTTCTATCCCGGCGGCGATTGCCGATTCCGCCAAACAGGGGACTCTCGGTAAGCATCTCGGCGAGGTGACTTCACTGCGCGGCGGCATGATCGGGTTTGAGACCAGCGACCGGCTGCATGTGGGGGATCGAATCCGCGTCCAGCCGCAAAACGACCAGGCCGGCACCGGCTTCACGGTGCGGGAACTCTGGCTCGAGCAGAAAAAACTTAAAGTCGTCAAGGCCGGGGATTTTGTCCGGGTACGGATACCCGACAAGGGCGGCTTTTTCCAGGTGGGCGATAAGGTTTTCAAGGTGGGGGGCAAGGCTGCCTTTACCCTGAGCCCGGAGGCCTGCCGCGCCACCCTTGATCAGGTGGCTGTACCGGAAAAGAGCCCGGCCCAAAAAGAAAGCCTGGCCCAGACCAGGCAGCAGGGACTAGCCAGTCTGCTGCCTGGAGCCGCTTCCCAGGCAGTCTCTGCGCAGACCCTGACCGTGCGCGGTCGGGAACCCCAGGATTTCCGTATCCTCGATGAACCTGGGGTTGCCGAGCTTGAGTTGCCGCTGACCCCGGAGACCCTGGCGGGTTTGAGAAAGGTGGATCACCGGCGTACCGATTGGCAGGGGCGGGTCATCTGGGAGATTCCCCCCATGCTCTTCGGCCCGGAGTGGGACGAATACCGCCGGGCAGTGGGGATGCTGACCGGGCAGGGCTTTCGCCGCTTCCGGATCAACAACCTGGGGCATCTTCCCCTGTTTGCCGGCCTCTCCGATCTGACCCTGTTGGGCGGCTTCCGCTGCTACACCCTGAACAGCCAGGCCGCGCTTGCCTGGCAGGAGCTGGGTCTTGCCGAACTCACCGCCGATCTGGAAGACGACCGCAAAAACCTGCAGGAACTCTTCCGCCGGGGTGAACATCTGCCCCCCCTGGCGATCACGGTCTACAGCCCGCTGGTGGTGATGCTTTCCCGCATCCCGGTCCGGGGGGTACGGGCCGGCGCGGTGCTGCGGGCGGAAGGGGGAGAGGGATACCGCGTTTTCCAGCACCACGACCTCACCGAGGTTCTGGCGGAGCAGGATTTTTCCCTGCTGGGCCATCTCGGGGCACTCAAGTCCATGGGCTGCGCCCGGATCATCGTTGACCTGAGCCATTGCGGGGCTATGTCCGCCAAGGGACAACAGGTGCTGGCCGCTTGCGCCGCCGACCGGCCCCTGCCGGAGACCACGATCTTTAACTACCAGCGCGGCCTCGCCTGAATCCTTCCCCTCTTCTTGATGGATGAGAGGGGTGAAGTTGCCGACGGGTCCTAATTCCTCGAAGTATTATCTCCCCTGGAATTAACACCGAATTTTCCGCTGTACAGCACTATTTGGTGGTGCTACAGTAAGTGCTGTTAACAGCCCTACAAGGAGGACCGTATTGTGAATATCAGATTTTCAGAGGATGTCATTCCGTTAAGCGACCTGAAAGCAAATCCCGGCAAAGTCATACGGCATGTCTCCGAGGCGCATCGACCGGTCTTGTTGACCAGCCGGGGGCGAGGGGTTGCGGTGGTGCAGAACCTGCGGGATTATGAAAAGACCGAAGAGGAATGTTCTTTCATGCGGGCCGTGGTCAAGGGCATGGTGGAACTGGATCAAGGACACGAGACATCCCTTGCCGAGGTAAAAACCCGCCTGGGACTGACCTAGAAATGGCCGGGACGATGCCCATAACCTTCGCGGAGTCCGCGGTTCAGGATATGGAAGACATTCTTGCCTATTATACCGGCCAGGCAATGCCGCAGGTTGGCAGCCGATTAGTCGCGGAAATTATCGCCGACATTGAGTTGCTGGCCAGCCAGCCCCGCATGGGCCGCATGGTGCCGGAATTTGAGCAGGATTTTCTACTGGAGCTGATCCGGCCCCCTTTTCGGATTGTCTATCGTGTGGATAGAGATCAGGTCAGGATCGTCAGGGTCTGGCGTAGTGAAAGATTGCTCAAATTACCACAAGACGGTTGAAGCGCACAGTGCACTTGTAATTTGAATGCACCTCTAGTTGACAGGAATTAGGTATTATGTCACCGGAATTTCCAATAATAGTAAGTGAAGCTACATTTTTCGCAAGGCAAGGTTGCCATGCGGGGAAGTGGGCCACAAAATCTCGCGCTAGATAATAATATAGTTAGCTTTCCTCTATCGAATTAAGGAGCCTTGAATTGAAGACGGAAGATATAGTTGGTGAAAATGCTTTCGAAGCATACAAGTGCGTTTTGGACTATTTAAAGCATATTACCACGGTTTGTTCAGCAGTTTCTTTGGTTGGTATTGCGATTTATAAAGATATAGTCGTTCCAGATTTTAAGTTTATATTGATAGATTCAATTGGTTTGTTTATTGCGGCTGCTGGAGCTTCAATAGTTACCCATTTGGTTTTTTTAGTACCAAACTTTGAAGGACAAAATAGAATCAAGTTTAAGAAAGATGCAGGTTTTGGACTCGTAATTACAATGTTATCGGCTCTATTTGGGTTCTTTTTTCTGCTTTTATATGTAGTTTTAACGCTGCATGGGCTTAATCTGGGGACATAATACCTATTTCTCCGGGTTTGTCCCCATTGTGCCGGATTACTGCCGTTCACTCTGAGTGTCCGAAAAATGGTTTTCTCTTTTTTCCTATAGGCTCATCCGCACTGTTCCCCCCGAACAATTCTTTCCTCGTTTTTCCTCATTTCTTCTCCCGTCCTCCAGGTTTTTCTGAAAAATATTGACAACCCCTTGGCAACAGCTTAGTAATACCATTACTTAGTCATCTTTGGACAAGATTGGACAGGAATGGATAAAACATTTATTTCCATAAAGGGTGTGGCGGAAAAGCTGGGTGTTTCCGAGAAGACCATCTATCGTATGGTGAGCGATAACCAGATTCCCTTTGCCGTGAAGATCGGCGGGCAATGGCGCTTCAAGGCCGACGAGGTGGTTGACTGGATCGATAGCCAGAAACCGGGCGTCGCCGCACCCCGCAAAAAGACGGATTATCGCATCTCCCTGGCCGAGGCTCTGGAAAACGGCGCAGTTCTTTATCGCATCCACGGCACGAACCGTGATGAAGTTATTGATGAGCTGCTGGCGGCCCATCCCTATACCGCGAATTTTGATGCCAAGGGGATCAAAATTTCCTTGCTGTCGCGTGAGTCGGTGGTGTCCTCCTCCATGGATGGCATTGCCTGGATGTGCCCCGACCCGGCCCTGCCGGTCTACCTGGAAAAGAGCATGGTGATTCTCGCCTTTCTCGAAAAGCCGGTGGACTTCAAGGCGTTGGACAACCGGAAGACCGAACTGCTTTTTCTGGTGCTGCCCGCCAACAACACCGAACTGGCCATCCTCGAACGTAAATTGTGGCGGCTTTCCATGTCCGCGCCCTTTCTGGCCGGGATCAGAGAGCAGCTGACTCGCAAGAAACTGCTCGAGTTCATTGCCGCAGAGGAATCGATGATTTTTCAACAAAGGCCCAGCGTATGAATCTTCTTTTCGGTGCCTTTCTTTTCTTCGGTCTCGGCGCGTTGCTGGCGGTCATGCCTTGGCGGGGCGCGAAAGCGGCCACTTTTTTCGGCAGCGGTGGCGCCATCCTCGGGTGTCTTCTCGGTCTGGTTGGAGCAGGACAGGGTCTGGCTGCCGGAGTGGCGGAAACATTTTTTCTGCCTTTGTCCATGCCGGGCGGTGCGTTTTCCCTGCGGCTGGATGGATTGTCCGCCTTTTTTTTGCTCCCCCTCTTTATCGTCGGCCTGGTCGGCGCTCTCTATGGGACCGAATACATGGGGAGCGGGGGGAAAACCCGGTGGTCAGGGCTGCATTGGACCTGGTACAATCTGCTCATCCTTTCCATGACGCTGGTGGTGACCGCGGCCAACGGACTGTTGTTTCTTTTTGCCTGGGAGTGTATGTCGCTCACCTCATTTTTTCTGGTAATCACCGAGCACAATCTGGCGGAAGCGGTGGAGGCCGGTTGGACCTATCTGCTCGCCACCCATCTTGGCGCGGCCTTTCTTTTTGCCTTTTTTCTTTCGGCCAGCGCGTTTTCCGGCAGTCTTGAGTTTGCTTCTTTCCAGGTTCTCGGACAACTTTCGACCCCGGTTGCCTCTGGGCTCTTCCTTCTGTTACTGGTCGGCTTCGGCAGCAAGGCAGGCATTTTCCCCTTTCATGTCTGGCTGCCCGATGCGCATCCGGCCGCGCCCAGCCATGTTTCCGCGCTCATGAGCGGGGTCATGGTGAAGACCGCCATTTACGGGCTTCTCCGGCTCTTTTCCTTTTTGCCTGCGGCCCCGCCATGGTGGGGCGGTCTGTTGATGGCAATCGGTATTGTCGGGGCCCTGTTCGGCATCGCCATGGCAGCCCTGCAACGTGATGTGAAAAGAAGCCTGGCCTATTCCACCGTGGAAAACATCGGCATCATCCTGCTGGCCCTCGGCTTTTGGATGCAGTGTCGGGCCACCGGGCATTATTTTGCCGCGGCCCTGGCCCTGGCCGGGGGGCTGATCCATCTTCTCAACCATTCCCTGTTCAAAAGCCTGCTCTTCATGGGGGCCGGCTCGCTCATGCACGGCAGCGGCAGCCGCGATCTCAACCGGATGGGCGGCCTCATGCGCCGCATGCCCATAACCGGGGTGCTGATTGTCTGCGGCGGGCTGGCCATCAGCGCGTTGCCGCCCTTCAATGGCCTGATCGGCGAATGGTTCATTTACCGCGCCCTGCTCGAGAGCGGCACTGTGCTCTCCGGTCTGGCCGCTTTTTTTCCCCTGGTGCTTATCGGTCTTCTTGCCTTGGTGGGCGGCATGGTGATTATCGTCATGACCAGGATCATCGGCATCGCCTTGGCCGGGGAGCCGCGCAGTTCGGCAGCCGCCCGGGCGCATGAGGCAGGCTGGCGCATGTGGGGCGCCATGGCCGCCTTGGCCTTGCTCTGCCTGGCAGGCGGGCTTATGCCGGTTCTTTTGTTGCAAGTGGCGGGACGGGCTGCGACCCTGCTTGATCCGGCCGCCGCAACTCTGCTGGCAGACAATGCCATGTCGCCTTGGTGGCTGGGGATCATGGCGGTCTTTCTTCTTGGTTGCATCCTGGCAGCCTATGGTTTCAGTCGATGGCGGCAGGGCTGCGGCATTGTCCCATCTTCTGCTACCTGGGGCTGCGGCTTTGCCTTTCCCTCAAGCCGCATGTCTTACAGCGCTGAAAGTTATACGGAGCTTCCCCAAAGCGCCATGTTCTGTAGCTGCCTGAATCCCTCAACCGAAGACGGCCGGACCATCGGCTTTTTCCCGGAGGCGAAAAGCTTTTCTTTTGAGGCGCCGGATCCGGTGCTGGAGCGACTGTTCAAGCCTTTCTTCCGGCGGGCGGCCAGGGTTTGTAGCGGATTTCGCGGCTTGCAGGCAGGGCAATTGCATGTTTACCTGCTCTATATCTTCAGCGTCACCATCCTGCTTCTTTTTTGGGTGGGGCAACGATGAAAAGAGAATTAACGAGAGAACCGTGATGCTCCAACTGTTCCTGCACCTTCTCCTGCTACTGGGCCTTTCCCCTCTCTTGCCAGGGGTGATCGGCAAAACCAAGGCTCTCTTTGCCGGGCGAACCGGCCCCCCGTTTCTGCAGTCCTACTATGACATCTGGAAACTGTTCGGCAAGGGTCTGGTCATCAGCCGCACCACCACCTGGGTTTTTCGGGCGGGGCCGGTACTCGGCCTTGTCGTGCCGGTGCTTGCCGCGCTCATGGTTCCCTTTGGCTCCATAGGGGCGCCTATTTCCTTTGCCGGCGACCTGATCTTCTTTGTCTATCTTTTCGGGCTGTCCCGTTTTTTCACGGCCAGCGCCGCCCTGGACACCGGCTCCTCCTTTGAGGGCATGGGCGCGGCTCGCGAGGTCACCTTTGCCTGTTTGGCCGAGCCGACTGTTTTTTTCTCCTTCATTGTTTTGGCCCGGCTTTCCGGTTCGCTTTCCCTGGACGTCATGTTCGGTCAAGCCCTGAATACGGCCTGGCAGAGCGCGGGGCCCTCCCTGATTCTGGTCGTGGCCTGCCTGTTTGTTGTGGTCCTGGTGGAAAATTGCCGCATCCCCTTTGACGACCCCAATACCCATTTGGAACTGACCATGATCCATGAGGTGATGGTTCTGGATCACAGCGGTCCTGATTTCGGCATGATTCTCTATGGCGCCGCCATGAAGCTTTTTGTCCTGGGGGCGCTGGTCGTTCGCCTCGTGTTTCCTGGCTCAACCGGGAATGTATGGTTCGACACCCTGCTGTTTAGCGGCGGAATGCTGCTTCTGGCCGTGGTCATAGGGGTGGTTGAATCCACCATGGCGCGGTTGCGACTGCTGCGGGTGCCCCAACTGCTGGTCGGAACCTTGCTGCTTTCTTTTTTTTCGCTGATCCTGCTCTTGAGGTAAGGAATGGACAATTATAATCCGGCCAATCTGCTGTTGTTGCTGGTCATCCTGTTCAACTTCTTTCTCCTGGGGAGCAGCCGTCTGAATGCTTGCATCCGGACCGTGGCCATCCAAGGTGGCATCCTCTCGTTGCTGCCCCTTTTTATCCACGGGTTTTCCGGTCATTCCCTGTTCCTGGCCGGCGGGGCTTTTCTGCTCAAGGGGCTTGCCATCCCCTTTTTGCTTCTCAGAGCCATCCGCCAGGTGCATATCCGTCGGGAAATGGAGCCGTTGATCGGGTATGTTCCGACCCTCCTTTTGGGCACTCTTGCCACGGCCGGTGCTTTTATTTTCAGCGACCGGCTGCCGCTTATCGAGGCGCACCGTGGCTCACTTTTTATCCCGGTCGGTCTGGCCACCCTGGCCACCGGGTTTCTCATGCTCATCACCCGGCGTAAGGCCATCACCCAGGCCCTTGGTTACCTGATCTTTGAAAACGGGGTCTTCATTTTCGGCATGCTCCTGGCCGAGGCCATGCCCCTTATGGTGGAGGCCGGGGTACTTCTTGATCTTTTGGTTGCGGTTTTTGTCATGGGGATTGTCATGCATCAGATCAACCGGGAATTTTCCAGCATGAACACCGGCCAGCTTTCTTCCTTGAGGGAATAACATGATAGCCGCACTTCTACTTCTACCCCTCTGCGGCGGTCTCGCCGCTTTTTGTCTCCCTTCGGATCGCTTCCGTCCGTTGTTGCTGCCGGTCTGCGGCCTGGGACATCTGGTGTTGACTTTCTTTGTCATTCAGGGCGGGCAGGTTGCTTCCTTGCCGCTGGCCGGGAACTGGATCGGTGTTGATCCGTTCAGCCGCCTCATTTTGCTCATCGTCAGCCTGCTTTTCTGCGGGTGTTCGGTTTATGCCTTGGGCTATCTGCGCTACCGCATCGCCTGGGGGAACAGGATCTTTGTCAGCTGTCTGCTTCTTTTTCTTTCCGCCATGAGCCTGGCGGCCGTGGCCCGGCATCTCGGGCTCCTCTGGGTGGCGGTGGAGGCGACCACCGTGGCCAGCGCCCCGCTCATCTATTACAATCGCAACCGCCTTTCCATCGAGGCGACCTGGAAATACCTGATTCTCTGCTCCGTCGGCATTGCCCTGGCCATGCTCGGCATTCTTTTTGTTGCCTACGCATCCCTGGCCGGAGGAGCGCATGTCAGTTTGCAGTTTGACGACATCCTGCACGGCGCGGCAAATTATTCCAAGCCTTGGCTCAGGGCCGGCTTTGTCTTCCTGCTCGTCGGCTTCGGCACCAAGGCCGGGTTTGCGCCCCTGCACACCTGGAAACCGGACGCCTACGGCGAAGCGCCCGGCCTGGTCGGCGCTCTCCTGGCTGGCGGCCTTACCAGTGTGGCTTTTCTTGCCTTGCTGCGTACCCTACAGATCATGGATGCCGCAGGCGACGGGGCCATGGCGCGCGAGGCCTTCCTGGCCATGGGCCTTGTCTCTCTTGCCTTTGCTGCGGTTTTTGTTATCAGGCAGCCCGATTTTAAACGGCTGCTCGCCTATTCAAGCGTTGAGCACATGGGAATTCTCGCCATCGGCGTTGCCGTCGGCGGAGTCGCCACCTTCGGAGCCATGCTGCATCTGATGAACAATGCCCTGACCAAGGGGGTGCTCTTTTTGTCCGCAGGCAACATCCATCGCCGTTTCGCCAGCAAGCGGGTCGGTGAGGTTCAGGGCGCCCTCACCCTGGTGCCGGTTTCCGCCAGTCTTTTTCTCCTCGGCTTTCTTGCCATTACAGGCTCACCGCCCTTCGGCCCGTTTATCAGCGAGTTTACCATTCTCCGGGGTATCTTTACGGGGGGCCATTATCTGACCGGCGGCTTGTTCCTTTTTTTTCTGGCTGTCATTTTTATCGGCATGGGCAGCACGGTGCTCTCGGTTGTTTTCGGTAAGCCTCTGGAGCGGAAGGGAGACACCAATTACCGGGAGACCATCATGACCACCGGCACCCCGCTGATCATGCTTCTCATCATCCTTCTCCTGGGGCTCTACCTGCCAGAGTCGGGCAGGAAGCTTTTTGCCGATGCCGCCGCACTGCTGGAGGTGAAGCCGTGAAGGATCTGAACCCGAAACTTTTGAAAAACGGCGAGGCCATTGCCCTTGAGTTGGTGGAGATCCTTGATTTTGATGATTTCCGCGATTGTTTGCTGGAGGAAGTCCGGAAACAGGGCAGGGTGGCGGCCTGTTTTGCCGTGCCCGCAGTTGAAGCGAGTAGGGGGCTGGAGCTTTTTGCCCTTGTCGCCCGGGATCGCAACGCCTGTGTCGCCGTGTACCGGACCTGCATCGGGGAACGGTTTCCCTCTCTAACCCCCAGTTGTCCGCAGATGCATCTTTTTGAAAGGGAGATTGCCGAGCAGTACGGGGTTGTGCCTGAAGGGCATCCCTGGCTCAAGCCGCTTCGCTTTCACACCGCCTGGCGTCCCGGAGTCGATGCCTGGGGGCGTCCGGCGGATCAACATCCCCGCAGCGGCGAGATGGAGTTTTATCAGGTGGAAGGGGAAGGGGTGCACGAGGTGGCGGTTGGACCGGTCCATGCCGGAATCATTGAGCCGGGTCATTTCCGTTTTCAGTGTTACGGCGAAAAGGTTATGCATCTTGAAATCTCGCTTGGCTACCAGCACCGGGGTATTGAGCAGATGCTGCTGAACGGCCCCCATCCCGCCACCATGGCGCAGATGGAAACCATTGCCGGCGACACCACCATCGGTCATGGCTTGGCTTACTGCCAGGTGCTTGAGGCCTTAAGCGGCTGCGAGGTTCCGGCCAAAGCTCAGTCCATCCGTGCCCTGGCCCTTGAACTGGAACGGCTGGCCAACCATGTGGGGGACATCGGCGCCTTGGCCGGCGATGTCGGTTTTTTGCCCACCTTCTCCTATTGCGGACGATTGCGCGGCGACTATCTCAATCTGACCGCCGCCCTGTGCGGGAGCCGTTTCGGCCGGGGCTTGGTGCGGCCAGGCGGGGTTGGTTTTGATCTTGATCCGGTTCTGGCCGGGGAAATGCTTGCCCGGCTCAAGGGTATCGAAGGCAATACCATGGGCGCGATGGAAATCTTTTTTGATGCGCCTTCGGTTTTGAGCCGGTTTGAAGGGAGAGGTCGCCTGTCCCGCTCGGTGGCCGAGGATCTCGGACTGGTCGGGGTGGCTGCCAAGGCCTGTGCCGTACCCCGCGACAGCCGTTTTTTCCATCCAACCGGAGTCTACCGCCATCTTTTTGATGACCTGATCACCGAGGAAACCGGGGATGCCATGGCCAGGGCCAAGGTGCGCAGCCGGGAAATCACCGTGTCCATAGAGCTGCTCCGGCGGATTGGAACCAGTCTGCCGGAAGGGCCCATCAGAGCCCCGGTCGGGCCGCTCAAGGCTGATGCCCTGGCAATCGCCCTGGTGGAAGGCTGGCGCGGCGAAGTGGTCCATGTCGGTCTCACCGGCGGCGATGGCCGCCTGCGGCGTTATAAGATTGTTGACCCCTCCTTCCATAACTGGAGCGGCTTGGCCATGGCGATGCGTGATGAGCAGATTTCCGATTTCCCTTTGTGTAACAAGAGTTTCAACCTGTCTTACTGCGGGTTTGATTTATAAAGGAACAACAGCATGCTGCAGATGATACGAGAACGGTGGCGCCAGGGATTCAGAACGGGAAAATTCCCGAAGGAGGAGCCGATCCTGCCTCCGCGCTTTCGGGGCCTTCCCCAGTTCGCCGGGGAGTGTCCGTCCGACTGCGACCGGGCCTGTGAGGTGCTGTGCCCGTTTTCGGCCTGCAAGTCGGGGGATGGCCGTTTGGTTCTTGATCTGGGACGCTGCCTGTTCTGCGCAGACTGTCCGGCCTGCCCCCAGGGACGGATCACCTTTGGCAACGATTACCGGCTTGCCGTTCGGCAGCGGCAGGATCTGCTGTACAGCGGCGGGGAATATCCCCTGGCGCAACCCCTTGAGCCTGAGCGGCTGAAGCTTTTTGGCCGATCCCTCAAGCTGCGCCAGGTTTCCGCCGGCGGCTGCAACGGTTGCGAAGCAGACTGCAACGTGCTCGGCACCCTAGTTTTCGACCTGGGCCGCTTCGGCATCCAGTTTGTCGCCTCACCCCGCCACGCGGACGGCCTCCTGCTGACCGGGCCGGTCACAGAAAACATGCGCAGCGCAGTGCTGGCCACCTATGAGGCGATGCCGGCGCCGAAAATCGTCATCGCGGTCGGGGCTTGCGGCATCAACGGCGGGCCTTTTTTGCACAGCAGCGAGGTGAGTCCGGGGCTCGATCCTCTGTTACCGGTTGACCTCTATATCCCGGGCTGTCCGCCGCACCCCTACACCATCCTGGATGGCCTGTTGCGTTTGCTTGACAGGAGGTAACTATCCAGCAGCACCGCATCTGCTTTGGAGTATAGCGAATCAATCTCTTTCGCGCATCTGCGGCGCGGCGGAACAGTTACCAACAAATGAACTGAAGAGAGGGGGGACAGGAGATTGGCTGAGTTCTATCTTGCCGCTGTATGCCTGATCTTCTGCTCGGGGTTGCCTGCCTTGGCTTGGGGGCGATGGGCAAAGAGCGGCGAAATGCTCTCCGTTGTTCTTCTGTTGACCGGCTCGGTCCTTGGCCTTGCCGCCTCGCTTGCCGGGGCCTGGCAAAGCCCTGCGTCTTTGCTGACTGTGGCCTGGGCGATCCCCGGCGGCAATTTTTGTATTGAACTGGACGGGCTGGCTGCTATTTTTCTTCTGCCCGCCCTGGTCATCCTCGGTCTGGGCGGTGTTTACGGGCTCGGCTACTTTCCCCAGGCCCGACACGGCTGGGCGGCGGGCAGGCTCCGGCTCTTTTACGGCATGTTGGGCGCGGCCATTGTTCTCCTGCCGGTCTGCCGCAACGGGATTCTTTTCCTTATGGCCTGGGAGGTCATGGCCATCTGTTGCTTTCTGCTGATCCTTACCGAGCAGGAAGAAGAAGCGGCCCGCCGGGCTGCCTATGTTTATCTGGCCGCCACGCACACCTGCACCCTGGCCCTTTTCGCCATGTTCATTCTCCTTGCCGGGAACAGCGGGAACTTTGATTTTCCCCAGGCTGGCACGCTTGACGGCGCCACATTCCAGGCCGGGGCGGTTTTTCTCCTGGCCCTGTTCGGTTTTGGACTCAAGGCGGGGGTCATGCCGCTCCACTTCTGGTTGCCGAGCGCCCATGCCGCCGCGCCCAGCCATGTCTCAGCCCTAATGAGCGGGGTGATGCTCAAGGTGGGGATTTACGGTTTGATTCGCATCACCGGCTTCTACGCCGGGCAGCCGGCTTGGTGGGGCGGGTCCATTCTTGTCATGGGTGTGGTTTCGGCCATTATGGGCGTGGTTTTTGCCCTGGCCCAGCACGACATCAAGCGGCTGCTCGCCTATCACAGTGTGGAAAATATCGGTATCATTCTGATCGGCTTGGGCGCCGCCCTGCTGGGAAAAACCTTCCACAGCCCGACTCTTGTCGTGCTTGGTCTGGCCGGAGCTCTGCTCCATGTGGTCAACCACGGCCTTTTCAAATC
>JAPLJG010000028.1:41506-44460 GCA_026388735.1 Deltaproteobacteria bacterium
GGCACCAGAGAGATCGACCGTTACGGCGGACTGTTGCGTTCCATGCCGTACACCGCGTTCTTCTTTCTCGGCGGGGCCGTGGCTATTTGCGGTCTGCCGCCGCTCAACGGCTTTGTCAGTGAATGGCTTATCTATCTGGGGTTGCTGCACAGTCAAACAGAAGGGGCACCCTTCCCGCTCTCTCTGGTGGTTCTGGCCGTGCCGGCCCTGGCGATGACCGGCGCTCTGGCAGTGGCCTGCTTTGTCAAGGTCTTTGGCGTTACCTTTTTGGGCACTGCGAGAAGTCAGTTCCCGGTCCCGCCCCGCGAGGCGTCCGGCAGCATGCTACTGCCCATGGCCGTTTTGTTTTTTTGCTGTCTGGCCATCGGTCTGGCGCCATGGACAATTGTCCCCCTCTTGCAGCAGGCTGTCGCCGCCTGGCTGGGTTCAGCCCTTGAAACCATTGTGCCGGTCGGGATTTTTGGCAGCACACTGATCGGCACTTTGGCGCCGGTGTATTGGCTTAGCCTTTGCGCCGTCCTGCTGCTGGCGATTTCTGCTGTGGTATTTCTCTGGCAGAAATCATTCCAGGAGGCTGGCCGTGAAAAGCGACCAGCCTCCTGGGGTTGCGGTTACAGAGAGGGTACCCCCCGAATGCAATATACGGCTGTTTCTTTTGCGGAGTTGCTTGTCAGCCTTTTCCGGTGGGGGTTGTGGAGCGATGTGATCGGCGGTCGGGCCATAGGGTTTTTTCCTGCCCTAGCCAACCTTGCCGTGCATACCCCGGATCTGATCCTGGACCGACTGATCCATCCCGTCTGCCGGGGTTTATCCCGAACCGCCTTTGCTATCCGCGCCTTTGTTCATCAGGGCTGGATCGGGATTTACCTGCTCTATTCGGCTCTGACCCTCTGTTTGTTGCTGTTGTGGTTGTAGGTTTGACCGTCAGTAACCCTTTCCTTTTTTTGTTCAGCGAAAGATGAGCGGGGGAGCTGTGGCTTAATCCCGGTCTCTGTCGTAATGACCAGACCGCCAGTTGTCGCGGTCATGGCCCCGACCATGGTCCCAGTGATGGCCCCAACGCGGTGGGTCATCCCGGTCACGGTCGATGATCACCACCCGTTCCGGCGGGCAATACACCACCGGCCTTTCGTACACCATCACCGGCCTGTAATGCACCACCCGGTCTTCATAATCGTTTTCGTACTGTTGAACCACTTGGGGCGGCGGCGAGTACACCCGCATTGTCCGGCCCTGATCCTTTTCCATCTCATTGCCGACCATATAGCCGAGCACCCCGCCGATGGCGGTGCCCAGCAGGGTGCCTCTGGTGTTGCGGCCGATGGCCTGGCCGAGAATGGCGCCTCCGGCCGCGCCGCCCCAAGCCCCGTTTTGGGCGGCATCTCCGGCCTGGACGTTTTGGCTGATAAGTAATATTCCGACACATGTTGCGAGCAGGGTTCGTTTCAGCATCTGTGTTTCCTCCTTGGTTTGCGCATACATCTCAAACAACTTTCAACCCCACGGTACGATGAAAAAAAAGATTTTTCCAGCCGACATGGGGCGTATTCAGGGCAATGTCGACCCGATGTCGGGTCCTCCCGCAGGGATATCGGGCTGTTTTTCGCGGGCAAGTCCGTAATTGTTGAAATCGCAAAAGACGCGATTTCAACGGTTATTACTTGGTGACATGTTGATTTTGCGCAGTGGACCTGTGACCTTCTGGTGTTTTTACGAAACCATCGTAATTGCCTCTTTGGCGGAAGCGTGCTAGAAGGAGGGATCGACTCCGTTTATCAGGGACTCCCCATGCGCCGCCAGATCTTGTTGTCCATCACCATCCGGTTTCTCATTTATTTCACGCACTGGCTGGTGCTGGCCTATCTGCCCCTGCTTCTCAAGGGCTACGGCTTGAGCGACCTCCAGATCGGCATGGCCATCGGTCTTTTTTCCTTGTCTTCCATGGCGCTGATGCTGCCGCTGGGTCTGTTTTCCGATATTTTTTCGCCCAAGCGGACCATGCTCTGCGGCGCGTTGCTCTATGGGGGATATTTTGCCGCTCTCCTGACCGTCCGCTCCTTTGGTTGGATTCTGGCGGCGGTGTGTGTCGGGGGGCTGGGGAGCGCGGCTTTGGTGGTGGTGAGTGAGTCCCTCTATCTCAAGCATTTCGGGCAGATCCAGCGGAGCCGGAGGGTGGCGACCTACCAGTTGAGCACCTACCTGGGCTTCGGCCTTGGACCCCTGGTCGGCGGCCTGGTGGTGCAGACCTCGCCCACCCTGCTGTTCTCGTTGGCCATGGCTGGCGCCGGGGGCATTTTTTGTCTCTCGCTGTTCTTGGTTGATTACGAGCCCATTGTTTTTTCTTTCAAGGAATACAGCGGGGATGTCCTCCAGTTTAAGCCCCTGTTGCTGATCGCCTGTCTTTTTGTGCTGGGCACCCATTTCGGGGTGGAGCAGACCTCGTTTTCCCTGCTGCTCAGAGAAAAATTCGGCCTGCTGCCCAGGCAGATCGGGATGGTCTTTGCCTGCATGGGTCTGTGGATGGCGTTGATGGTTCCTCTGGTGGGCCGTTTTCACGATAAACGGAGATCGGTGTTCCTCTTTTTTCTCGGAGGTATGGCCTTTTCCGCTTTGTTTCAGGTACTGACCCCGCTGGCTGGCGGCATCTGGAGCCTGGTGGCCATCCGCCTGCTGCACAACCTGGGCGATACCGTGGCGTTGCTGGAGCTTGGGGTGCTGGTGGCGCTGCTCTTTCCTTCTGGTCGGTTGGGCGGCAACTCCGGCCTGCTCTATGGCGTGCGGACCCTGGCTACTTTTCTTGCCGCCGTAGTCTCCGGCAGCCTGAACCGGGAATGGGGCTATGGCGCGTCTTTCATGGGGAGCGGTCTGTTTGTTCTTTGTTTTGTGGCGGGGTGCTTTGCCTTTATAGGATTCAGTGCGACGCGGCGGCAGGCCGTTGGTTGGCAGGGGGGTGA
>JAPLJG010000122.1 GCA_026388735.1 Deltaproteobacteria bacterium
CCTGTCCCTGGGGCATCCCCCAGCACAACCCGGAAACAAACAAGGCGGTGAAGTGCGATTACTGCATGGATCGCCTGGATGCGGGGTTGCAACCGGCCTGTGTGACCAAATGCACCACCCATGCCTTGAAACTGGTTGCCATGAAAGAAATCTAATCCGTCCGATTGATAAAAAGACAGGGCGTTATCCGTTGCGGATAACGCCCTGCCCCAGCAAGTCCACGCTCAAGCCTTCAGTACCAATACCTACCAAGCCCCCAAGAATGCGCGTAAAAAAATAGTTGCCAAAAAACTAAAATAGAATTATTAAGCATTCAATAAAATTACTAAACGCTTGGTGCCCGTCTGTCGCCATCCGTAGTTTTTACCCCTTGCAATACACAGACAATCTCTCTCCTCCCCCTCGAGAGAAGCCGCCGGACGCAAGTCCGGCGGCTTTTTTTATTGCCGCCCCTCTGAACAGCCCGATCAATCAGCGTTTTTAGCCACCAGTGCCTTCTGCATCTCAAAAGGCACCGGCGCGTACTCCTTGAACCGCCGCTTGAAGCTGGCCCTCCCTTGGGTAAGGGATTTAAGGGCGGTGGTATACTTGTACTGCTCGGCCAGCGGAGTCAAGGCCCGGATCACCTGATACCGACCCTGGGTATCCATGCCGCTGATGATCGAGCGCCTGGTCTGGAGATCGCCCATCACCTCGCCCATCACCTCTTCGGGCACCATGATCTCCATCTCGTAGATGGGCTCGAGGATCAGCGGGTCCGCCTCCTTGAAGGCCTCCTTAAAGGCCTGGGCCCCGGCGATCTTAAAGGAAATATCGTTGGAATCCACCGCGTGCATCTTGCCGTCAAAGACCATGACCCGCACATCCCGCACATGGGAGCCGGTCATGGGGCCTTCCTGCATCTTCTCCATGACCCCCCGCTGGATGGAGGGCAGATACTTGCCGTCGATGACCCCGCCCACGATGCAGTTGTAAAACACCAGCTTGCCGCCCCAGGGCAGGTCGATCTCCTCCTTGCCGCGCACATTGAGATCGGTGGGGTCCGGCGCTCCCTCCACATGGGGCTCGATGCGCATATGCACCTCGGCAAACTGGCCCGAACCGCCGGACTGTTTCTTGTGGCGGTACATGGCAGTGGCCGATTTCTGGATCGTCTCCCGGTAGGGGATTCTCGGCTCCTCAAACTCCGTTTTGATCCCGTAGACATGCTCCAAACGCCAGCGGGCCACCTGCAGGTGCAACTCGCCCTGGCCCCAGAGAATCAGCTGCTTCACCTCCGAGGCAAACTCGGCCTTGAGGGTTTGGTCCTCGGTCTGCATGTCGCGCAGCGCCTCGCCCAGCTTTTCGTCATCCTTTTTCTCCTTGGCCACGATAGCCGAACGGATGCGCGGCTCGGGGAATTCGATGGGCGCCACCCCCACCCGTTTTTCCTTGCCATGCAGGGTGTGGTTGGTGGCCGTCGCTTTCATCTTCAAGGTCGCGCCGATATCGCCTGCGGAGAGCTTCTTCACCTGGTTGCGCTCCTTGCCATCCATGATGAACAACTGGGCAAGGCGTTCGGTGTCGCCGGTCTGGTAGTTGACCAGATCCTGTCCTTCACTCACTTCGCCGGAACAGACCTTGAAAAAGGTGATCTTGCCGAGGTAGGGCTCGACCAGGGTCTTGAAAACAAAAAGCACCGGCGGCCCAGCCGGATCGCAGGCAAGCTCACCGCCGTCCAAGGTGTGTTCAGGCAACATCTCGTAAGCCGTGGGCGCCACGTTGTCGATGAAGCCCATCATCCTCCCGCTGCCCATGTTCTGCTTGGCGGAGAGGCAGAAGATCGGAAAGAGCGACCGATTGCGCATGCCGATCTTGAGCCCCATGCGCATCTCGTCCTCATCCAGGCTGCCCTTCTCGAAATAGAGCTCCATCAACCCCTCGTCGTTTTCCGCCGCCTTTTCCACCAGCTCGTTGTGGAGCTTCTCGGCCCGCTCTTTTTCGTTTTCGGGGATGGGCAGCTTCTCCGGCTTGCCGCCCTCGGGCGGAAATCGGTACATGGTCATCTTGAGCAGATCGATGATGGCATTGAAGCCCGCACCCTGATTGACCGGATACTGCATGAGCACCGCCGCCGTGCCGAAGCGCTCCTGAATGGAAAAAACCGCCTCATCAAAGGCGGCCTTGGGATGATCGACCTGATTGATCGCAAAGATCACGGGTTTGGCGAATCGTTCCACCGAGTTCCAGACCAGCTCGGTACCAACCTCCACCCCGTACTGGGCGTTGATCAGCATCACGCAGGTGTCGGCCACCCGCAGGGCGGCAACAATCTCGCCCACAAAATCGTCCAGGCCAGGGGTGTCGATGATGTTGATCTTGTAATCCCGCCATTCGGTGTGCAGGGAGGTGGCGTACACGGAGTTGCCGCGTTCGTGCTCGATCTGGTGATAATCGGAGATGGTGTTCTTGTCCTCGATGGTGCCGCGTCTCTTGGTAAGCCCCGCCTCAAAAACCATGGTCTCGGCCAGGGTTGTCTTGCCAGACTTGACACTGCCCAGCAATACGATGTTCTTGATGTGCTTGTCGTCATAGACTTTCATGCGGCGCCACCTCTCTTGGTCAATATGAATACCATCCTGCCATCATGGACTGGGGGAAGATTGCATCAGGTTCAGGATAGCAAAAAAGAGAGGGGGGCGGCAGGTTTTTTTCCCGGGGACAGGTAGTTTTTTCCAGGCCCAGGGAGATGATGGCGGAGGTTGGCTTTCCACACCAAATCATGGTATATTCCTCCCTTGCCGACATCCCCTGAAGCACACGTTTTTCAGGCACAACAGCACAAAGGAGTTGCCTCTTGTCCACCACCTTCCAGGCCATGATCGTAACGCAAACCGCCCCCGGCCAATTCCAGCGGGCCATAGTCACCAGAAACTTAAACGATCTGCCTGACGGCGAGGTGCTGATCAGGGTGCGCTACTCTTCGCTCAATTACAAGGATGCCCTCTCCGCCTCGGGCAACCGGGGCGTGACCCGACGCTATCCGCACACCCCAGGCATCGACGCCGCCGGCGAGGTACAGGAAAGCTCCTCCCCCGATTTTTCCCCCGGCGACGCAGTGATTGTCTCCTGCTATGATCTCGGCATGAATACCTCGGGCGGCTTTGCCCAGTATATCCGGGTTCCGGCCAGGTGGGTCATGCCGCTGCCCGCCGGGCTCTCCTTAAGGGAGAGCATGATCTACGGCACCGCCGGTTTTACTGCGGCCCAATCCGTTGCCCGCTTGCAGCGCCATCCGGTTCTGCCGGAACAGGGCAAGATCCTGGTCACCGGGGCCACCGGCGGCGTGGGCAGCATGGCCGTGGCCATGCTTGCCTTAAGCGGCTTTTCCGTTGCCGCCGCAACCGGGAAACTGGAACAGGCGCAATTTTTACGCGACCTGGGTGCCCAGGAGATTGTCCCACGGGAAAACAGCATCGACCGCAGCGGCCGGATGCTGCTCAAGGAAAAATGGGCCGGGGTGATCGATACAGTGGGGGGCGAGATGCTGGCCACCGCCATCAAGTCCACCCGCTATGGCGGCGCGGTCACCTGTTGCGGCAACACCGCCTCCCCGGACCTGCCCCTGAACGTCTACCCTTTTATCTTGCGGGGGGTGAGCCTTCTCGGTATTGACAGCGCCGAATGTCCCATGGCGGTGCGAATCCCCATCTGGCAGAAGATCGCCACCACTTGGCGCCTGCCAAACCTTGAGTACCTTGCCATGGAAATATCAGTCAAGGAGCTTGACCAACATATCGAACGGATTCTCCAAGGAAAGCAGAAGGGGCGGGTTATCCTCAATCTTGATGCCTAATGCACCGTTAGCAGCATGCGGGCGCAAGCCTTTCCGATCCGTGCCTAAGCCCCGCCCGGAAAGACAAAAAAATCTTGCGCTTGCCTTGATCTTCCTGTAATAAGAATTATTATCAACTTAGGGGGGGGGGGGATCATGTCGCAACTCAACAACCACAGCCTGCGGATCACCAAGCAACGCCAGATCATTCTCGACGAACTGTGCAGCGTGACCTCACACCCCACCGCCGACGTGCTTTACCAGATGGTGCGCAAGCGATTGCCCAAAATCAGCCTGGGCACGGTCTACCGCAATCTCGAGATCATGTCCGAGTGCGGGATCATCCAAAAACTGGATATCGGCGGCACCCAAAAGCGTTTCGACGGCGCACCCCATGTCCATTACCATGTGCGCTGCAACCAGTGCGGCCGGGTTGACGATCTTGATCTTCCCCCTGATTTCAATGTGGAAAAAGCAGCAGGCAAACTGACCTCTTTTAAGATTCTCCGGCACCGCCTGGAATTCACCGGCATCTGCCCGCAATGCCAGCCCTGATTTTCTCCCGTCCTGTTTTTTCCCACACAGATCGTTTAGAAACAGATACAATTACAATACAAAAAAATTCAACCACTTTTCCGATACAATCATCGCGTTTGTCACAGGAGGTTATTCCATGGGCTCTTTGAAAGGCACCCGAACAGAAAAAAACATCCTCACCGCCTTTGCTGGCGAATCCCAGGCCCGCAACAGGTACACCTATTTTGCCTCCCAGGCCAAAAAGGACGGCTTTGTCCAGATCTCCGACATCTTCACCGAAACAGCCAACCAGGAAAAAGAACACGCCAAACGGCTGTTCAAAATGCTGGAAGGCGGCGAGGTGCAGATAACCGCCAGCTTTCCGGCCGGGGTTGTCGGCACCACCCTGGAAAACCTCAAGGAAGCGGCAGCCGGAGAACACTATGAACACACGATTATGTATCCGGAGTTTGCCGCCATTGCCAAGGAAGAGGGCTTCCCGAACTTTGCCGGGGTATTCCTGGCCATTGCCGTGGCGGAGAAGCAGCATGAAAAACGCTATCGGGATCTCATGGACAACATCGAAAAGGGGAGGGTTTTCAAGAAAGACGCTACCGTGACCTGGCGCTGCCGCAACTGCGGCTATCTCCACAATGGCGCTGAAGCCCCGGGAAAATGCCTGGCCTGCGACCATCCCCGCGATCATTTTGAACTCAATGGCGAAAACTGGTAACCTAAGGAGAATCGTTATGACTGAAAAACTGCAAGTGTACAAATGTGATGTGTGCGGCAATATCGTTGAGGTTCTACACAACGGGGTCGGCGAACTCGTCTGCTGCGGCCAACCCATGACCCTACAGACCGAAAACACAGTCGATGCCGCAAAAGAAAAACATGTGCCGGTAATCGAAAAGGTGACGGGTGGCTACAAGGTGAAGGTCGGGGCCGTTGCTCACCCCATGGAGGAAAAGCACCATATCGAATGGATCGAGCTCATTGCCGGGAACAAGGCCTACCGCCAGTTCCTCAAACCAGGCGATGCACCGGAAGCTTTTTTCGCCACGGACGCGGCCTCCGTCAGCGCCCGCGAATTCTGCAATCTCCACGGACTCTGGAAGGCCTGATATGCTGAGCAAAACTGTAGAAAAAGCTCTCAATGAGCAGATCAACGCGGAATTTTATTCCTCTTACATGTACCTGTCCATGTCCACCTATTTCGACTCCATCGGCCTGCCCGGCGCGGCCCAGTGGATGCAGGTCCAGGTCCAAGAAGAATGGTTTCATGGCATGAAGCTCTTCGGGTATGTCAACGAACGGGGCGGTCGCGTGGCCCTCAAAGCCATCAAGCAGCCACCCGTTGACTGGAAATCGACCCTGCACGTGTTTCAGGAAATCCTCAGCCACGAGCAGAAGGTGACAGGGTTGATCAACAATCTGGTCAACCTGGCCCTGGAAGAGAAGGACCATGCCACCAACATCTTCCTGCAATGGTTTGTCTCGGAGCAGGTCGAGGAGGAGGCCAATGTCGGCGCGGTGCTCGATAAGCTCAAGCTCATCGGCAAGGACACCACCGCCCTGTTTACCCTGGACGCCACCCTGGGCCAACGGGTCTTCACCCCGCCTCCGGCTCAGGGGAAGTAGCGGCTTTCTTACACAAAGCAAAATCTGATTAACACAATCAAGCCCCTACCGACCAAAAGGTCGACAGGGGCTTTACCCATGAGGACGACATGGCTGCGATAGAGATTAAAAAAGACATCTACTGGGTTGGTGCCGTGGACTGGAACATCCGCGACTTTCACGGGTACTCCACGGACAAGGGTACAAGCTACAACGCGTATCTGGTCAAGGACGAGAAGATCGCCCTATTCGACACCGTGAAAAAAGAGATGAAGGGCGACCTGATCCACCACCTTTATCAGGTTCTCGGAGATCCGAGCAAAATCGACTATATCATCGTCAACCATGTAGAGATGGACCACTCCGGCTCCCTGCCGGAGCTGATCGATCTCATCAAGCCGGAGAAGATCTTCTGCTCGCCCATGGGCAAGAAAGCCCTGATCGAGCATTTTCACCGGGAAGACTGGCCCTACGAAGTCGTGGCCACCGGGGATTCCATCAGCCTCGGCAAACGGACCGTGCAGTTTCTCGAAACCAAGATGCTCCACTGGCCGGACAGCATGTTTTCCTATATTCCGGAGGACAAGCTGCTCATCTCCAGCGACGCCTTCGGGCATCACTGGGCCACCTCGGAACGCTTCGACGATGAGGTGGACCCCCATGAACTCATGGTGCACGCGGGCAAGTATTACGCCAACATCCTGATGATCTTTTCGCCAATCGTCCAGAAACTGCTCGCCCAGGTGACAGAGATGGGCCTGCAAATCGAGATGATCGCCCCGGACCATGGCGTGATCTGGCGCACCTCACCCCAGGCCATCATCGAAGCCTACGACCGCTGGAGCCGTGGCGAAACCAAGAACAAGGCCGTGATCATCTACGACACCATGTGGCACAGCACCGAAAAGATGGCCAAGGCCGTGATGAACAGCCTGCTCAAGGCCGGGATCACCAATATAAAAATGCTGCACGCCCGCAAAAACCACCGCAGCGACATCATCACCGAGGTGCTCGATGCCAGGGCGGTCATCCTCGGTTCGCCCACCCTGAACAACAACATCATGCCGGCCATGGCCGACATCATCACCTACATGAAGGGACTGCGCCCGAAAGACAAGATCGGCGCGGCCTTCGGCTCGTTTGGCTGGAGCGGTGAGGCGGTAAAACATCTCACCGGACACATGACCGACATGGGTTTTGAAATCGTGGGCGAAGGCGTCAAGATCAAGAATGTGCCGACCCATGAGTCGCTGGAGCATTGCTCGGAACTGGGTAGCGCCGTGGCCGCAGCCATGCGGAAGTAGGCCGAAAAGCCCATGGCGGTGAGCCAGAGAGGCATCAAGCAAGAAATCCTGACGCTGTTGAGCCAGGCGGAGCTTAATGCCGTCCTCACCGCCCTAGCCGGATACTCGCCGGAAAAATTGCTCAACCCTTTATTTTCCGCGATCTGTAGCGCCTCGGAAAAAACAAAGTGGAATGCCGTTTCCGCCATGGGCGCGACCGTATCCCGCTTAGCGGATCAGGATATGGAGGCAGCCCGCATTGTCATGCGCCGCTTCATGTGGAGCCTCAACGACGAATCCGGCGGCATCGGCTGGGGCACGCCGGAGGCCATGGCGGAATGCCTGGTCTGCCACAAGAGCCTTGCCCAGGAATATACTAAGATCCTGGTTTCCTTCATGCGGGAGGACGGGTTTTATCTCGAACTCCCGGCCCTGCAGCGGGGTCTCATGTGGGGCTTAGGCCGACTGGCCCAGGCCCGTCCGGAGCTGCTCCGCGACTGGCAGGCGCCCCGCTACCTCCTACCCTACCTCGACTCGGAAGACCCCATTGTCCGGGCTCTGGCCGCCCGCGCTCTGGGGCTACTCCAGGTTGTGGAAGCGGCAGCAAAAATCAAACAATCTCCCGACGACACCACGGAATTCTCCCTGTATGTGGAGCACCGCCTGACCACCGTCACCGCTGGTCAGCTTGCCAGAGAAGCCCTTGCCGCTCTCGCGCCTGTTCTTGGATAATCCCACCCGTTGCCTTGCTACCCACCCCCCCATGCTTACCAACCCATTGCTTTCCAGGCCATGAAATATTATATTTTAGAGTTACGTCATCTGTTTGATTTTACGTATTTTCCATGCGAAACGCATGGCCGATTTCAATAAAGAAGGGTTCGCGTGGAACAAGACACCACTTTAGTAAGAAATCAAAAACTCTCTGAGATTTTCGCCAAGATGAACTTGAGCGAACTTCCAGCCATCTCCGGGCACGTCAATGAAGTCCTGAAGATAACCCTCAATAAGCGCGCTTCGGTAAACTGCGTTGCCGCCGTCATCCTGAAAGATTATTCACTTACCAACAAGATTCTACAGGTTGCCAATTCGGCCTATTATCTTCGGGGCGCCCATATTTCCACCATCGAACGGGCCGTGTCTACCCTGGGCCTGGATGTTGTCCGGGAACTTGCCGTTTCCATCAGTCTTATCGAAGAATTCCTCAAATCCGGCGGCGAGAAGGATGCCTTGAGCACGCAAATGGCGATTTCGCTGCTCAGCGCCAACCTCAGCAAGCTTCTGGTCCAAAAATACAAGCTGCCTGTCTCCCCGGAAGAGGCTTACATCTGTGCACTTTTGTACGATCTGGGCCGCATCATCATGACTATTTATTTCCCGGATGTGTATCGGCGCATCGAGGCGGGAACAACACGAGGCAGCTCCGAAGACGCCATGTGTCGCCTGATGTTCAAGCAACTCACCTTCAGTGAAATCGGCCAGGAAATTGCCCGCTTCTGGAATTTTTCCGACACCATTATCGCCTGCATGGAGACCAACCCTCCTGAAGTGGAATCCTCGGTTGATGAACTGCATATCCTGCAAAATCTTGCTGTTTTTTCCAATCTGTTCATCCGTGACCTTTGCGACAAAAATCCTCCCCATATAATGGCCAGACGGTTTAAAAAACTTTTCCCCATTAAAATGCTCCCTATCCTTGAAATCTGCATTTCCCTGGCTGACACGGTGGGCAGCGTCTCGGGAGTTATCCGCTACGGCCTCACCAAGCTCAAGTACCGGAGCAAATGTATCGCCACCGCAAACAAATACCAAAAGAAAGCCCCGTCTGAAGCCACCGCCGCATAAAGACAAACCACCCATACGCCCCCCAAGTTTTACGAAACACCCTTGTATTTTTTCTTGACAACCAGAGTGCCGATTCGATATAAGACTAAATATATCTTATATATCTTACTTAATATTTGGACCGCACCCATGAGACTTACCCGCGCCGGAGAATATGGAATACGCTGCGTGCTGCACCTTGCCAGACATGGCAAGGGCACGCTGGTCAGCAGAAAGGAAATCGCCGTACGCACCGATGTGCCGACGCACTTTCTGGCAAAGATCGCCCAACAGCTCTCCAGAGCCGGGATCATTGAAATCCTTCAGGGGGCAAACGGCGGCTACCGCCTGCTGGCCGATCCGTCGGAGATCACCCTGCTTTCGGTTATCGAGGCGATCATCGGCGAGATATCTCTCAACGATTGCGTGGGACGGCCAGAGTCCTGCCACAACAGCACACTCTGTTCCGTGCACCGGATATGGAACAAGGCCAACCAACAGCTCCGGGCAACCCTGCAAGAGACGGATTTTGCCACCCTGGCCAGCGAAGATGCCTGCTGCCTGACCCCTTTTCCCGAAGCGGACGGCCACAACCGGCCCATTGAGAAAAAATAATTTGACCTTGCAACTGTCCACCATATACAACAGAGGAACAGGATCGTTTTTGTCCGCAAAGGAGAAGACGCACCCATGATCGCACTGCCAAAACAGCTCTATCTTTTTTATCGAGACGGCTTCCGCTCCATGGTGGTGGGGCGAACCCTGTGGAAAATCATCGCCATAAAACTGTTCATCCTGCTTGCCGTTCTCAAACTGTTTTTCTTCCCAAATTATCTTGCAACCAATTTCAACACCGAGCGCGACCGGGCCGAATATGTTCTGGGAAACCTCACCAAACCGGTCTCTGCCCGTTAGTCATACCGTAATTTTTGGTTTTTTTTCATCGCATTTTTAGGAGCCGTCACAAAACAACTTGTACAATTTTGGGTGTTCCCTTACGGCTCCTTTTGCCGTTTGGGCCATACAAAATGACCAGGTTGTTTTCGACAACGGTTTAATCATGGTAGGAGATCACTCCTGCCTCCAACACACACAAGGAGGGTATTGTGGGAGATCAACTTTTAACCACGGTGGATTGGGCCAGGGCACAATTCGCCCTAATTGCCATGTATCACTGGATTTTTGTACCATTGACCCTGGGGCTATCCTTTCTCGTCGCCTTTTTTGAATCCATCTACATCAAAACCGGCAACGAGGAATGGAAAAAACTGACCAAATTCTGGATGACCCTCTTTGGGATCAACTTCGCCATCGGCGTAGCCACCGGCATCATCCTGGAATTCGAGTTCGGCACCAATTGGTCCAACTACTCTTGGATGGTGGGCGACATCTTCGGCGCTCCCCTGGCCATTGAAGGCATCTTCGCCTTCTTTATCGAGGCCACCTTCTTTGCCGTGATGTTCTTCGGCTGGCAGCGGGTTTCCAAGGGCTTCCACCTCTTTTCCACCTGGATGGTGGCCGTGGGCTCCAACCTCTCGGCGGTCTGGATTCTCGTGGCCAACGGCTGGATGCAATTTCCCACCGGCATGGCCTTCAATCCCGACAAGGCCCGCTTTGAGATGCAGAATTTCTGGGAGGTTGCCCTCTCCCCGGTGGCGGTGCACAAGTTCACCCACGCCACCAGCTCCGCCTTTCTGCTCGCCTCGCTCTTTGTCGTGGGCATCTCCGCCCTCTTTCTCTTGCAAGAACGGCACCAGAAAATGGCCAAGCGCAGCATGGTGGTGGCCGCAGTGCTCGGCTTCATCGCCTCCCTCTTTGTCGCCTTTACCGGCGAGGAGGCCGCCTTCAGCGTGGCCCACCGGCAGCCCATGAAACTGGCGGCCATGGAGGGCTTGTACGTGGGGCAGGAAAAGGCGCCCATCGTTGCCATGGGCATCATCAACGCCAGCAAAAGGCCGGGCGACGACCTGCCCGCCTTCTATCAGGAGACGAAAATCCCCGGTCTGTTGTCGCTCCTGGCCAACCGCGA
>JAPLJG010000090.1 GCA_026388735.1 Deltaproteobacteria bacterium
ACGCCACCGTTACCCTGTGCCACACCCGCACCAAGGACATGGCTGCCCATTGCAAGCGGGCTGACATCATCATCGCCGCGGTTGGCGTACCGAAAATGGTAACCGCCGACATGGTCAAAGACGGGGTGGTGATAATCGATGTCGGCGTGAACCGGATCGGCAAGACCGCAGAGGGCAAGGCTATTCTTGCAGGCGACGTGGATTTTGATGCGGTAAAGGAAAAAGCTTCGTATATTACCCCAGTTCCGGGTGGGGTCGGACCCATGACCATCACCATGCTCATGAAAAATACCGTACAGGCAGCCAGGCAGACCGCAGGCCTGAAGTAAGTGACTGCGTCGGCATAAAGTAATCAGAAGGTATCTGCTCTGTCACATAGCGAACTTTTAAGATGCTGAGGACACAAGATGGCGATCAAACGAAATGGATGTGAAGGGTGCGCGGATCTTACCTGCGTCTCCACGCAGCAGATTCTCTCCCAGGATATAGCCAAGAACGTCAAGACCGGCTATGACCGCGTCAAAGCGCGGGGGATGTCGGCCTGTCTGTTCGGCTCCGGCGGAACCTGTTGCCGTAACTGCAATATGGGGCCGTGTCAGATCATCGACGGGGTGGAAGACATGCTCGGTATTTGCGGCGCCACCGCCGACACTGTGGCAGCCAGGAATTTCGCCCGTACCGTGGCCGCCGGTTCTGCCGCGCACACCGATCATGCCCGGGAAATGGTGAAAGGCTTCATCGCGGCGGCCAAAGGGGAAGGACCGCATCAGATCAAGGATGTACCCAAGCTCAAAAAATTGGCCGAGGTCTTCGGTATCGTCACCGAAGACCGTGAGGTCAAGGATATCGCCCTTGAGCTTGGCGAAAAAGCCCTTGCCGAATTCGGCAAGCAGGATGACGCGCCCCTTTCTATGTTGAAAAGGGCCACACCCAAGCGCCAGGCCCTTTGGAACAAGCTCGGCATCGCGCCGCGCGGCATTGACCGTGAGGTGGTGGAGATGATGCACCGCACCCACATGGGCGTTGACCAGGAATACCATAACATCATGCTCCAGGCCTCCCGCACTGCCTTGTCCGACGGCTGGGGCGCTTCCATGCTGTCCACCGAGTTAACCGACATCATGTTCGGCACTCCGGTGCCCCGGCGCGCCATTGTTGACCTTGGCGTGTTGAAACTCGATCAGGTCAATATCACTGTGCACGGACATGAGCCTTTGCTGGCAGAGGCCCTGTGCATCGCGGCCCAGGACCCGGAAATGCTGGAATTGGCCAAGAAGCAAGGGGCCAAAGGCATCAACCTCGCCGGCGTTTGCTGCACCGGCAACGAGATTCTCATGCGCCGCGGGATTCCGGTGGCCGGAGGTTTTGTCCAGCAGGAGATGGTCATCGCCACCGGCGCGGTGGAGGCGATGGTGGTTGACGTTCAGTGTGTCATGCAGTCCGTGGCCGAGGTGGCAAAGAATTTCCACACCGATATCATCACCACCAACTATCGGGCCAAGATGCCCGGCGGTATTCACATCCAGTTTGAGGAACACGAGGCGCTTGAGTCTGCCAAGAAGATTCTGACCCACGCCATCAAAAACTACAAGAAGCGCGGCAAGTGCTTTATCCCCCAGGAAACCAAGATGGACGTGGTGGTGGGTTTCAGTCACGAAACCATCAATACCATGTTGGGCGGGCGGTTCCGCGCCAGTTATCGGCCCCTGAACGACAACATCATCAATGGCCGGATTCGCGGCGTGGCTGCCATCGTTGGCTGCGACAACTTCAAGCTGGCGGACGACACCCATGAAACCATCGTCAGGGAGTTGTTGAAAAACAACATCCTCGTCCTGGCCACGGGCTGTGCTGCAACCTCGCTGGGCAAGGCCGGCCTGCTCAACCCCGAGGCGGCCCGTTTCTGTGGCGATTCCTTGCGGGAGGTCTGTGAGACCGTAGGCATGCCGCCGGTGCTGCACATGGGTTCCTGTGTTGACAACTCCCGGATTCTCATTGCTGCCACCGAGATGGTCCGCCAAGGCGGCCTGGGCGATGATATTTCCGACCTGCCCGCCATCGGCACCGCTCCCCTGTGGATGAGTGAAAAGGCCGTGGCCATCGGCCAGTATTTCGTGGCCAGCGGCGCCCAGGTCGTGTTCCAGAATCTGCCCATCACTGGGGCCAAGAATTTTAATAAGTACCTCACCGAAGGGTTGATGGACCAGTTGGGCGCCCATTGGAATATCGCTTCGGAGCCTTTGGAAATCGCCCGGATCATGATCGAAAAGATCGAGGCAAAGCGTGACGCCCTGGGGATCAACAAGAAGAAAGAGCGTGTCCTGTTCGACATGGACATGCGTCGTGATCTTGGCGGCGGCGGTCTGACGGATGTTGGCTGCCATGGCCCGAGCGCCTCTTAATCTTTTTTAGAAGCAAGAATAAAGGATCATATCCGATGAAATCGGGAAGTCGTTTAGAACGGATCTTAACATCAGGAGAGTTCGCAGTCACCGGCGAGCTGGGACCGCCCAAGAACGGCAATGCCGAACTGGTGCGGGAAAAAGCCCGGCTGCTTAAAGGGAGTGTTGACGCGGTCAACATCACCGACTGCCAGACCGCCATCGTCCGCATGTCCAGCATCAGCGCGGGTCTGTTGACCCTGGCCGAAGGGGTGGAGCCGGTCATCCAGATGACCTGCCGCGACCGCAACCGAATTGGGATGCAGAGTGATATCCTGGGCGCTGCCGCCTTGGGGCTCAAGAACCTGCTCTGCCTCACCGGCGACCACCAGAAGTTCGGCAACCATCCCGGCTCCAAGGGCGTCTTTGACATGGACTCCATCCAGCTGCTCGGCATGGTCAAGACCATGCGGGATGAGAAGAAATTCCAGTGCGGCGAGGCATGAGCCCAAGCTTTTTCTCGGTGCGGCGGCAAACCATTTTGCCGGGCCTTCCGAGCAGTTCAGGGCCGCACGGCTGGCAAAAAAAGTCGCCAATGGCGCTGATTTTGTCCAGACCCAGATCATCTACAATGTGGAACGCTTTGCCAGATTCATGCAGGCGGTCCGTGATCTTGGCCTCCACAAAAAAGTCCATATTTTGGCCGGGGTGACCCCGCCAAAATCCGTGGGCATGGCCCGTTACATGAAGAGTTCCGTTCCCGGCATGGATGTCACCGATGAGGTGATCAAGCGGATGCAGGGGGCCAAGGACAAGGAAGACGAGGGCATCAACATCTGTGTTGATATCATTCGCCAGGTCCGGGAGATAGAAGGGGTGGCCGGGGTGCATATCATGGCCATTGAATGGGAGAGTGCTGTGCCGGAGATCGTCAGCCGGGCAGGGCTCGCCACCCGTCCGGTCTTTGCCGATGAGCCGGTTGCCCTTGCGGCTCCGGGTTCGGTAATCGAGCTTCGGTCCGCAATGGCCGAGGATAAGGAAGGTGATACTGTCCTGGCGGCAGCCAAGGCTGAGGCAGAAAAGATTATTGCCGCAGCCAGGGCGGAAGCCGCTCAGTACCGTGCGTCAGTCACGACCGGCACCAGCGGGGCCGGTGCGGTTGATCAGGCAAGGATTGAAATAGATGAAGCAGGAGAGGATGCGATGAACGAAAAAGAACGTCAAATGGCGCTTGAGTCGGTACGCCTCGGTCTTGATGCGCTGAAAAAGGCCTATGGCTTGTCGGACGAGCAGTTCGATGCGTTGGTGAAATTTGCCGGCGCAGAGGCTATTCTCAAGCGCGAGCCGGTGCTCGCTGCTCCTGCTTTACCGGCAACAGCCCCTGTTGCCCCAGCAGCTCCGGCTGCTGGGGCACCGGTGAAAGACGAGAGTGCAGCCAAGAAAGCTGCCGAGGCTGCGGCAGTGGAAGAGGCCAAGAAGGCTGAAGCCGCCAAGAAAGCCGCCGGGGAGCAAGCTGCGGCAGAGGCCAAGAAGGCGGAGGCTGCGAAAAAGGCGGCCGAGGTTGCGGCAGCGGAAGCAGCGAAGAAGGCTGAACCAGCCAAGAAAGCCGTTGAGACCAAGGCTGCGGAAGCGCCGAAAAAAGCCGCTGCGCCTGAAGCAAAGAAGGCCGCCCCGGCTCCGGCCACCGCTGCTGCTGGTGCCGCAGAGCTTGCCCTTGAAAAAACGCCTTTGAGCGAACGGGCCGCCAAGGTTCCTGAAGCTTCTTATAAGCAGGCTTACACCGGTGCCATCCGGCAGACCGTTCTGGGCGACGAGGCCAGCGGCATCAAGGTGGGCGGGGCTACGACCCTGCCGTTCCATCTGTTTGAAGGCACCATGGGCAACAGTCCCAAGATCGCCTTTGACGTGCTTGATGTGAAACCCGATGAATGGCCGGATTCCCTGGCCCGTCATTATCAGGATGTTTTGGACAATCCCCTGGCCTGGGCGCAGAAATGTGTCAAGGAGTATGGCGCGGACGCCATCTGTCTCTCCATGGTCAGCACCGACCCCAATGGCCTGAATCGGCCTGCGGGTGAGGCGGCAAAGGCTGCGGCCGAGGTGGTGAAGAATATCGAGGTGCCGGTCATTGTCTGGGGTTGCGGCAACGGCGAAAAGGACACGGAAACCCTTAGGGAGATCACTTCCCTGATCGGCGACAAGAAGGTGTGCCTGGCCCCGCTTTCCGACAGCAACTACCGGGCCATCGGCGCCACCGCCATGGCCTTCCAGTACCCCATGGTCGCTGCTTCGCCCATTGACGTGAACCTGGCCAAGCAGCTCAATATTCTGCTTGAGAATCTTGGGGTCTCCCTGGATTCCGTGCTGATCGACCCGTCCATCGGCGCCCTCGGCTACGGCATCGAGTACAGCTACTCGGTCATGGAGCGGATCCGCCTTGCCGCCCTTACCCAGAAAGACGAAAAGCTTCAGGTGCCCTTTATCTGTAACCTGGGCCGCGAGGTCTGGAAGGCCAAGGAATGTCGCTTGCCCTCCGACGAGATGCTCGGTGATCAGGAGACCCGTGGCATTCTCATGGAGGCTGTCACCGCTTCTTGTATGTTGATGGCAGGCGGCGAACTGATGATTATGCGGCATCCGAGAGCGGTTGCTTTGACCAAGTCGCTGATCGCCGGTCTCATGGGTTAACCGTAGTTCAAAATGTAGAATATTTGGGATGTCGGGACCGGCATAAGGTGCCGTAACGAAAAGGTTGTTTCGTGACGGCTCCTAAATTGTCTGAACTTGTAGAGTAAAGAGGAGAAAAAGAAAAT
>JAPLJG010000053.1 GCA_026388735.1 Deltaproteobacteria bacterium
CAGCGCTGCCCCTTGGCGTTCACTCTCACCTAGGCGCAGACGTTCCGCACATCAAGCAGAACAAAGTCAGGGACTTCGGTGATCCAGTCGACGAGCTGGTTGGCGGTGTACAAAAACGGGGTGGCTTTGCCCGTAAAGCCGCCAGGAATTTGTTGAGTTTTTGGATAGAAACCTATATCATGATAAAAGCAAGACAATAATTGTCCTGTTTCTTTTTCCCCAGAGTGTCCATCTCTCATTTGCGAAAATTTACCAGAAATCTCTACCAAGAGTTTTTATATGAACTTCTCAGACCTACTGCCTGAATTGCTGGCCCAAATATCCCTCCCGCTTGCCTTGCTGGATGGGAGTGGTCGGCTCATGAATACCAATCCCGCCTGGCGCCAAGCGATGGACGATTTTGGCTTGATAAGATTTCAAGATGGCGGGAACTTGTCAGAACTGATTTCTGCCTGTTCTTTTCCGCCCGGCGAGGCGGAAGCGTTGGTGGCTCGTCTTGCTGCCTTTGTTTCCGGTACTGACAAGGAGTTTTCCTGCACCGTACCCTTGTCCCAGGATGGCATTCCAGCCCGGTTACGGTTGGCCGCCATGTCCCAACCATCCCAGCGGTTGCTCTGTGTCGAATTGCACCATCCCTGCTCCGACAAGGCCTTGCGAGAAAGCGAGGTGCGCCTCCGTACCCTGCTGGACGCCATGCCGGACTTCGTCTGTTTCAAAGACGGTCAAGGCCGGTGGCTTGAGGCGAATCAGGCGGACCTCGCCTTATTTCAACTTAGCGGCGTGGATTATCAGGGCAAGACCGATGCCGAGCTTGCGGCCGCCAGCCCTTTTTACCGGCCGGTCTTTCTTGCCTGCGCGGCAAGTGACGAGGCTGCTTGGGTGTCCGGCACTTTGGCGCGGAGCGAACAGCTTGTCTCGCACCAGGATGGGGGATTCACCGCGCTTGACCTCTATAAAATCCCCCTCTTCCATGCGGATGGCTCCAGGAAAGGTCTGGTGCTGCTCGGGAGGGACATCACCTCTTACAAGCAGACCCAGAAGCACTTGGAGCAGGTTCTTCTTCAGCAGGAGATCATTGAGCAGCTGTTTCGGCTCAGCTTCACCGACGTTCCGCTGGAAAACCAGCTTGGCAGTGCCCTGGATATCATCGTTACGACGCCCTGGTTGTCGCTGATCCCCAAGGGCGGCATCTTTCTCGTGGATCGGCTACACCCGGAAACAATTTTCCTGCGGGTGAACAAAGATATGGACCCCTCCCAGCAGGGCCAGTGTGCCTCGGTTCGCTTTGGCGAATGCCTGTGCGGCAAGGCGGCTCAGGAACGCAAATTTATCTTTACTCAAAACCATCCGGGTTGCCGCGATGGCAAGAGAGTGGATCATGGGCATTACATCATCCCCATTCTCCATGGTCAGGATGAGCTGTTGGGTATTCTGATGCTCTACGCCACGACGGACCATCTCTCCACTCCAGCGGAACAGAGGTTTTTGGAGACGGTGGCCAGCGGACTGGCCCTGCTCATTGCGCGGCAGCAGACTGCCGACCGGATTCGGCTCAGCGAGGCCAACCTGGCAAAGGCACAGCAGATCGCCCAGCTTGGCTACTGGGACTGGCATATCCTGGGAAATACCTTGTTTTGGTCCGACGAGGTATATAGGATCTTCGGCCTCGTCCCTACGGCGATTTCTCCAACCTATGATGAATTTCTCAGCTATCTGCATCCGGACGACCGGCCCAGGATTGAGGAGGCCGTGGGACAGAGTCTGGCCAGCAAGGCGCCCTACAGCATCGAGCACCGTGTCATTCGTCAGGATGGAACGCTCCGGGTGGTGCATGAGCAGGGAGAGGTGGAGTTTGATGCGAGCGGCCAGGCGGTGCGGATGTTCGGAACGACACAGGACATTACCCTGCTCAAGCACAGTGAACAGCAGCTCACCCTGGCGGCCAGGGTGTTTGACAACAGCATCGAAGGCATCACGGTTACCGATGCCTTCGGGGTGATCCAGTCGGTGAATCGGGGCTTCACCCATATCACCGGCTATGCCCCGGAGGAGGCGGTGGGGAATAAGCCGAGCATCCTCAAGTCCGACCGCCACGATGCCGCCTTCTATCAGGCGATGTGGCAGACCCTGCTCGCCACTGGCCGATGGGAGGGGGAAATCTGGAACCGCCGCAAGAACGGCGAGGTCTACCCCGAGTGGTTGAACATCACCGCCATCACCGACGATTTTGGTCAGACCTCCCACCATGTGGCGGTGTTTCACGACATGAGCGAGATCCGCGGCATCGAGGAGAAGCTTCATTTTCAGGCCAATCACGACGCGCTTACCAGCCTGCCTAATCGCACCCTGATGCTCGACCGTCTTGCCGTGGCCATCGGCCATGCCCAGTCCCAGAAAAGGTTGGTTGCCGTGTTGACCCTTGATCTGGACAATTTCAAGCATGTCAACGATAGCTTGGGCCATACGGTGGGAGATGTCTTGCTCCAGCAGGTGGCCGAGCGGCTCAAGAAATGCGTGGCGCCGGATATCACCGTGGCGCGGCTGGGTGGGGACGACTTTGCCATCCTCATCGAACAGCTCGCTAGCGAGCAGGAAGCGGTCCGGGTGGCGCAAACCATCATTGCCGCCTTTGCAGCCCCCTTCAATCTGGCGGTGTACGAGACCGTGGTGACGATCAGCGTCGGTATCTCCTTTTTTCCCGCCGACGGGGCTGATGCCGACACCCTGCTGAAAAACGCGGAGCTTGCCATGTATCGGGCCAAGGAGGAAGGCAAGAACACCTATCAGATGTTCACCAAAGCCATGAACGCCCAGGTGGTGCATCGGCTCTCCCTGGAGAACAGTCTGCGCAAGGCCCTGGATCGGAAGGAGTTTCTGGTTTACTACCAGCCCAAGGTGTCGCTGGTTACCGGCCGCATCGTCGGTATGGAGGCGCTGGTCCGTTGGCGCGCTGCGGACGGAAGGTTGATCTCGCCGCTGGACTTCATTCCCCTGGCCGAGGAGACCGGTCTCATCATCCCTATCGGTGAGCTGGTGTTGCGCCAAGCCTGCCTGGATACCAAGGGATGGCTGCGGGACTACAATGATCGCCTTGCCCTGTCGGTGAACCTCTCCCCCCGTCAGTTCATGCAGCAAGATCTGCTCGCCACTGTGACCGCTATTATCGCGGAAACCGGCTTCCCCTCAGATCGGTTGGAGCTGGAGATCACCGAGAGCGCGGTCATGGCCCACGAGGAGGCAGCCATCATCCTGCTGCGGAAAATCAAGGAGATGGGTGTGCGGCTGGCGCTGGATGATTTCGGCACCGGCTACTCCTCGTTGCAGTACCTGCGCAAGCTGCCCTTCGACACCCTCAAGATGGACCGCTCCTTTGTGATAGACCTGCCTGAAGATCAGAGCAGCGCGGCCATTGCCATCACGATCCTCACTCTGGCCAAAAGCCTTTGGATGGAGGTGGTGGCGGAAGGGGTGGAAACCGTCGAGCAGCTTGAATTTTTGCGAAGCCATAAATGTGGCGAGATTCAGGGTTTTTTGTTCAGCCCTCCGGTGCCGGCAGAGGCCTTTGCTGCCATGCTCCGTGATGGCCGCACCCTTCCGTTGTCAGTAGCTATCAGCCCAGGAGACTGTCCATGAAGCTCGCCGACCTGTTGGTCAAAAAGGCGGACGCTGGCATGTCTCGTTCCAAAAAATCACTGGATTTCAGTCCGACCAGCCAGGCGGCGTAGTTAGCGGGCGTGTCGATACGCGATGCTTGCGGCCAGGCTCAGGGGGTGACTGTCTCGATAGTGCAGGGGCAGCGGAAGCGGAAGGTGGTGCCTTTTTCCGGCGAGGAGGTGAAGCTGACCCGACCTTTCAGGTAGCGCTCGCCCAGCAGTTTCATGCTGTAGGTGCCCAACCCCCGGCCTGGCCCCTTAGTGGAAAAGGAGCGTTGGAACATCTGCAACTGTACCTTCTCAGGCATGTAACTCTGGTTGTGGACCCAGAATTCCAGGTCGTTTCCGGCCTGCTCGCAGCCGAGGCGGACCACAGCCTCAGGGGGGGAGGCCTCGACGGCATTCTTGGTCATGTTGATCAGGATGCGGTGCAGGAGCCGTGGGTCGGTGAAAAACTCCGTTGCCACGGCCTCGTCGGCAATTTCCACCCTGCTGGTCTGACCGTTGCCTCCATTGTTATAAAAGGCAGCCACCTCGTCAAGCAGGGTAAGACTTGCGCAGGGTTTGGCCTGTACGTGCAGGTCGTTGTTTTCCGCCGCAGCCAGGTCGCGCTGCGCCTCGACCTCGTCGGCCAGCCGATGCGCATAGCGGTGGAGAACGGTTTTGAACTGCTTCTCTTTTTCCTCCCCCAACTCTTTTTCACACAGAGTTCGGCTCATGCCCACCATGCCGACGGCAATATTGGCCACATCGTGAAAGAAGATGCGCTCCAGAGCCCGCCGCCTTTTTTCATGGGAGATATCGGTGAGAAAGAAAAGGTAGAGGCTGTCATCGCCGCCGGGGAAGGGCGCGGTCTGCACCTGGAAATCAAAGGATTTGCCGCTGCCCTCCTGTCTGATCCGGCATTCCTGGGCGGTATCGTTTGCCGGTTGGTGCAGGGGGAGAGTGGGAACGGCTTTGGCCGCACCGCAAGTGGAGCAGAATTCTGTGGTGCCGCAGCCCAGAACGCTGTGCACGGCATGTTCGCAGGCTAGGGCGTCTCCAGGTTTTTTCCCCAGCACCTCGGTAAGGCATGTTGCACCAAGGAAATGCAGAAAGGCCTGATTGGCGAAAACGATCTGCCGGGGATGGTTGAGAACCAGGACAAAGCCGGGGAAAGCATCCAGAACGTCCAGCAATTGACGGTTGCTGCTGATCGCTTTGCTCTGGGTTTCGATTTCAACCTGAGAGCAGCGTGATAGCTGGGATGTTTCGGAAGGGCAGAGGTGGTTGGTCATGTCGGGAGGTAAGGTGTTTGACTGGTTGGGGTTTGGATACGGAGGAATTTTGTCGGGGTGGTGAGTTGTTGGATGCCGGTAATCTTATCCCTGCAATGGTTTTTTGCAAAGAAAAAATACTCTGTTACCCCACGGCACGCGCAGAAAACAGCAAGGAAACAACCCATCCGCTGGAGTTACTGCTTGTTCGTGCCGCGTGGTATTTGTTCCTGGATTTAGAGAGCTGTTCCAGAACTTTCTCGATCCATGGGTTTGAGGCCGGGATTTTGACGTAATTCTGGGCTGTTTTTCTTTTGACTTTCCATATCCTGTCCCATAGTATCGCACTAGAATAATTGGAACACTCCCTATTTATTGTTCCAAACATGAGTTGAAGTGAAAAGCTCGCAAGGGATACTACGTGTTGACTAAGATTCAGATCAAGTGGCTCGGCGTTATCGGTTCTCTCGCCTCAATCGTCGGCCTTGCGCTGTATTTTTGGCCCACTGAGCCGAAGCCGCAGGTGTCTGTCTCTGGTGCTGGAAGCGTAGGTATAGCCGGCGTGTCTGTAAGCGGACCAATCACTGTGACCCTTCAGCAGACACCTCCTGGATCACACGTAGTCGTGATGATGTCCCATGATCAGTTTTGGGAGGCTATCGCGAGGGCGGATAATAAAACGATTGAACGCCTTGCGCAGGAAGGCATGAAACTCAAGCCAGAATATCTTCAGTCTTACTTTAACAAATATTTCACTCAGGAAACGTTTGAAGCACTACAAAAATATTCAGCGCTGCCTGCTACAGGCTGCCCGACCGATCTCCGATCCCTTGGCTTCTATACCTCTTTGGTAGAGATGCCCGCAAAGATTCAGGCTGTACGAGGTGTTTGTGGAACGCCATCGGTCATAGGCGCGTTGGAGAAACTGAAAAGCCAGACTTCTCGCCAGATTGAAATCGCGCTGAAATCGCAACGGACGTTTGAGTCTCGATTCACAGCCTGCGTGAAAGACATGCGAAAAATGTCGAGCAAGACTTGGTACGAACGCGCGTCCCGCTTTAACATTCTTGGAGCCACGACTTATACGCTTGACCAAGCAATCATGGCAAGGCTGAATGTTGCATTGCTCAACAATCAAGTTTCAGATAACACAATGGAATCGTTTCTTGTCCAAACTATCGAGGAGCAATGTCGTCACTACAACATGCCTTCGGTGCCGGAAGAGCGAGATCTGAGCATAGTTAACGAATCGCTTGTCGTGCTTAAAGGCAACTAAGAAATTGGGGAATAATTCGTTCCCCTCCCATTTCCCCCGGCAGTTTCTTAATCCCGGAAAATACAGAGTTGCCCTGCAAAACTGGCGCAGTCTGGGTGGCCCCTTACACCCCTCGTTTCATCCCAGGCCAGAGCAGGGTGTGGAGCTGGAGCTGGAGGCGGGCCGGGAGCGCATCGGCCATGAGCCACTGGGCCAGCAGGGCGGGCTGGAGGGAACCGATCACCGGGGAGAGGATCAGCTTGGCCTTTTCGGCCAGGCGGTGTTGGGTCATCATTGCCCTGGCCCAGTCGTAGTCGGCCCGTGAACTCACCACAAACTTGACCTCGTCGTGGGGTGTGAGCAGGTCGAGGTTGGCAAGGTCCATCTTCTCGGTCATCCCGCTGTCCGGGCATTTGAGGTCGATGATCTTCACCACCTCTTTCGGCACCCGTTCAATATTAATGCTGCCGTTGGTTTCCAGCAACACGGTGCGGCCTGCCGCAAGCAGCTCGTCCATGAGCGGGTAGACCGCTTCCTGGAGCAGGGGCTCGCCGCCGGTGATCTCGATGAGGGCGCTGGGGTATTGGGCGGCCTCGGTCAGCAGGGTGCTGAGCGGGGTTGGGGTGGCCGGTTCTTCGTAGGTGTACTTGGCGTCGCAGTAGGAGCAGCGCAGGTTGCAGCCGGAGAACCGGAAGAAAAGGCAGGGGTAGCCCGCATAGGAAGACTCCCCCTGGATGCTGTAAAAAACCTCGGAAACCTGAAGGCTCGGCTCATCCTTCACGGTAGGTCACGCAGCAGTTCTCCGTTTCGCAGACCGTGACGCTGTAGGGCCGGTAGCGTTCGCTGGTCAGCGCGTCCCTGAGGCGGTCGAAGATGTAGGCGGCGATGTTTTCGGAAGAGGGGTTCTTTTTTTGAAAGGCCGGAAGTTCGTTGAGATCCTGGTGGTCCAGTTCCTCCATGACCACGTTTACCGCTTTTTTCAGGTTTTTGAAGTCGATCCCCATGCCCAGCTCGTCAAGCTCTGTGGCGCGTACCGTCACCTCCACCTGCCAGTTGTGGCCGTGCGGCCGTTCGCAGTTGCCGGGATAGTTGCGCAGATGGTGGCCCGAGGAAAAATGGGTGCGGGTAAAGATATCGTACATTGCAAAACCTCATCAGTATGGGAAAAGTTCGTTTGTAAAAGTTTACGGTCCGGGTACAATGTCCACTTGAAATGTGGGTGTTTTTTTACTATGTAATGGTGGCGTCATAAAAAGTCGTCACACCGGTTCCGCTCCGCTGCTATCCGAAAACACTGGATTCCGGCTTTCGCCGGAATGACGGGATGCTGGGCTTTTTGCGATTTCAACAAAACATATCTATTCCCCCAAGGGAAGTCAACCGGTTCATGAGCGCCGAAAGAATTTGCCGACCGGTGCGAGCGCTTGCTCAGCTTGGGCGGGCAAGGAGACAGAACAATGGCTTTGATCGCGCCCTTTCGCGCCCTTCGATACAATCCGGCTAAGATTCAGCACCTGGAAGAGGTGGTCACTCCGCCCTATGACGTGATCGATCTACAGGCCCAGGCTGCTTTTGCCGGAAAGAATCCTTACAACATGATCCACCTGGATCTGAGCAAGAACTTCAGCGCCGATCAGTTGACCGAGGCGAGGTATCGCCAGGCCAAGGAGACCTTTGCCAAGTGGCAGCAGGAAGGGGTGCTGGTTCGGGACAACGAGCCGACCATCTATCTCTACCACACCGAGTATTCCCTGCCCTCGGGCAAGCGCCTTACCCGCAAAGGCTTGCTCTGCCTGGTGCAGCTGGCCGAGTTTGCCGAGGGCATTGTCAAGCCCCACGAGAAAACCTTCTCCGGCGTCACCTCCGATCGGCTCAGCCTGCTGGACACCTGCCACGCCCAGTTCAGCCCGATCTTTTCCCTGTACCCCGATGCCCAAGGGCAGGTCATGGCCCTGTTGGAATCCGGTCGCTCCGCTGAGCCGCTGGCCAGCGCCACGGATCACGACGGCTGCACCCATACCATCTGGGGAGTGACCGATCCGGCGATCCTCGCCCAGGTCCGCGCCTTGTTCGCGGAAAAATCCCTCTATATTGCCGATGGCCACCACCGCTACACCACGGCCCTCCAGTTCCGCACCCTGATGCGGGAGCGGCTGGGCGAGGTGCCTAGCAACAGCCCCTACAACCACACGATGATGTATCTTTGCGGCATGGAAGATCCCGGCCTGTCCGTGCTCCCCACCCATCGGCTGGTGCGGATGCCCGAGGCTGTAGCCCTGGAAGGGCTGATGGCCAAGCTGGCGCAGAGTTTTATCGTGGAGGAAGTCACCGGCGGTACCCGCGAGACCCTGATAACCGAGGTGCTGGCCCGCATGGCGGAAAACTTACGTGCGGCCACGATGTTTGGTTTGTATCATCCCCAGGAGGATCGTTGTCTGCTCCTGACCTTGCGGGACGGCGTGATCGACGAGGCTCTCGGCACCAAGCAGCCTGCATCCCTGCGGGAGTTGGACGTGGTTATCCTGTCCGATCTCATCATTGAGGGGTTGCTGCAGCTTGACCATGATCGGGGTGTGAAGGAAAGCCTGGTGGATTATTACAGCGAGCCGGACACCGCTTTGGATATTGCGATCAAGGAGGGCGAGAGCCGGACCGACCGCAGCCCGCTGCTCTTTTTGATGAATCCGACCCTGGTCTCCCAGGTGAAACGGGTGGCGGACGAGGGGCTGGTCATGCCGCATAAGTCCACCTACTTTTACCCCAAGCTGCTCACCGGTCTGCTGCTCAATAAGATCGTACCCGAAGAAAAAATCTCCTCCTGATTCAATGCCGGATGGCCATTGCCGAGGAGTTCAGCGAAGAGAATTTGTTTGATGGCAAGCTTCGTTGTCTGCAACCTCGGCAAGGCTATCGGTTTTCCGTAGATGCCGTTTTTCTAGCCCATTTCCTCACCCCGGAACCAGACGCCAAAATTTTAGATCTCGGCGCCGGATGCGGGGTTGTCTCCCTGATTCTCTCCCACCGCTGGCCCACGGTCAGCCTTGTCGCTCTTGAGGTGCAACCGCGCCTGGCCGAGGTCGTGCGCCGAAACGTGGCCATCAATTCCCTTGAAAATCGGGTTACGGTTATCGAAGGCGATTGCCGCCGGATTGCAACCCTGCTGCCCCCGGACAGCTTTGATTGGGTGGCGGCAAATCCCCCCTATTATCCGACCGGCAGCGGTCGCCATAACCCGGAATCCGAACGGGCAAAGGCCCGGCATGAGATTCTTGGCGGGATTGGTGAGATGGCCCAGGCTGCGACCTTCGCCCTGGAATCCGGCGGGAGGGCGGCCTTTGTCTATCCGGCGGCGCGGGTCGAAACCCTGCTTGGCGTCTTGCGGGAAAACGGGCTTGCGCCGCAACGGTTGCAGAGGGTGCATCCCTATCCTGGTGCGGAAGCTGGGCTGGTGCTGGTGGAGGCGGTGAAGGATGGGGACGAGGGGCTGGAGGTTTTGCCATCGTTTTGTATCTGTCAGGAGAAGGGTGGGGCGTATACGGTGGAGATGACTGCGATGTATGCGGGGTGAGGCGTGATTTTTCTTCTTTTGCGTGCCCAAAAGAAGAAACAAGAAAAAGGCACCCCAGCCAGTCCTGGCCCTGCGGGCTTCCCTTACTTCTCGACGAGGGCGGGACGCGGAAAAACTCGGGCTTCGCCCTCAAACAGTTCCCGCGTCTTTTCCGCCCTCGCCTGCGAGGCGCGGCAGGACAAATGGGGGAAGGAAAAGAATTCCCATTGGCACGCAGCCGAGCACCGGAGAGGCTGCCGAAAAGGGGATTTGCACTGTTTGAGGCGAAGCCGAGTTTGCAAAGCCCCGGCAGCATCGAGGAGCGCAGGGCATCCCGCCAACGGCGGGACAAGGGACACAGGGGGCCTTTTCTTTGGTTCGTTTCTTTGGGCAAGCAAAGAAATGAACATACAAATTTCAGCCTAAATTCTTTTTAGTTACAGTCGGTTATCGGCGTTTAGCTCCGCCAGATTGCTCCGGGCAAACTCAATGCTCGGGTCCAGATCAAGGGCCAGCTCTAAGTAACGAGCCGCTTCCTCGTTGTTGCCAAGCCTGCGGTAATTAACCCCCAGGTTGGCGTAGTCGATGGCCGAGGCTGGGTTCAGCTCCACGGCCCGCCGGAAATGGGCGATGGCAGTCTCGTACTCATTCCGCTTGAAATGACAAAAACCCAGCAGGTTGTGGATGTCCGGCCGTTCCTCGTCGTGCTCCAGACCTTTTCGCAGGGCAACAATGGCCTGGTCATACTCTCCCATATCCTTCAGGCAATCGCCCAGATGGGAATAGATATAGGGGATATCCTCCTCTTCCGGGTGCAGGGTAAGGGCCCGCTCCAGATGGGCCGCGGCCGTGGCAAGTTCGCCCTGGGCCTGCATGTTCTTGCCGAGATAAAATTCCAGATAATAGGCGTCGGGCAGGTATTGCTGCATCTTGAGGAGCTGGACGATCTGCTCGTCTGAATCATCAATCCGCTCGGTCACCAGCTTTGCCGCAAACAGCCCCACGTTGTTGATCCGGGAGCGTTCGCGGAAATGGCAGCCGGGGATGATGGTATAGATCGCCGGAACCTGGAGTTTTTCGTGTATGGTATTGACCACCAGCACCTCAAGGCCTAGGCGGGACAGGGCAGCCAGGCAATGGTCGATCTCGACCCGCATGTTGGGGTCGCTCAATTGCGGCATCTCGTGGATGGAGATGGCTGCTTCCACCTCGGTGAGGTAGCGCACCTCGTCCATGGATAGGGGCTTGGGCAGGCCGCTGGCCACGTAGTTGGCTTGGGAGTTGAAATCTCCGGCCAGTTGGGCCACCTCGGTGATCGCCCGGATCAGGGCCTTTTCCGGGTCCGGGGTGGTGCCTGCGGTATAGACGATTTCGCTGCTGGCCGGGAAGGTGGAACGGTCGATGGCCAGGGCCGCCACCGTGGGGATGCCGGTGTCCAGGGTGAAGTCGTTGAGGTAGAGTTCGATGCCGTTTTTGCTGAACTTGTCCAGCAACTCGCGGGCCACCGGATCGGTGACGCTGTCCGGGTCAATGGCTGGGGTAGGGAGGTGGTGGTGGTTGACCAGTGAGCAGACATGCCGCTCCACCAGTTCGCTGATTCCCTGGAGGATCGCCTCCTCAAAGGTGTTGCCCGCCGAAGGCCCGTTGAACTCGTTGATCGCGTAAAACCAACTGAAGGGCACCAGCAGCACCTCGCCGCTGTTGAGGTTGGTGGCCCAAGTCCACTGGATGGGGATGTCCTCGATGAGCCGCTCCAGGGTGGCGATGTCGGTCTGCTCGTCATGCACCGAGAGCAGGAGGCGCACCAGGGGCAGAAGCGGCTGGCCGGATTTTTTGAGATTGGCGTAGGTATCGGTGATGAAGTTTTCATCGTTTTGCTTAAAGCTGAAAAAGCTGAACCGCTCGGCCAGTTCCATGCAGGCGCTGGCCTGGGACTGCTCCGGGGTGCTGCCCTTGCCCATCTGCTTTTTGTTGCCGATCACTGCCTGGGCATCCTTGCCGCAGACGCTGAAATAGACCGGAATATCCAACCGGCCATTGTCGATGCGGCGCACCTCCTGGAGGATGTCCAGGTTCACCTCGACAAGTCGGGCCTTGAAACGGTTCACCGTTTCGATCGGGCTGCAGACCTTGTCCTGGTCCAGGGTATAGTGTTTGAAGCAGTCTACGGGCCGAATGGGGGCGTTGTTCATGGAGTACCTGTTAGAAAAAAATGATGCACAGCCAGCAGATGCCGACGTTGGCCAGGGCGAGGAACACGGCGGCTGAGCCCATGTCCTTGGCCCGGCCGGATAGGGTGTGGTGCTCGCCGCCGAAACGGTCCACCACCGCCTCGATGGCACTGTTGAGGATTTCGACGATCAGCACCAGCATGAGCGAGCCGAGGAGCAGGGCCTTTTCCGCCCCGGTCTTGCCAAGCAAGAAGGCCAGGGGCGCCAGGAGGAGGCAGAGGCCAAGCTCCTGCTGAAAGGCCTTTTCATGCTTCAGGGTGGCGGCGAGTCCTGCCATGGACCAGCCGAAGGCGTTGCGTAGGCGGGTGAGGCCCGCGCCGCTATTTTTGTCCATGGTGTTCTCCTTGGATATTGCCGTCAAATGCTAATGGCTGGCGGCCCGGCGAGGTTCTCTTGCCACAAGTCGTAAAAACTGTCACAATATAGCAGGGATATTGAAAAAGTCCATCCCGGCTTTTTTCGTTTTTTGGCAGTTCGGTCTGCCGATATGATGGTGTCTGTGCCGCCCTTTGATAGGCTTGGCGAATGGCGTTTGAGTTTGGCAAGAGGCTTAAGGCAAAGGAGAGAATCATGGCAGCGCCAACGGTGGATCAGGATCTGTGTATCGGTTGCGGGATGTGTGCGGAGTTGTGCCCGGCGGTTTTTGAGTTGCGGGATGATAAATCGTGGGTGATCGGTCCGGACCAATGCCATACCTGCGACTGCGAAGAGGCCGTGGCGTCATGCCCGGTCAGCGCCATCGAAATCCGGTAACTGTCCCGTAGCACCACATCTGCGTCGCCGCTGCGCTGCTGTCATCGGCCTGCTCGTGTTCAATAGCACACTTCGCTGGCCTCTTCCGCGCATCTGCGGCACTTCGAGACAGTTACCTATCCTGGATAGTTGCCAAATCCGGGAGCCTATTTCCAGTCTTACTGACCTTACTGATCCAGGATCTTCCGCACCTTTTGCAACAGCTCCGTGGGCGAAAGGGGCTTGGCCAGCAGGGGCACGGTGTCTCCCAGCCCGGCCTTCTCGCGGATCGTGTCCGGCGCGTAGCCGCTCATGAAGATCGTCTTTATCCCTGGCCGGATCTTGCTGATCGCTTCATAGGCCTCCTGGCCGTTCATCTTCGGCATGATGATGTCGAACAGGAGTAGCTGGATGCTGCTTTGGTTTTCCGCAAATTTACGCACTGCCTCCTCACCGTCAACCGCCTCGATCACCGTGTAGCCGAATCTGGTAAGCGCTGTTTTAGCAAGAGCCCGCAGGGATTCATCGTCCTCGGCCACCAGGATTGTCTCCCTGCCGTGGGCGGGAGCTTCCTCTTTTTCTGCGATTTTTTCTGTCGGCGTGTCCGCGACGATTAGCGGCAGGTAAAGCCGGAAGGTGGCGCCGTTGTCGGGCTCGCTGTATACATTGATGTAGCCCTCATGCTGCTTGATGATCCCATAAACCACGGCCAGCCCCAGTCCGGTCCCCTTGCCCACCCCTTTGGTGGTAAAAAAAGGCTCGAAGATCCGGGTACGGGTCTGTTCATCCATGCCGCAGCCGTTGTCGGCGATAGTGAGCAGTGCATAGGGGCCGGGCCTGCCAAAGCCGTGGGCCGCGATGAAATCATGGTGTAGAACCGTCTGCTCCGCCGTGATGCTGAAGATGCCGCCTTTGGACATGGCGTCCCTGGCGTTGGTGGCGAAGTTCATCAGCACTTGTTCTATCTGGTGGCTGTCGGCAAGAACGGTGAGCGGCTCGTCTGGCAGCCGGGTTTCGCAGGCGATGTCTTCGCCGATCACCCGCACGATGAATTTCTCCACCGTCTTGATAATCCCGATCAGGTCCACGGGCTTGCGCTCGCTGATCTGCTTGCGGCTGAACAGGAGGAGATCCTTGGTGAGACGGGCGGCCCGGTCGGCGCCCTCCAGCATGTGTACGATGTTTAGGCGCTGGGGATCGTCCGGGGCCATGCCCATGAGGGTCAACTGGCCGTAACCGATGATGGCCATGAGGATGTTGTTGAAATCGTGGGCCACGCCCCCGGCCAGGGTGCCGATGGATTCCATCTTCACCGCATGGCGCATCTGGTTTTCCAGGTTCCGGTGTTCGCTGATGTCCAGACAGGTGCCGATATAGCCCATGAAGGCGCCGGAGGCGTCGTAGCGCGGCTGGCCTTGATCCAGAATCCAGCGGTATTCGCCGTCGTGGCGCCGCAGGCGGTACTCCATGGCAAAGGGCTGCCGAGCCTCAAAGGCCTCGGTGTAGATGTGCAGGCAGTGAGTCAGATCGTCCGCATGCACCCCGGCGGCCCAACCGTCGCCCAGCTCTTCCGCCAGGGCGCGACCGGTGAAGGCCAACCAGGGTTCGTTGAACCAGATGCAGCCTTTGTCGAGACCGGACATCCAGATTAGGGCAGGGGAAGTGTTGGCAACGGTGGCGAAGAGTTGCTGCGATTCGCGTAGGGCTGTCTCGGCATTGCGGCGGGTCTCTTCCTGCTCGGAGAATTCCAGGGAAAAGGAGATGTCGCGGGCCAGTTCATCAAGCAATCTGATTTCGTTGGTATTGAAAAAATGGGGTTCGTCAGCATAGAAGTTGATGGCCCCGCGGACCTCGCCAAAGACGATAAGCGGAAAGGCCGCCGAGGAGCGGTAGCCGCGCTGTAATGCATCGTCCCGCCAGGGGGCCATGCAGTCATCATGTTCGATATCGTTCGCGACGCTGTACCTGCCTTCCCGGAGAGCCGATCCTGTCGGCCCTTGATCAGAGGGGGCGTTACCCAGAGTGATGCAGAGTCTGGCGAGGTAGCCGTCATCCTTTCCGGCACTTGCCGCCTGCTTGACGGCCCCCGAGGCCTTGTCAAGCAGGCAGATCCCGGCCAGAAGAAACCCGCCGTCCTCCACGGCAATGCGGCAGGTTGCCTGAAATAGCTCCTGAGGGTCGTGGATCCGGACGATGGTCTGATTGATGTTGCTCAACACCGCGTAGATCCGGTTCAGATTTTTGAGCGCTGCCGCAGTCTCAATCCGTTCCTGGAAGAAAATCATCCGCTGGCGTTGCCAGATAAAGGCCATGATGGCGCCGACCCCGAAGAGCAGAACCACGACAAACCCGCCCATGAGCCACAGATGTTCCCGCAGCGGCGCATAGGCTTCCGAGATGCTCATTTTGCTCACCAGAAACCAGGGCGAATCCGGGATGGGATGCACATCGGCGATCACCGGCACGCCGCGATAATCATGGCCGTTGGCAATTCCGTTCTGGCCCAGGGCCGCCCGGACGGCGGGAAGATCGGTTTGAGTCAACGGGAAATGCAGGGTCAGGGCGGTATTTTTTTGGAATCTGAGCTCGTTTAGAAAGACGACCTCAGCTCCTTCGCGGCGGACCAGCAGGGTTTCCGCCGTCCGGCTGGGGATGGGCCAGCGCTGGATAAAAGGATAGAGATACTGCTCCGGATCGATGCGCAGGGAAAGCAGCCCCAGTGGCCGGTTGCCGTTCTGCGGGTCGAGGATTGGAGCCAACACCGCAAGATAAATTTTGCCATTGTGGTCGTTTCGGTAAAAATCCTGGGTTGCCACCTGGCCTGATTTGAGAATCTCTGGAAGGCGCTGTGATATAATTGCCGAGAGAGGCTTTGCCTCGGCTGGCGCCGAGAGACGTATTGTTCCGTTGGTGTCGAGGAGGCGGACCTGGTCATACTGAGCGTGCGCCCGGAGTTTGGTTAGCCACTCTTGGAGCAGTCGTTCGTTTTTCGTGTCTTCCGGTTTTTCCAAAAAGCGGCGGACAAGAGCGGCAAAGGAGGTGCTTTCGGACAGGAGACGGGCATCTTCTATTCGTTCCTGGCGATACAGCATTAATTCATTTATCTTCAGCTCGGCAATGGCCGAAAGCTGGTGTCCCACCTCGATGCGGTGGCCCTGTTCGTGGTTCCGGTAGGTGATAAAACCAGCAATAACGATGGCCGCCGCCAGAAAGAAAAAAATCAGGATGAAGGTATACAAGGCGCGGGGGGGAGATTCGGCTTGCAGGCGGGCCAGCCAGGCGGGCGGCAGGGCCAGGGCGAGCAAGGCGCCCCCCAGAAAGAGGAAGGCCATGCTGGTTAGTGCCGCAGGCGGAATGTAGGAACTGCCGTAGAGGAGTGGCGCTCCATACATATAGGCCAGGGCGAAGACGAAACCGCTCCCGGCCAGAAGAGCGGCGAGCAGGCCCGCCACCGGGGTTAGCCGGGGCCGGTTTGCAGATGAGGCGAGAAACGAGAGGGAAGCAAGCAAGAAGCAGAAGGCAGTGACCGGAGATATATGGCCGATGCGCATTTCTCCAGCGGGATGAATGATTGTTATGCCCAGGTGCTCCGCCTCCAGATGTATGCCCTGGTAGGAAAGGATGAAGAGCAGCAGGGCAACCGTCGCCCCTGCCGAGGTGATGGCCAGGCCTGCCCAATACGCGCCGCGCTGCGGAGGGAGCGAGCGGAGGTAGAGCGCCACGGCGTACAGCACGAACAAGATGGCCGTGCTTGGCGCTACAGGGATATTGCCGGAGTCAAGGCTGGAGAGAAAAGGCGCCCCAAGCATCCAGCCGAGAAGGGCGATACCTCCCGTAAGGGCTACAAACACAGCGCAGATGCGAATCAGAAGTTGAAAGGGAACTGGTCCCTGAGCAATGGGCAGGGAGTCGCGGTTTTTTTCTTTGTTCCGGAAATCAGCGGTCATGACTCATCTCTTCATCCTTGGTGTGGGGAAGTGGATATGGCAAGGCGGATGGTGCTTGCCTTTCATCATCGCACAGGGGGCGCGGGAATGTCAATTCGTATCGGGCGGGGAATCTCTTCCTTGCGTGTTGGCTATGGCTTAAACTCCTCGTTTAGCCCCGGCAGCTCGATGGTCACATCCCGCAGGGCATGGCTCTGGCAGGAAAGACGCCAGCCTGCGGCGATCAGCGCTTCCCCGAGGCGGGCTATCTCGGCGGGCCGCACCGGGTTTAGGTGGGCCGCGCCCGCAAGCACCCGGAACCGGCAGCGGCCACAGGCGGCCTTGCCCCCGCAAACCGTTTGGATCGGGATGTTCTGCATCAGGTAGTTGTTGAGTAGGCTGAAGGCCGGGTTGACCGTTACCGTGACTGCGCGGTTGGCAATGAACACCTTGGGCTGGTTCGGCATGGCGGCGCTCCTTACGGTACGGTGGTTGAGGCGTCCTGGTTGGGTTGGTGCGATGTGCGCAGGGTGAGGACGGCGATCTCGCCGGGGCAGTTGAAGCGCAGCGGTGCGCCGGAAGCCCCGACCCCCCGGCTGGTGAAGCCCTGCATGCCTTGGTATTGCCAGCGTCCCTTGGCAGTGAAACGGGGGGCGCGGCTGTTGGTGTAGATGGGGGTGCCCGAGCCAAGGCAGATCTGGCCGCCGTGGGTATGGCCGCAGAGGTACAGGGCGGCCCGATGCCGGGCCGCTTCTTGGTAGGCCTCGGGCGAGTGGGCCAGCAGGATGCTGAAGGCGTCGGGAGGCACCATGCTGAATGCCTTGGCCGGATCGTGGGTCTTGTAGTAGTTGGGGTCGTCGATGCCCGTTAGCCAAAGGCTCTCGCCGCCCTGCTCGATCTGGGTCGCGTCGTTGACCAGCATCAGCATCCCTGCTTCCTCAAAATCCGGGACCATTTCAATGCAGTCGTGGTTGCCCAACACCCCGAAGATTCCGTGCTTTGTTTGGATATGGGGGAGCAGGCGGCGCAGCTCCCTGAGGCTTGGGGCAATGGGGCCGTAGGTTTCCATGCGGATGTCGCCGCCGATCAGGCAGAGATCGAAGCTCCGCTGGCCGATCTGGGCGAGGACGAGATCGACCAGCCCTGGCAGGCCGTCGAGGTGCAGGTCGGTGAGCAGCAGGATGGTAAAGCCGTCAAAGGCCTTGGGCAGGCCGGGGCAGGCGATCTCGTGTTCGTTCAGCTCTAGCTTGAGGGCGTTGGCAATGCCCTCATCGTAGCGGCCCAGACGCCGGAAGGCGGAATCAGGGATGAGAGATTGAACCAGACATGCCAGCGGGCCAGGGGCTGGTGGCAGGAGCGCCATTCGCGCAGTCGCACTGTAGAGCTGACAAAGCGGGGATAGTTTTCCATGGGGGGCTTAAAAAGGACATACTTCCAAAACCGGGCACCGGCATGGGCCACGGGCACGAAGATGACCAGGGCCATGAGCGCGGACCAGAGCGGGGTCTGCATCCGGTTGGCCAGATAGAAGGCGGGCAATAGCGCCTCGAAAATCTGATCCAGCCCGAAGACCGATTCGCCGCTGGCCAGGGACAGCCGCCGTTTGATGAAGCTGGAAAGCAAATCGCCTGTCATGAGCAGAGCTGCGGCTATGGTCGCCGTCTGCCAGGAAACCCCGAGCAGCGGGAAGGCCAGGGTGGAGCCGATGAGGCTGGCCAGGATGCCCCGGATGGTTTTGTGGGGACCGAACAGCGGCCTGCCGTCGAACCAGGTGCAGCCGTGGTCCGCTGGCTTGGCCAAGCGGTCGCCCAGGGCCAGGCTGGCCAGGGGCGGCAGCAGGTTGCCCCAGAAGAGAAAGAAGAGGATTTTGATGGCGGCGGTCATCTTTGCTGGTCTCGGGAAAAAATCAAAAATTGCGGCATCTCGTCATTCCGGCGAAAGCCGGAATCCAGGGCCTTTGGATAGTCGCGTAATGACTGGACACCGGTTTTCACCGGTGTGACGACTTTTTGCGATGCCATCTCGTATCCTGGGAGTTCAACGCAGGGGCGGGTTGAAATAGCCGAAGCGCAGCCGGGGGAAGCGTTGTTTTAGCTGCTTGAGCCAGGCGCGGATGCCCATGGGCGGGCCTCCCTCTTCAAATTTCAGGGCCTCAAAATACCAGTCCGGGTCCATGTTGAGGTTTCTCAGTTGGAGAAAATCCGGCTGGTATTCGCCGATCAGCTCGCACAGGGCGGCAAACTCCGCCGGGTCGTCGGTGAAACCGGGCAGGATGAAGTAGTTGAGCGAGACAAAGCGGCCATGCTGCTTCATGATCCGAATCGATTGCTTGACCGAATCAAAGGTGAATCCCTTGGGCCGGTAATAGCGCTGGTGGTAAAGGCTTTGCGCGCTGTTCATGCTGACCCGCAGGCTGTCGAGGCCCGCATGGGCCAGGCGGTCCACGGCCTCGGGCAGGGAGGCGTTGCTGTTGAGGTTGATGGTGCCCTGGTCGGTTTGCTTGCGGATCAGGAGGATGGCCTGTTCGATGGTGTCGGCCTGGAGCAGGGGTTCGCCCTCGCAGCCCTGGCCGAAACTTGCCACCCCGCCTTTGACTGCCTTGAGATGGGGCACCGCGATCTCGGCGATCTCCTTGGGGGTCGGAACAAAGTTGATCCGGTCCTGGGTGGAGGGGCAGCAGCCCGAGGGCTGGAGCGAGATGCAGCCCAGGCATTGGGCATTGCACACCGGCGAGGTTGGCAGCGGCGCCTCGAACTGGCGGAGGAAATAGTTGATCGCGGCCGGACAGCGGTAGGTGAGGCTGCACTTGCCCAGATGCTGGATGAGCCGGTTCTGCTCGTTTTGCCGGAGGCATTGTTCGGTGCGGCGCACCAGTTTTTCCGGCTGGAAGCGGTTCATCTCCTGGCGCTTGTCCGGGTCGCTCCTGAATGCGCTGACCCAGAATTGTCCATCAAGCCAGCCCACGGCGGTGTAGGCGAACAGCGGCAGATGGGGCAGATCGGCTTTGGGTTTTTCAAATCCGGCCCAGTGGATGGCGGTGTGAGCCGGGGACATGAAGGCCGCCACCGCCTGGAGGCCACCGTCCGGGTCCAGGGGGTTTTCTTCCACCAGCAGCGGCTCTCCGGTTTCCGGGTCGATGCCCACCGGCAGACGGCCTGGCAACACGAAGATGTCGCTGCCTTCTGGCAGGGGGATAAGGTCTTCGAGGCTGGGCCGGAAAAAATGGCTGCCGCTGCGGCCAGCCATCTCGAGCTCTGGATAATCCGTGATCTCGCCTACAGAGTTGGCAAAGACCAGGCTGGGGGTTTTGGTTGGGTGTTTGGGACTGCTGCTCACGGAGACTCCACCTGGCAGGAGGAAAACCCCTTGGCCTTACGCACCAGGCGGGTGTCAAAGGTCAGAAATTTCGATTGTTCATGGCAGGCTGCCAGGTGGAGGGCATCGGCGAAGTCAAGCCCTTGCTGGTGCCAGTCCATGGCCAAGGCTATTGTTTCGGGCCGCGCCACCCGGACATTCGTCAGACCAAGCAACTTGGTGAAGGCGGTATTGATGGCGGCTGGCTTAAATTTATAGGCAAATCGCAGCACCCACTCGGTTTCAAGAATCACCGTGTCGGGGATGAAGATGTCATGGCTTGCGAAGACCTGCCGGGCCTTCTGGAACTGAGCCGCATTATCCCCGGTGAGCAGGCGGACAATGATATTGGTGTCAACTGCGGTCACGGTTCGCCTCCTCGACGCCCTGGCGGATGGCCTCCTCCATCTCGGCAAGGGTTTTGGCCTTGCCGAGGTATGGCAGGCAGGCGGCGACCTGCTCAAGGGTTGTCTCCGTAAATGGCTGTGCGGCTTTGAGCAGAATGCCATCCTCCATGTCGATTACTTGTAATTTTTGTCCGGGGCGCCAGTTGTGTAATGACCGGATCGGTTTGGGGATGATGACTTGTCCCTTGCTGGAAAGACTGGTGGTCGGCATGGAAATTCTCCTGCTGTGAGGTGCGGATGGTAAGAAATTGGTAAGATCATAGTATGGCAAAAGAGGGAGATTGTCAACACGTGGAGCCAGGCGAAGTTACAGTTTTTGATATGAAGGGGCAGAGAGGATTCTCTGTGCGCATGATTTGCACCGCCTGCTGCGTGACCCCAATACTGCGACCCCAATACTGCCTCGGGTTTCATGCTACTTCAACAAATCGATGAGTGTCTTGATGATTGTTGCGGCACCGACAGCGGCTGCGACAGCAAAGGACGCCCAAGTCGCCAACCGCTGGGAACGTTGAAGCATCACCATCTTGGATTCCAGCGTGCGGCGCTCAATGTCGTTGTACTCGCGAAAGAGGCGCTCAGCTTCGAGTCTGGCGGACTGCAGTTTGTGTTCGTCCTGCGTGCGAGCTTCTGGATCGCCATACCCACTTCCGGGCTGAAACAGCTCGGAAGCCAGGCCCGAGGCTCGTGTGCTGGCCTCTAACCATCTGGTACGCGCCTCATCAGCGTGATCGGCGCCCTGAACACATGGCCTGGGGTCTTGAAATGTTACTGGTGTTTCTCGTAATCTCGCCTGCGGCGATGCAGGAGGGCTGGTTTTGTTGGAAACGTGCTCGGTGGTAGTCATCGTGTTCCCCTTTGGCTGGAAATGCCAGGCATAAGAATGGCCATGGTTTCCAGTACTGTATCGGATTCATCTCCCTCGTTACAAGAGAGTATTCCTCCATATGATTCTCCGTCTGGTTTTTTCTAATGGACAGGCAGGCCGCAACCGTACGATAATCAGGCAAAAAGCTATTGAGTTTCTGTGATAATTGTGTATTTTGTCCCTCTTGATTTCAGCAATAAGCCGTTGTTTGGGAAATGAAACAATTGGGATGCCATGATCGGCATAAGGAGCCGTAACGAAAGGGTACAGCATGTACAGAGTATTTCGTAACGGCTCCTAAATTCCCCGAGGAGGATATCAGATGCAGCAGACAGCGGAAGCAAAGGCCTGGAGTATCGACAAGGCCAGGGAGCTGTATGGTGTGGCCCGTTGGGGATTGCGCTATTTTGATATCAACGGCAAGGGGCAGGTGACCGTGGCTCCGCTCAAGGAGCAGGGCGGCTCCGTCGCCATTGTTGATGTGATCAAGGAGGCGGTGGAGCAGGGGCTCCATTTTCCCATGCTTATTCGGTTTCACGACCTGCTGCGCAACCGGGTGGAGCGGATCAACAAGGCCTTCAACGACGCCATTGTCGAGCTGGAATACAAATCCATCTACCGCGGCGTTTATCCCATCAAGGTCAATCAGCTGCGGGAGGTGGTCGAGGAGATCATCGACGCGGGCAAGCCCTTCCACCACGGCCTTGAGGTCGGCTCCAAGCCGGAGCTTTACGCGGCCCTGGCCTTCCACGAAGACCGGGAAAGCCTGATCATCTGCAACGGCTACAAGGATGCCCTGTATATCAAGACCGCGCTTCTGGGCCGCAAGCTGGGCAAGAAGATCGTCTTGGTGGTGGAAAAGGTCGAGGAAGTCACCAACATCATCCGCTATGCCAAGGAGTTGAAGGTGGAGCCGATGATCGGCCTCCGCGTCCGGTTGATGAGCGGCGGCAAGGGCAAGTGGGAAAAATCCACCGGCGAGGACGCCAAGTTTGGTCTGAGTACCCAGGAGATCCTCCAGGTTTCAGAGCTACTGAAAGAAGCCGGTCTTGCCGATTGCCTCAAGCTTGTGCATTTTCACAGCGGCTCCCAGATCCCGGACATCCTCACCATCAAGAAGGCGGTGCGGGAAGGGGCGATGTTCTACGCCAAGATCCGGCAGATCGGCCATGCCCTGGAGTACATCGATGTCGGCGGCGGCCTGGGCGTGGATTACGACGGCAGCCGCACCACCTTCCATTCCTCTATCAACTATTCCTTGAACGAATATGCCCGCGACATCGTCTACAATATCATGGATGTCTGCGATTCCCAGGGGGTCGAACATCCGGTGATCATCAGCGAGTCGGGCCGGGCCGTGGTGGCGCATCATTCCGTGCTGGTGGTGGAGACCTTCGGCGACATCAAGAAGATGGAACATGCCCAGGAGCCGACCAAGCCGGAGATCAGCCACAAATTGGCGGATGAGGCCTGGTACAACTACAGCCACGTTAACCCCAGCAATCCGCTGGAGGCCTACCACGACGCCTTGCACAACAAGGAAGAGACCCAGGTTCATTTCGAGCTGGGCCTCATCGGCCTGGAGGTGAAGGCGGAGGTGGAGAAGCTGTTCTGGCTCACCGGCGCCAGGGTGTTGGAGCATTTGAAGGATGCCGAGTACAAGCCCGACGATATTGTCGAGTTGGAGAGCAAGTTTTCCGACCAGTATCTCTGCAATTTTAGCGTGTTCCAGTCCCTGCTCGACCATTGGGGCTACGGGCAGCTTTTCCCGATCATGCCCCTGCACCGGTTGACCGAGGAGCCGCAACGGAGGGGAACCCTGGCCGACATCACCTGCGATTCCGACGGCAAGGTCTCCAAGTTCATCAATCTGTACGAGGAAGGAGTGGATACCCTGCCGCTCCATGATCTCAACGGCAAGCCCTATTATCTTGGGGTGTTTTTGACCGGTGCCTACCAGGACATCATGGGCGACCTGCACAATCTCTTCGGCCGGGTGAACGAGGCCCATGTGTTTCTGGATGAGGACGAAGAATCCGGGTACTACATCGAGGAGACCATCGAGGGTACCACCATGGAAAAGGTGCTGGCCCTAGTCCAGTACACCGGCACCGATTTGAAGCGGAAGATGAAGAGTCAGGTGGACAGCGCCATCAAGGAAGACAGGTTGCGGCCCAATGAGGCCATGCGGCTCTTGGGCGAGTATGAGAAGGGGCTGAAGGGCTACACCTATTTGGATCTGAAGCAGGTTCGGAAGAAGGGCTGATCAAAAAATAACGGACTTGGAATAATCCAGGAAATTTACAGGTCCACGATACAGGTGCCAAGCGGCGAAGTAACAACCGATGTAATCGCAGATTTTTGCGATTACATCAATCCTGGGGGCGAAGAACCTTGAACACGGATTCTACGACCTGGTAAATCTCAAGGTCGTCGCCATAGACGTCCTGAACCTTGTCGTTCTCCATCAGATCCTCGCAGATGTACTGGGTCACATAGAGGCTGAGGAAGTTGGGGTCCACCACCAGCTGCCGTAGCGGGGCGATCTTGTACAGCATGTCAAACTCTTCCATGTTGGAGAGCTTTTCAAACAGCTCGTTGAATATCTTCCGGATCGCACCCTCATCGGTGATCTCAAGGATCTTTTTGTCCAACAGGCGCTGCACCATCTTGGTTGCCAGTTCGTCGGCGTTCTTGTAAAGCAATTGCATCATATAGCGCCGTTCCCGCTCGCGTTTGCGGTCGATTGCGCCGCCTGCCGTGTCGTTGTGAGGTCTGCTGTGACTGCCCATTCTCTTTATCTCCCGCGCCTGTGTCGAATGTTGTTCTTGGATGATTTTTAGTTAAATAACGGAAAATTCCATAAAGGGAAAGGGTAAAGATAAGAGAAGTCTTGCATTCGGGCAAAAATGTTTTATGAAACAGCGGGGATATGATTGTTCCTTTTCCGTGTCGTATGCTGATTTCTTCTGTAACATTGAGGTGAGAGATGACTAACACCATTGCTGCAACACGTTTAACCATCCTGCTGCCTGCGGGCCGCTTGCCCTTGGCGCTCATGGCCAAGGCCCATGAGTTGGCCGAAAAATACCAGCTGGGAATCTACCTGAGCACCCTCCAGAATCTGCGGCTCATGGGCATCCGGGAAGAGGATCTGCCTGTGCTCCGCGGGGAGCTGGCCGCGCTCGGTGCCCAGTTCAAGGGGCCGGGTAAGTTCCCGATTCCCCGAGTCTGCATCGGTGTGCGCGACTGCTCCATGGGCATCGGCGATCCGGAGCGGATTTCCGCTTTGATCCTTGAGAAGTTCAAGGGCCGGGAGAAAACCAAGCAGAAGTTCAAGATCGCCATCTCCGGGTGTACCTTGGGGTGTTCCGGGGTGTTGCTCACGGATATCGGGATCATGGCTACCCGTAAGGGGTTTGATCTTTTTGTCGGCGGCAAGGGCGGCCCCAGTCCCAAGGTGGGGCGCAGGGTTTTGCGGGATTTGGATGAGCAGGGGGTTGTGGCTGCGGTGGCGGAGTTGGTGGAGTTTCATGATGCCCATACCGAGACCAAGCAGCGGATGGTGAAATTGCTCGATCATCCGGATTTTCCGTATAAAGAGGCGGTGTAGGGTTCGTTTCTGGATTTTGGGAATGGTGGAGGTTGCTTTTCTGCGGTTCTCTTTTCTTCTTTTGCTTGCCCAAAAAAAGAAACAAGAAAAAGGCACCCCGCCACTTGTCCCGCCGAAGGCGGGATGCCCTGTGCTCCTCAAAGCTGCCGGGATGTTGCAAACTCGGCTTCGCCTCAAACAGTGCAACCTCCCTTTTCGGCAGCTTTTCCGGTGCTCGGCTGCGTGCCAACGGGATCTTTAGTGCATAAGGGCAAAAGCCATGATTGAGATGGTTTCTTGATTAGAGATTTCTAAACGGCAACAAAAGGGGTGTTGACCCGGCATGACTGGTATTTCCATGGCCCATCCCGAGATTCTTTTTGCCGTTGGCGTGCTGTTCTTCGCCTACTTTATTCGCGGCATCGCCGGGTTCGGCTCGGCGCTCATCTCCGTGCCTCTGCTGGCCCTCTTTTTCCCTGTATCCCAGGTGGTGCCCCTGATCGGGCTGCTGGACTGGCTGGCCTCAATCAGCCAGGGTCTTCCCAACCGGCGGCTCATCCGCTGGCCCGATCTGCTGCCGCTGTTGCCCTTTACCGTGCTGGGCGTTTCCACCGGTCTTTTTCTGCACACGGTTCTGGCGCCGGGCAGTCTGCTCCTCGCCCTTTCCATCTTTATCATGCTCTATGCGGTCTATGCTCTGCTGCCATTCCCGCCCCTGCACGGTGGGCGTTGGCTGGCCGGGCCTGCCGGTTTGCTGGGGGGCACGGTGGGTGCGCTTTTCGGCACCGGGGGGCCGTTTTATGTGATCTATCTGACCCTGCGGCAACCGGATAAAACCGAGTTCCGCACCACCATCGCCACGATTTTTGTGATCGACGGTCTCTGCCGGATCGTGGGCTTTTCCCTGAGCGGTTTTTATACCCTGCGGATCATGGCGCTTTTTGTGGGGATCATGCCTGTTGCTGCTTTGGCCCTCTGGCTTGGCGGCCGGGTGCACCTGCGGATCAGCCATACGGCCTTTGTCCGTTTGGTAAGTATGATTTTGTTGGGCAGCGGGCTTGCCTTATTGGTGAAGGCGCTTAAGGTCTAGTGGTATTCCGACACATAACAATGGAGGCCCCATGCACACCCTCACAGAGCTAAAAAAATATTCCGCCGAACTGGTTGACCTGCACCATACCCTGGCCCTCATGCAATGGGATCAGGAGGTGCGCATGCCCCGCCGAGCTGCGGAAGGCAGGGCCGGGCAGTTTGCCACCCTGAGCGCTTTGGTGCACCGGAGGGAGGTGGCCGAAGAGCTTGGTGCTCTGTTGGCGCAAGCCGAGGCGCAGCAAGAATCGCTGTCCGTGGAGGATCGCGCTCTGGTGCGGGTCATGCGTCGCAGCTACAACCAGAACACCCGGCTGCCCGAGGAGTTTGTCGCCGAGTTTTCCCGCCTTACCTCCCAGGCCCAGATGGCTTGGCTTGAAGCCCGGGAGCAGTCCGATTTCGCCATTTTTCAACCCCTGCTGGAACGGCTGGTGGTTTTGTCTCGGCAACAGGCTGAATATTTGGGTTACGCGGCCCATCCCTATGACGCGCTGCTCGATCTCTACGAAGAAGGGCTCACCACCGTGCAGGTGGAAAGCATGTTTGCCGAGCTGCAAGCGCCCCTGGTTGCCATGGTCAAAAAGTTTGCCGGACGCCTGGCCCCCCTGGCCTTTGCCGAGCCCTTTGCCCTGGCCGGTCAGGAGCAGTTTGCCGAACACCTCCTGGTGGCCATGGGCTTTGATTTCAGCCGGGGCTGTCTGGCCCGCTCGGCCCATCCTTTCACCACCACCCTGGGGCACCACGACCGGCGTATCACCAACCGCTATGCCCCCAAGAGCCTGGATTTTATCTTCGGCGCCCTGCATGAGGGTGGCCACGCCCTCTATGAGCAGGGCATTGCCGAGGACCTGGCCCACAGTCATCTTGATGACGGGGTTTCCTTGGGGATTCACGAGTCGCAATCCCGGTTTTGGGAAAATGTCGTGGGTCGGAGCCGACCATTCTGGCAGCGGTTTTACCCGGAGCTGCAACAGGCATTTCCGGCCCAGTTTGCGCACACGGAGCTTGGTGATTTTGTCCGGGGAATAAACGCCGTTACCCCTGGTCTGATCCGGGTGGATGCCGACGAGCTGACCTATAACCTCCATGTTCTGGTTCGGTTTGAGATTGAAAAGGCCCTGATCGAGGGGAGCTTGGAGGTTGCCGAGTTGCCTCTGGTTTGGCGGGAGAAATACCGGCAGTATCTTGGGGTGGAGGTTGAATCCGATGCCGACGGGGTTTTGCAGGACATTCACTGGGCCCACGGTAGCTTCGGCTATTTTCCCACCTACACCATCGGCAACCTGGCTTCGGCCCAGATCTGGGAGGCCTATAAGCGGTACGATGCTGATTTTAGTCAGACCCTTGCCGATGGGAATCTGGTCAAGGTTAAGGAATGGTTGCGCAAGGAGATCCATGGCCACGGCAGCGTGTATCTGCCCCAGGAGTTGCTGGTGCGGGTAACCGGTGCACCGCTTTCCGCCAGGCATTTTCTTGCATATCTTGAGGAGAAGTTCAGCACGCTTGTCGGTTGATCCTTGGGGTTGGTTTAGGCGGCTCCCCTGTTAGTG
>JAPLJG010000105.1 GCA_026388735.1 Deltaproteobacteria bacterium
TCGTCGGCGCTGAAGCTGATCGGGGCGAACTTGCCGACGGTGGTGCTGTTCACCTCCAGGGCGATCTTCTCGGTAAGATTGGCAACCCTAAAGACATGCCCTGCCGTATAGGGGGATTTTTCATCAATGGCATCGCCAATTGTCCGCACAAAGGCGTCCAGCAGATTTTCAAGGTCCCGGACCAACCGTATCTTGGTAAGGGCAATGGCCGCCTGGGAGGCCAGACTCATGACCATCCCCACCTCGTGCTCCAGAAAAGGAACAACCGCACCGGTTTCCCGATCCTTGGCATTAAGCAGCTGCAACACCCCGATAACCTCATCCTCATGATCCCGCAAAGGGATCACCAGCATTGAGCAAGAGCGATACCCGGTGGAGGCGTCAAAATCACGGGTTCCCTGAAAATCAAAGCCTGCGGCGTCATACACGTCTGGGATATTGACCGGCTCGCCGGTAAGAGCGCAGTGGGCGGAAACGTTGCGGTGATTCTCCCTATTGTCCTCAAGACGCAACGGCACGGGAGACCAGGAAATGGCTTCCCCGCTCCCGCCCATGAACACCCCGAGCGAATCATTCTGGACAATGGCAAAATCAAGGGCCTCCCGGTCATCCGCCTTGATGTACAAGGTGCCGCCTTCGGCATTGGTGAAATGCCTGGCCTCCCGAACAATCCTCTCCAAAAGTCGGTCGATGTTCTTTTCCGAAGAGAGCCCCAAGCCGATCTTTACCAGTTGATAGAGATGATTTCCCTGACCTTCGCTGAACGCCCGAACCTCTTGGGCAACCCGGTCGGCAAGGCCCGCAACAACCTCCGCCGAAACCCCCACCATTGCCTGCCCGGCGTAGTCTTCGATCCCCTGCACGACCTTCTGCATGAGCAAGTCCACTGCTGGCTGCCTACGAATCCGAACCTTGTTCGGAGGAGTATCCATGGCCGTTATCCTTGCCCGAGGCGGTAATTCTATTCTTCACATCTTTCGACCCAACCAATGGCGGTCTGGAAAAAAATTCTGTACCGCACAGGCACATTATACGGCAGAACACGATGACAAGCAATTCCACATTAAACCAACAAGCACCGTCGTAGCCTGCCCTATTGCCCAGAAGGCAAAAGCCCTCGGAGACGGTTGACTTGCCGAAACGAAAATGCTACCTTGGGTGCGGTGCAATTCCCAGACCTGTTCAGCATTTCCTGCGCGCTGCTGACCATACTATTTCCAAGTTTTCTCAGGAGTATATTCATCATGTCCAAAACACCTTCCCTTTCCCGACTATTTCTGCTTTGCAGTCTCTCCTGCGCTTTTCTCCTTGCGCTTGGAGTCTCTGCCCATGCCGCCCCAAAAAAGGCTTCGGCCAAAGCAGTTGCCGAGCATACGGCCCCAGAAAAAGCCTCCGCCACAGAGACACAACATGTCAGTGTCCTGAAAAACGGCGCCAATATCCGCTCCGGCCCCGAGACAAACAAAGAAATCCTCTGGACGGTATTCAAGGGCTACCCCTTACAGGTAACCGAACGCAAAGGAAAATGGGCCCACGTGGTGGACTTTGACGGAGACAAAGGCTGGATCACCACCGACCTTCTCGCCAAGGAGAAAACCGTCATTGTCAAGGCAGCCACTGCCAATCTCCGAGTTGGCGCAGGGAAAGATTACGAAATCACGGCGGAAGTCAAACACGGCGTGGTCTTCAAAACCATGGCCACCGAAGGCGATTGGGTCAAGGTCAAGCATGCCGACGGCACCACCGGTTGGATATTGGGCAAGCTCCTCTGGCCCAACTGAGCTTAACCCCAGACCCCATGGGCAAAAAAGCTCCTCCGGCATATCCGCTGCACCCCGTCCTCCTGGTTGATGACGAAAGCCACACCCTTGCCAGCTTTGATATCGCCCTCCGCTCCCATGGCATAAACAATACGATCCGTTGCCAAGACAGCCGCGAGGTTGCTGGCATCCTCGCTCGGCAGCCCGTGGAGATCATCCTCCTCGACCTGATGATGCCCCATGTTTCCGGGCACGACATCCTCAAGGATGTCAGCCAACGCTTTCCTGACCTGCCAGTCATCATCGTCACCGGGGTCAACGAGGTAGATACCGCTGTCCACTGCATTCAGCAGGGGGCTTTCGACTACGTGCTCAAGCCGGTGGAAATCGAACGCCTCCTACCCAGCATCAGACGGGCCCTTGAGGTCAGACAACTCCGCAGGGAAAACTCCCGGCTTGCCAGCAGTTTTTTTGAAAAAGATCCGACCCGCCCGGAGGTGTTTTCCCAAATCATCACGGGCAACGACACCATGAAAGCCCTGTTCCGCTATTGCGAAGCCATTGCCGAAGGCCGACAGCCGGTGCTGATCACCGGGGAAACCGGGGTGGGCAAGGAGAGCATCGCCAGGGCCATCCATGACTTAAGCGGCAGAGCGGGGGAATATGTGGCGGTCAACGTGGCCGGCCTTGACGACCAGATCTTTGCCGACACCCTATTTGGCCATGCCAAGGGTGCCTTCACCGGCGCGGATCGCAGCCGCTCCGGCCTGGTGGAAAAAGCGGCCGGAGGCTCCCTGTTCCTTGACGAGATCGGCGATCTCAGCGAGGCCTCACAGGTCAAACTCCTGCGTTTTCTTGAGGAACGCGAGTACTATCCCTTGGGCTCCGACCAGGTACATCATTCCGACGCCAGGGTCATCGTTGCCACCCACCACGACCTGGAACAGCAACACCAAAAAGGCCTGTTCCGCACCGACCTGTTTTACCGGCTGCGCACCCACCGCATCCAGATTCCCCCGCTGCGGGAACGCAAGGACGATCTGCCAGCCCTGCTGGATTTCTTTCTTACCCAGGCTGCGGCGGAGTTCAAAAAGCAAAAACCCCTCTGCCCAGAGGCGCTCATCCCCTTGCTGGCTGGCTATGATTTCCCCGGCAACGTCCGGGAGCTGCGGGCCCTGGCCTTTGATGCCATGAGCCATCACCAGGGAGCCACCCTCTCCCTGGCGTTTTTTCACAAAGAGCTCGGCGCAACCAGCCCGGCGGCAAGCCAGTCATCCCTTGCCAAGGTTCTCCCGCAAAAATCCTGGGCCGCCGGGTTTGACCGGCTGCCCACCCTGAAAGACGCGGATAAGGAACTCATTGCCGAAGCCCTCAAGCGCAGCAACAACAACCAGCGGGCCGCCGCCCTTCTTCTGGGCATAACGCCGCAGGCCTTGAATCAGCGACTCAAGCGCCAGGTATAACCACGGACCAGCAGGCAATCCCCCAAACCATGGCAAGCAAAGGAAAAATACTTATTGTTGACGATGAGCCCATGGTCCTCAAGCTGCTCTCCATGCAGGTGGAGCGCCTCGGCTATGCGGCAGTCGGTGCGAATAACGGCCCGGAGGCCCTGGCCCTTCTTGCCAAAAGCCCCGTCCATCTTTTAATCACCGATATCATGATGCCGGATATGGATGGCCTGGCCCTCATGCAGCAGGCCGTGGCCATCCAGCCAGACCTTGAATGCATCGTAGTTTCTGGCCAGGCGGATCTGGCCATCGCCGTGGAAGCCATGAAAATGGGGGCGATCAACTATATCCAAAAACCGATCTCCCTAATAGAGCTGGAAGTCTCCCTGGCCAGAGGCATGGAACGGATTGCCCTGCTGAAGACCCTCAAAAAAAACCAGCAGGAACTGAGCAAGCACCGCGACCATCTGGAGCAATTGGTCGCCAAACGAACCGCAGAACTGGCCCGCATCAACAAACAGCTCCAGGCGGATATCAAGGCCAGAAAAAAGGCGGAAAAAGAAGCGGAACAGCGGCGGCGGCAGCTTATCGAAGCCGACAAAATGGTCTCCCTTGGCATCCTGGTTGCCGGGGTGGCCCATGAAATCAACAACCCCAACAACTTCATCACCATGAACGCCCCTATCCTCCACCGCGCCTGGGAGGATTTCCTGCCCATCCTGGAAGAGCATTACCAGGAGCACGGAGATTTTCCCGTGGCAGGCATCCCCTTTTCCGAGATGCGCGAGCATATCCCCGAACTTTTTTCCGGCATCCTCGACGGCTCGGAACGCATCCGCAGAATCGTCTTCAACCTGCGGGATTACGCACGCCAAGGCATCTCCGACATGGACCAAGACGTTGACCTCAACACCGCGCTGCGCGCCGCTTTGGTCCTGCTTGCCAACCCGCTCAAAAAGGCGACCGATCACCTCAGCATCCACTACGGCGAGGGGCTGCCTCCGGTGCGGGGCAATTTCCAGCGGACCGAGCAGGTCATCATCAACCTGTTGCAAAACGCCTACCAGTCCCTCGCTTCCCCCGACAACCATCTGACCGTTTCCACCGGCCTGGATGCGAAAACCGACACGCTTTTTGTGGAAATAGCAGACCAAGGCGGCGGGATTTCCCAAAAAAATCTCAAACGCATCCTAGACCCGTTTTTCACCACCAAACGCGATGGCGGCGGCAGCGGCCTCGGCCTTTCCATTTCCGCAGGGATCATGGAAGAGCATGGGGGGCAGCTGGAATTCAATTCGCAACCCGGCAAGGGCACCATTGCCAGAGCGGTTTTTCCCATGACCGTGTTCGGGGGGAAATAAGATTTATCCTTAAATGCCGGGGACGGACTTTTGTGCTGTGCTCTCTTTCTTCTTTTGCGTGCCCAAAAGAAGAAACAAGAAAAAGGCACCCCAACCAGTCCTGGCCCTGCGGGCTTCCCTTACTTCTCGACGAGGGCGGGACGCTAAAAAACTCGGGCTTCGCCCTCAGGCAGTTTTAGCGTCTTTTCCCGCCCCCGTCTGCGAGGCGCGGCAGGACAAATGGGGAAATGAAAATTCCCATTGGCACGCCGCCGAGCACCGGAAAAGCTGCCGAAAAGGGAGGTTGCACTGTTTGAGCGCAGCGAGTTTGCAACATCCCGGCAGCTTTGAGGAGCACAGGGCATCCCGCCAACGGCGGGACAAGAGACACAGGGTGCCTTTTCTTTTGGTTCGTTTTCTTTGGGCAAGCAAAGAAAATGAACATACCGATTTCATCCTACCCCCCGCAGAACATCAACTTTTATTGACACGCATCAACATCCATTCATTTCCGCCACACCACTGCCTCCACAACCCATTCCCCATCCCACCAATAAAGATATCTTGATCCACCACCACCCCTAAGCCCCATAACATAAAAAAATATTCCATGCGATATCCGCTGGTTAGACACTTTCTTTCCCGCCTGGCACATTTCTTCCATAAGCAAGAAGCAACCCCCCGAAAACCACGGAGGCGAATGCCACCTGACCAGGAGGAAAGACCATGGGAACATCAGCAGTGAAAGCCACGCTGGCAACGCTCATACCTGATCGGGAAACACACATCCACGGCTCGCTGCGGATCACCGAAATCCTCGGCCTCATGTCGGCAACCGCCATTCCCCTTGCCAACGATACGGTCATGGGCATCATAAATTTCCGAGGCAAAACCGTTCCGGTTATCGATCTGCGGATGAACCCCACTCTCGGCCTCCACGGCTTTGCCGAACAGATCTGCATCCTATCGGCGGAAAGCGACGACCAAACCCAGCCCCTTATCTTCGGCGCCCTGTTGGATTCGGAAGCGGACGCCTACGAGCTGATCATCGGGAAGACCCACTAAGAAAATTACAGGCCCGACCGGGCCTGACACAAGTAGCCGTTTGGATCGGTCCCCCCCCCTCGCCGGTCCAAGACTTCCTGCCAAGTCTCTTCGGAGGCTTGGCAGGAAGTTGGCTTTTAGCAGGGCAAGACAATGACCGGGAGCACTCCATGGAGCACGGCGAAACACCGATAATTGCCGCCATTCCACAACCTCCTCCCACAGGACTGGCCCCATCCATGTCGCAAATCCCTTTTTCCCTGTCTTACCCCGATCTCCCGATTATAAACCTACCCCCCGGCAAGCTGCTGATCACCAAACAGGCATCCATTGTCTCCACCATACTCGGCTCATGCGTTTCGCTGTGCCTGCACAGCGAAAAACTAAAGGTCGGGGCCATCTGCCACGGCATGTTACCCCGACAGACAACACCGCCCGTTGCCGGACATTTTCCGTATCTGGACACGGTGGTGCCCCACATGCTCGAAACCATGGCCAGCCGCTTCGGCCTCGCCCCATCCGCACTGACAGTAAAAATGTTCGGCGGAGCAAGCGTCATTCAGACCGGGCTGCCCACCCCCGATGGACTTGCCATCGGCCAGCAGAATATTGCCGCCGCCCTTGCGGCACTTGCCCGTTTTGGCCTTACCCCCGAGGTACAAAAAACAGGAGGAACCATGGGATACAAGATATTTTTCAATACCGGCACCGGCGAAATTTTCGTGCGCCGCATAGCCCCAACTCTTGCGAAAATCTTCGCGCAAACCATGAGTAAACAGGCCGCGCAGTAGCGCCCAGGCCTTGCCGGCACACATCATGACCAACCCACATATCCTAATAGCAGAAGATGAAAAACACACCCGCCTGGCGCTCAATCTTGTTCTGCGCCAGGCAGGTTTCAACGTAATCCTGGCGATCAATGGCCAGGACGCCTATGAAAAGATTCAACAACAGCCCGCTAGTCACCCCATCAGCCTGATCATCACCGATTTCAAAATGCCGGAACTCGATGGCCTGGGTCTGATCGACAAACTCCAGAGAGCAGGCATCTCGATCCCCGTCATGGTCATCACCGGCTACGGCGACAAGGAACTCCTCCGGCAGCTGCACAAACGCGGCTACGCTTCCTACATCGACAAACCATTCATCCCAGAGGAAGTCTTGCACCAAATCACCAGCGCCCTGCCACAGGCGCAGGCCGTGGCCTAAAAGGCCCTCCACTCAACCGCTCAACGCTCCATTCCCCCACCGCTTCAGCCCTTCCCTGTCCCGCCACATTTCCGGTTTTCCGCAGCGCCTCCCAGAAAAAAGGTTTCCTGCTTAGCGCTAATCAAAAAAAAAGATTTCTTCCTGATAATCTCTTGATTTTACCTTTTTTTTGAGAGCATTATTTTCAATAGGCTTTGTGCATAGTTTTCCGTATTACTTCATTCAACAAAAAGGAGTCCTCAATGAAACGATTTATTGGCATTATGCTTTCCATGTCTCTTGTGGGAATGTTCGTCGTAGGCAATGCTTTTGCCGAGTCCTCGGAGGGATTGACTGCGCAGGCCGCGAAAAAGGCCGAGGTTGGTGCCCCGATCACTCCGGAACAAATCATTGCGCGGGTTGAAAAGGCTGCCAAACTAGTAATGGCTGAAGGAAGTAAATCCATAGATAAATTCAAAGGCAATAGTGAATTTATCGGCAATGGCACCTATATCTGGATTCATGATTTAAACGGGAAAATGATCGTGCATCCTTTGAAAGATACTCTTGATGGGACCAAGATTTTAGGGATTAAAGACCCAAACGGCAAGCCACTTTTCAGCGACATGAACGATCTTTGCAAAAAAAGCGGAGCCGGCTGGGTTGCTTATATGTGGCCCAAGCCCGGTTCAGACGCGCCGGTACAGAAAATTTCCTATGTGAAACTTGTAAAAGCTGACAAGGATTATGTGGTAGGCTGCGGGATTTATTGCGATAAGACAACAGTCGACAAGCTGCTTGCGACAAATCCCAAATAATCTGACACAGGTCTGGCCGTAACAAATCAATTTAAACCAAAGCCATACTTTTCGTCCCCCCTATTCACGCAAACAGCCCATACCATGGTTTCCTGGTGTGGGCTGTTTGCGTGGACATGTCCACCAGACTTGCCCAGGCTAGCCGGTAGCCAGCTTGGGTAAGAAAAGCTATTGACCAGCCCTTGCGAACACACTAAAAGAAGAAAGGTGCCAGATAGGCAAAAAACTCCCTCTCCCCCCGGAGTCTTCGCTTACCTGCGGGAGAGGGCCAGGGTGAGGGGGAATGCCCATGTGCGGCAGCCGCCATCTTCACCCACCCCCCAGACCCCTCCCGTAAAAGGAGGGGGAAGTTAGCAAGATCAACCACGCAACCAACAGGTCATCATATGGTTTCCATCGCCACCATCGGCCCGGAAGGCTCCCACGCCTGGCAGGCGGCCCGCCAGTACAACCCGGACGCAACCATCAAGCTTTTCCCGAACCTGACCGCAGTGTTCAAGGCCTTTGCCGCCCAGGAAACCGATCTGGCCCTGGCGCCGGTCTACAATACCCGCGAAGGGCAGGTCAAGGAATACAGCCGCTTGATCAAGGCCATGGACAAGGGCTTCTGGCAGGATAACATCGTTTTACCCATCCATCTTTCCCTGGGCAGCCTCGATGCCACGGAACCGATCACCATGCTCCTGGGAAAAAGCGGGGTGCTGCGGCAATGCGAAGACTACATCACCAGCGCCTTTCCCGATGCGACCCTCACCTCGGTGCATGATCTGGACGCGGCAGTGCACGACATCAAAAATCAGGGGCTTGTCGGCCATGGGGTCATTGAGTCGGAGGAGGCGCTGCGCGCCTACGGCTTCGCCATCCGCGCCAGGGAGATCGTGCCCCACAATCGTACCCGCTACGCCGTACTGGGCCAGACCACGGCCCCCCGCACCGGGTACGACGCCACCACCATGGTCACCACCCCGATCAAAGACCGGGTCGGCATCCTGGCGGAGATTTTAAACGAGTTCACCAAACGCAGCATCAACCTGATCGACATGCAGACGGAAACCGATCCCCAGAGCCAGAAGCTGCAATTCTTCATCGAGTTCGAGGGGCATCTTGCCGACGAACGGGTCCGCCAAGCCATCGAGCGCATCGAGCACCAGATCATCCAGGAGCCCGGTTCGGTACGGGTACTGGGCAGCTTTCCCAGGGTGGACATGCGGGTTAAACGCATCAAAACCTTTGGTTTTATCGGCAGCGGCGAGATGAGCCTCTGGTTTGCCGAGCGCCTAAAGAGCGAAGGCTACGAAACCATGATCACCGGCCGCAGCACCGCTTTACGGCCCGAAACGATGATCCCCCAGGTGGAGGTGGTGGTGATCTGCGTGCCCATCAGCGCCACCCCTGCGGCGGTGGCGGAATACGCCCCGCTGCTGGCGGAAAACCAAGCCCTGATCCTGCTGGCGGGCGAGGCGGAAAACGTGCTGCACACCGCCCTGAGCCACACCAAGGACGGGGTTGAGGTACTGCTGGTCCATAACCTCTGGGGGCCACAGGCCGCCACGATGAAAGGCAAGAATGCCTCGGTGGTCCGCACTGCACGGAGCGGGGTGTTAAGCAGCGAGTTCGAGGCCTTTTTGTACAAGCACGGGGCCAAGATCTCCCTGGACGCACCGGAGCAGCACGACCTGATGATGGGGGTCAGCCAGAAGCTGCCCACCTCCATTTCGGTGGCCCTGGCCATGGCCCTCAAGGACAACGCCATCCCCCCGGAGGCCATCGGCAGCCACGCCACTCTGACCTCGCTCTACTCCATCCTCTCCATGGCCAGGGTGCATGGGCAAAACCCCCGCACCTACGCGGAGATCATGGCCACCAGCGGCCAAGGCCGCCGCATTGTCCAAAGCTTTGCCGAAAACCTCGACAGGATCACCAAGCTGGCCGAATCCGGCGACATCGAAACCCTCTGCACCCTGATCGAAGACAACCGCCGCTACCTCAGCGAAGCGTTTCTTAAGGACCGGATGCAACAGGCCCTGGCCGTGGATGCCACCCTGGGCCGGGTGCTCAGCCGCGACTGACCGGTGCAAAAAAAGCAACAAGCCTGCAAAACAAGGCTTGACGCGCTATCATTTTTTTCTATATGCTGTAACGTATTGAAGTAATTCATACAAATTTTCCCAATGATTAACCCGCTGTGCGGAGGAGAAAGATGTCCAGACAACAGACAACAATAAGCAAAAAAATCGGCAGTGGCTTCGGGATAGTATTGCTCTTGACCGCCATCATAGTGGGCGTTTACCAGTTCGCCCTCTCCTCAGCCACCTCTACATTCACCGGGCTCATTGAAACCGAGATGGCCATTGCCGTGCGCGCTAATGCGGCCATGACCTACCTCAACAAATGCCGCCGCTTTGAGAAAGACTTCCTCATCAATGGAGACGAAAAATGGATTAAACAGCAGAAAGACAGCTTCGCCGATCTTCAGGACGAATTGGACACCCTCGCGGCCATGGCCAAGAAGGCAGGTAAAACCAAGATGGTCGAGGATGTCCAGAAGACCAGCGCATTGATTGAAACCTACCAGAAAAATGTCGAGCTTATGTTCGTTGCGCCTGAATATGAACGAATGAGCCTTCTTCCAAAGATTAAAGAAGCATCCCATGCAGCGGAACCAGTACTGGAAGAACTGTACAAGAGTGTGCAGGACGAGGCAAACCAGGGCACGGTTGGCGCCAAGGAACGGGCCAAGTTCCTCGGCTTGCTGGCCCTAGTTCTGGGCGTCATTGCCTTAGCCAGCGGCGCGGTCCTGGCATTTTTCCTGGGCAAGGGAATCTCCGCCACCCTCAAGCAGGTCTGCCTGACCTTAAACGAGGGGGCTGAGCAGGTGGCTGCGGCGGCGGGCGAGGTTTCCTCCTCCAGCCAGACCTTGGCGGAAGGCGCTTCCCAGCAGGCAGCAGCGGTGGAAGAAACCTCCGCTTCGCTCGAAGAGGTCGGGGCCATGGTCAAGCAGGATGCCGACCATGCCCGCCAGGCCGATGACCTGATGAAAGAAGCCAACACGGTGATCTTGAGCGCGGACGAATCCATGAAAAAACTCACCGTTTCCATGGAAGAAATCTCCGCTGCCAGCGCCCAAACCCAAAAGATCGTGAAAACCATCGACGAGATCGCCTTCCAGACCAACCTGCTGGCCTTAAACGCTGCGGTAGAAGCAGCCCGGGCCGGTGAGGCCGGGGCCGGATTCGCCGTGGTGGCCGACGAGGTTCGTAACCTGGCCATGCGGGCTGCGGAGGCGGCAAAAAACACCTCCAACCTCATCGAAGGCACGGTGCAGAAGGTCAACACCGGCAGCGCCCTGGTCAAGGAAACCAGCGAATCCTTCAATACCGCCGCCGAATCCACCACCCGCATCGGCACCATCATCAGCGAGATAGCCGGATCGGCAAGCCAGCAGGCCAACGCCGTCACCCAGGTCACCAAGGCCATCCACGAGATCGACACCGTGACCCAGAGCAACGCGGCCGCAGCGGAAGAATCCGCCTCTGCCTCCGAAGAGCTAAACGCCCAGGCAGAAATGATGAAGGCCTCGGTGGGGAATCTGTTGGAAATGGTGCGCGGCGCCGAAGGCCCGGTAAAAACGCAGCAAGACACCAGACGGCTGCGGCGCCCCCCCACTCCGATGCAATCCACCGCCAAAAAAATCGCGGCCCCGGCCAGAAAGGCCCTCCCCCCTGCGGCGAATAAGGCCCCGGCAAAGGGATCAAAGCCCGAGGATATCATCCCCATGGGCGATGATTTTGAAGATTTTTGATTTTTTTAAAAAAGTCCCCTCCCATCAGGTAAGCGTAGACTCCGAGGGAGGGGGGCTTAATGCAAAATCATAATCGGGTACGACTAAAAAAAATGGGAACTTTTACAAAGAGGAGAAGGTCTTAATAACACAGGCAACGTGAAAACCCAGAAATCTCCTCCCCTTGGTTTCTTTTTTCACCCTGCTTCTTCCCCTCTCTCCCTCGCCGCCACAAGCGGCACTCAGAGGCCATTTCCGCCCCTCCGGAAATGGCCTCTGTTTTTTTATGGCATGCTGGTTGCTAGTTCCCCAATGTTGATGGCCTTCCCAAAAAAAAATTTTAACACTTGATAAACATTCCCAGAAAATACTATTCTGACCCAGACATAGTTTTTTTCGTCAAGACAACGACTACTCAAACAGGAGATAACAATGGCGCTTTTAACCTGGCAGGACAAGTATTCCGTGGGCATCAAACAAATCGATGACCAGCACAAACAGCTCATCATCATGATCAACGAACTCAACGACGCAATGCTGGCAGGCAAGGGCAAGGAGGTCCTGATGCCGGTACTGAACAAGCTCGCCAACTACTGCGTGAGCCATTTCGCGGTCGAGGAAAAACTGTTCGACACCCATGCCTATCCGGAAACCGCCGACCACAAAGACAAGCACCACAAAATGACCGCCAAGGTCACGGCGCTCATCGGCGAGGTGCAAAGCGGCAAAAGCACGGTCAGCATCGAGGTGATGAACTTCCTCAAAAACTGGCTGGACAAGCACATCATGGAAACGGACCAAAAATACAGCCCCTACCTGAAAAGCAAGGGCGTCAAGTAAGCGATCCCGCACAGGGCCGGAGGAGCAGCCAGCTCAGCTCTCCCGGCCCCCATCCCCACCATACATCGAAGGCCTCCATGAACTGCCGAGTAAACATCGACACCTACCGCTGCAACAGTTGCGAAACCTGCGTGGTCATCTGTCCGGAGGTCTTTCGAATGAACCCGGCCCTGGAAAAAGCCGAATCCCTCTCCGACACCGTGGCATGCAGCGAGTCCCTCGACCGGGCTGCGGCCATGTGTCCGGAAAAATGCATCGAGATCGAACGGGTCTGATTCCCGCCGCACCTTCGCGCTTCCCCGCATGCAGCATGAACTTCCTGCCTGCTGCATCGTGCTGACCAGGCAATACCCAAACCGCGATGTTTCCGCTACCACCCGCAACAAAAATCGAGTATAGTTGCGACCCGGATTCTACTTGCCGAGGCCAGCGCCGTTAATAGCAGTGCAAGCGGCGCTGCTGGTATTCCGGCAAACCCCTACCCCCATTGCGGTCCCGTGCCGTCTGTTGCGGGCATACATTCATCGAAACAGGAGAAACACCATGAAACTTATTCTTTTGGGCGCACCTGGCGCTGGCAAGGGCACTGTGGCAAAGCTACTCACCGCCATCGACGGTTCGGTACAGATTTCCACCGGCGACATTCTCCGCGGCGCGGTTCAGGCCGGCACCCCGCTGGGCAAGGAAGCAGAAGGCTACATGAACCGCGGCGATCTGGTTCCCGACTCGCTGATCATGGGCATCATGGAAAATCGCCTCCAAGAGCCCGATTGCGCCAAGGGCTTTTTGCTGGACGGCTTCCCGCGCACCATTCCCCAGGCCGAAGCCTTGACTGCACTCTTGCAGAAACTCAACATCAAATTGGATATGGTTGCTTCCATCGACGTACCCCGCGACGTGATCTTCGACCGGCTCTGCACAAGAAGAACCTGCACCAATTCCACCTGTCAGGCGATCTACAACACCAAGAGCAACCCGACCAAGGTCGAAGGCATCTGCGACAAGTGCGGCAGCCCGGCCATTCAGCGCGAGGACGAAACCCAAGAAGCCATCGCCCACCGTCTGGACACCTACAACGAGAAAACCGCACCTCTGGCCGGTTTCTACGAGAAGTCAGGCCTGCTGAAATCCATCGTCGGCACCTCCAGCGATGTGGTGGTTGATGCCATCAAGAAACAGCTTGGCCTCTAATACCCCGGATATCACCATCATCGGCGGCGGCCTCGCGGGATGCGAGGCCGCCTGGCAAGCTGCCCAGCGCGGCTGCAGGGTAACGCTCCATGAGATGAAACCGGTACGCTTCAGTCCGGCCCATGAGTTGCCGCAGTTGGCCGAACTGGTGTGCAGCAACTCCCTGCGTTCCGCCGATGTCTCTTCCGCTGTAGGTCTGCTTAAAGAAGAGATGCGTCGCCTGGGCTCCCTGATCATGGCGGCAGCCGACCAGACCCAGGTTCCGGCTGGTCGGGCCCTGGCCGTGGATCGTGAGCTTTTTGCCCAGTTTATCACCGAAAAAATCGATTTGCATCCGGCCATCACCGTGGTTAGGGAGGAAGTCACCGAACTCCCTCCTGTCGGAACCTGGCCGATGATCCTGGCCTCCGGCCCGCTCACCTCTGCACCCCTTGCCGCATCCCTGGCCCAACTCACCGGGGAAGAGCACCTGGCCTTTTACGACGCCATCGCTCCCATTGTTAGCGCCGGCTCCCTGGACATGAGCATCGTCTACCGGGCCTCCCGCTATGATGACGGGCCAGGCGATTACCTGAACTGCCCCATGAACCGCGACGAATACGCGGCCTTTATCGAGGCCATGCGCAACGCCGACAAGGTGCCGCTCAAGGAATTCGAGGAACAAAAATACTTTGAGGGCTGTCTTCCCATCGAGGTCATGATGGAGCGCGGCGAGAACACCCTCCGCTTCGGGCCCATGAAACCGGTGGGACTGCCCGACCCGAGAACCGGCCGCGACCCGTACGCCGTGGTCCAGCTCCGCATGGAAAAAAAGGATGGGTTGCTCTACAATATGGTGGGCTTTCAGACCAAGCTGACCTATGGCGCGCAGCAGACGGTGTTCCGCCTGATTCCGGGCATGGCCCAGGCAGAGTTCGCCCGGCTCGGCAGCATCCACCGCAACACCTTTGTCTGCGGACCCAAGGTGCTGCTCCCCAGCCTGCAAGTGAAAAACCGGCCCGATCTCCTGCTGGCCGGGCAGCTCACAGGAGTGGAGGGTTATGTGGAGTCCACGGCCATGGGCTTGCTGGCCGGGATCAATGCGGTGCGGCTGGCTCATGAGCAACCGGCTCTTGAGCTGCCCAACGACACCGCCCTGGGCGCTTTGATCGGCCATCTGACCCTGACCGACCCCAAGCATTTCCAACCCTCCAACATCAACTTCGGCCTGTTCCCGGCCTGGGCGACGAAGCTACCAAAAAAACTGCGAGGACAACAACGTGCGGAAACAGCCCTGGCTTCCCTCAAACAGTTCTGCGACGCGGAAAATCTGGAACCGGCTTAAGCATGCGCGGTGCCTGCTTTGCCTTCTCCTACTCTTTGGCCTGCTGATCCTCCCCGTGGCCCAGTCCGCCGCAGCCACACGTATCCCCCAGCAACAGCTCGACATTGCCTTTGACCTTGCCGGCCATCGGCTCATTGGCACATCACGCATCACCATCCCGGCCCAGACCGCTGTCACCGTCTCCCTTATCGGAATCGAGATCACCGCCTTACAACTGGACGGCGTTCCGCTCCAGGCCACGGAGCAGGTGGTTCTCCCGCCCACGGCAAAAGACCGGCAGGTGGCCATCAGCTTTCGCAAAACCATGGCAGGCAGCCAGGCCGACGGACTCATCGACCATACAGGCATCGCCCTCACCGGGATCTGGCATCCGCTCCTGGACACCGACTGTCTCCAGGAGCTGACCGCCGCCATCCCCAAACAGTTTGAGGCCATCTCCGAGGCCGAGGAGATCAGCAGCACAGTGGCCGGAAATATCCGCACCGTCCGCTTCCGCTTCCATCATCCCGCAGACAGCCTCAACTTCGTGGCCGGGCCCTATGTGGTGGAGCACCAGCCCATCGGCCCAGGCCAAACCCTGTACTCCTACTTCTTTGCGGAAGACCTGCAACTGGCTGCGGAATACCGCAAGAAAACCCTTGCCTACCTCAAACGCTACCAGGAGCTGATCGGGCCCTACCCCTACAAGCGTTTCAGCATCGTGGAAAACCGACTCCCCACCGGCTACGCCATGCCCACCTTCACCCTGCTCGGCCAGGCCGTGGTTCGGCTGCCCTTTATCACCGAGACCTCCCTGGGCCATGAGGTGCTGCACAGCTGGTTCGGCAACGCGGTTGGCGTGGACGCCAGCCAGGGCAACTGGTGCGAGGCGCTGACCACCTACCTGGCGGATCAGGCCTTTGCCGCAGACAAGCGGGCCGATGCCACATTCAGAAAGCAACAGCTCATCACCTACCAGAGCTATGTGGGGCAGGACAACACCAAGGCGCTCAAGGATTTCAGCGGGGCCGGCAGCCATGTTGCCTCCGGGGACAAGGCGAATCGCGCGTTGGGCTACGACAAGGGGAGCATGCTCTTCCACATGCTGCTCCGGGAGATCGGCGACGCGCCCTTTTACGCCGGACTGCGGGAGTTCTATGCCCGTTTCCGTAACCAACAGGCGAGCTGGCAGGATCTGGCCGCAAGTTTCAGCGCAAGCTCCCACCAGAATCTCGAACCGTTTTTCAGCCAATGGCTCAACCGCGCCGATATTCCCCGCCTGGAACTCGCCGATAGCCTCAAGGAAAAAGACGGCCAGATCGAACTGACCCTCACCATCAAGCAACTTCAGGAAAAACCCTACCGCCTGAGATTGCCCCTGGATATCGTCACTGCCAAGGGCAAGGAACGACGCGAGGTGACTCTTACCGAAACCGAGACCAAACTAAACCTCAGCCTGAGTGATTATCCCACGCTGGTGGTTGCCGATCCCGACTACGATCTGATGCGGGCCCTGGCACCGGAAGAACTGCCGCCCACTTGGTCGCGCTTCCTCGGCGCCCGCGAAAGGCTGGCCATTGTCCCGGAGGCGGAAGACCGGCAGATCTATGCCCCGTTCATCGAACTCCTCACTTCCATGGAGTGCCCGGTCAAGACCGCCAGCGAGGCCACGGACAAGGATCTGGCAGGAAAGGCCGTACTTTTCCTCGGCACCAACAGCCGCCTGGCCCGCTCCATCTTTGCCTCTCCACCTCAAACCACCAAGGGCTTTAGCCTGGAAGCGCGGGAGAACCCCCTGGCCCCTGGCCAGGTTGCGGTGCTGATCGCTTCGAGCAGTGCGGCGGAAACAGCCGCAGCCGCGCCCAAGCTCTCCCATTACGGCAAGTACAGCGCGCTCTATTTCAACCTGGGCCGAATTGAGCGGAAAACCATTGCCGAGACCGACCAGGGCATCCGCCTGGCCATCGATACCCCGCCCATGGGCATCGCCATGCCCCAGGCCCTGTCCTTTGCCGCAATCATGGACCAGATCGCCGACAAACGGGTGGTCTATGTGGGGGAGAGCCACACCCGCAACGAGGACCATCTCCTGCAACTGCGGGTGATCCGGGCGCTGTTCACCCAGAACCCCAAGCTTGCCATCGGCATGGAGATGTTCAGCCACGAGGCGCAACCCGTTCTTGATCGGTATGTGGCAGGAGAGCTGAACGAGCGGGAATTCTTGAAACAATCGGGATATTTTTCCAAATGGAGCTTTGACTACCGGTTGTACCGGGAGATCATCAACTTTGCCCGGCGCAACAAACTGCCCATCGTGGCCCTCAACCAGGAAAAAGAGATCGTCAGCAAGGTCTTCAAGGAGGGCACTGCCGCCCTGAGTGCCGAGGAACTTGTCAAGATTCCCGCAGACCGCGACCTTGCCATCCCCGGCTATCGTGAGCGGATCACCGAGGTCTTTACCATGCACGGTGAGCACAGCACGCCGGAACAGATCAACGGCTTTTTCCAGGCCCAGGCCATTTGGGACGAGACCATGGCCGAGTCCGTGACCACCTTCCTCACCGCCCATCCGGAGAGCCGAATGGTGGTGCTGGCCGGACAGGGGCATACCGACAAGGCCACGGCCATCCCGCCCCGAGTCGCCCGCCGCCTGCCAGGAATTCGCCAAGCCGTCATCCTGAACAGCGAGAACGAAGCGCTGGACCAGACCGAGGCGGATTACCTGATCTTTTCCAAACCCGTGGAGCTGCCACCGGCTGCGGTTCTCGGGGTGATGCTGGCCAACACTCCCGATGGCCCGCTGGTGCAAGGATTATCCGAAAAGAGCAAGGCCGGGGCGGCAGGGATCAAGGAAAAAGATGTGATCCTTGCGCTGGATGATGAACCGGTGGCCACCATCGACGACCTGAAGATCATCCTACTGGGCAAGGAAATCGGCAAGTCGGTGACGGTGCGGATCAAGCGGAAGTCAGGGGGGTTGTTTAAGCAGGAGTCGGTGCTTTCCATTCCGGTTGTACTGTAATAACAAACTCACAAGCGGCCAGGTTCTCTCTTTTAAAGGAACAGTTGCCACAGTCCGAAAAGTCCCCTCCCCCCTGGCGGGGGAGGGCTAGGGAGAGGGGGAAGCAGCCACGAAATCGGCAAGTCCAGCTTCACCCACCCCCAGCCCCCTCCCGTCGAGGGAGGGGAGTAATTTGGAAGAGCCCCACCCATCTTTTCTTTTGGCCTTCCCCCTGCTCCGGGCTATAATGGGCAAAAATCAAGGACCACCCATGACAACGCCCGACGGAAACTACACTACCACCCCACCGATCCCAGCCCAGTCCGCCTTGGAGTTTCTTCAGGATGTCCGGCAGCTTGTCGCCTTCCAGCAGGCAATCGGGATCGATGGCTACCCACGCACCCCGGAACTTGAACGCTTTGTTGCCGGGCCGCAGCAACCGGTCGCCGCTACTGCCAAACCGCAAACCGTAGCCGCCTCCAAGTCGAAGACACCCCTGGCCCCATCAGCCCGGCAGCAGACCACATCCGCCGTCATGCCGGACACCACCCTGACCGAGCTGTATGCCGAAATGCAGGCCTGCCAGCGCTGCCCACGGCACCAAAGCCGGAACAAGGCAATAACCGGAGAGGGCACAATCGGGGTCAAGCTCCTGATCATCACCGATGCGCCCTCTGCCGAGGACGACCATTCCGGCCTACCCATGAGCGGGGAACCGGGCCAGCTCCTCGACAAAATGCTAGAGGCCATCGGCCTGAACCGTGATGCGGTCCACCTGAGCCTGCTCACCAGATGCCATGCCCAGGAGTCGCCAGGCAAGGAGGCGGTGGACGCCTGCCTGCCCTTCCTGCTCAAGGAAATCATGCTCGTCGCCCCAACGGTCATCTGCGCCATGGGACCACTCGCCGCCCAAAAGCTGCTCCACACCAGCAAACCCTTAAGCCAATTGCGCGGCAGGTTCCACGATTTTCAGGGCATCCCGCTGATCCCCACCTTTTCGCCGGAATTTCTTTTGAGAAATCCAGAGATGAAGAAGGCGACTTGGCTGGATTTGCAGATGATTCAGAAGAAGATTCAGGACGTATAGCTTTACATCGTAGGTCATGAGAACAGATTCATGGAAACAATTCTAGCGATCAATGCCCACCTCAAGTACGTCGAATACTTGTTACATATATTCGATACTTACCCAAACACAACGACACTCAAGACAATAAGGGAAGAATTTGAAAAACGATTTTCGACCCAACACGTCCTGCTGAATCAAAATTTCGGAATCTGCAGACTGTTACCGCTCCTCCTCATAAAGGAGGAGTACAAAAATGACCGAAAAGACCTAACAGGAGTGATCGAACAAATTAAGGTCATACGAGATTCTATAGCCCACAATAACTTCTCAATTGACGAGGAGGGATATCACTTCAAGAATGACAAGAAGGCTATTTTTCTGACATATAATGAATTTGTCCAGTTCGTACATCAGATTGAGAATGAGTTCTATAAAGAAAAACTAGCCAGAAAAGACAATGATTGAAAGATGCTGTTTCGGCGAGGTTGAGGGCGGCATTCTTAGCGTCCGCTTTACTTATCGTGCGGGGTAATTCGCATATTTGGTGCCGATTACTGGCGAAAGGCTACAATCTCTCCGGAGTGAAGGCCACCACCTGATCGATACTGTCCACCCCGGTAAAAAGCATGACCAGCCGATCCACCCCCAAGGCAATGCCCGCAGCAGGAGGCATTGCCTCAAGACCATCTAGAAACCGTTCCGGCATGGGGCCAGGGTCGCGGCCCTGCAGCCGGATACCCTCCTGCTCCGCCAGAAACCGGGCCCGCTGCTCAACGGGATCAACCAACTCGGAAAAACCGTTGGCCAGCTCCAGCCCGGCCACGTAGAGTTCAAAACGCTCGGCCACCGTTGGATCAGTCGGAGAGAGCCGGGCCAACGCGCCCAGCGTGGCCGGGTAGTCACAGAGAAAGGTGGGGGTTGTCATGCCCAGATGCGGCTCCACGTACTCCACCAGCATCTCATCGAACTGGTCCTGGGCCAGCGCCTCTTCCACCGTGCAGGGCGCGTAGCGGCGAAAGGCCTCGGCCACGGTGAGTCGCTCCCACTCCGACCCAAGATCGATCCTGCATCCCTGCCATTCCAGCACCCCACCCTTGCCCATGGCCGCAGCCAAATGGCGCAGCAGCGCTTCGCAGTCCGCCATCAGATCGCGGTAGTCGCTTCCGGTCGCGTACCACTCCAGCATGGTGAACTCGGGCAGGTGGCGGTCGCCGCGCTCAGCCTTACGGAAGCATTTGCAGAGCTGGAAAATCTTGGGGATGCCTGCGGCCAGCAGCCGTTTCATACAGAGCTCTGGCGAGGTTTGCAGAAAACAACCCTCGCTGGTCAGCGGCACGATATGGGCTTCCGGGGCAGGGGCAGGAATACGGATGGGGGTTTCGACCTCGAGATAGCCTCGGTCGATGAAGAAGGTGCGCAGAGCTTGAATGAGAACGGCCCGCAAATGCAGGCCGTGAGTGGGGATCATAGTCGTTGTGCAGAGTCCGGTTTCGGTTCGGCTTTTACCTTAACTCCCCTCCCTTGACGGGAGGGGCTGGGGGTGGGTGACTTTGCCAACGGCATCACATCCAAGACGTTCCCCCTCTCCCTATCCCTCTCCCGCAAGGGGCGAGGGGACTTTACGGCTACTCTTTTACTCTGGTAACATACACCCCGGTGCGGGTGTCGATCTGCAGCTTATCCCCTTCTTCGATAAAGGGCGGCACCTGAACCACATACCCGGTTTCCATGGTCACGGGCTTGGAGTCGCTGCCGCTGGTGTCGCCCTTGACCCACGGGTCGGACTGGGTGACCTTGAGGCTGACGAAGTTGGGCAGGGTAACGCCGATGGGACGGCCGTTGTACTGCAGCACATCCACGTCCATGTTGTCGGTGAGAAAGTTGGTGGCATCGCCCAGCTGTGCCTTGGACATCTCCAGCTGCTCAAAGGAGACGTTGTCCATGAAGAAATATTCATCCCCCTGTTTGTAGAGGTACTGCATGGTCCGCTCTTCAAGGGCGGCCTTTTCCAGCTTGTCGTTGGAGCGGAAGGTCTTTTCAAAGGCATTGCCGGTGATCATATTCCGCAGACGGGCGCGATACAGGGCCTGGCCCTTGCCTGGCTTGGAAAAGGAAAAATCCGTCATGATATACGGTTCACCGTCGATCTGAACCTTTAGGCCTTTGCGAAAATCAGAAGCGGAATACATACTTGCTATCTCCCTGTGGCAATCAAAATCAAAGTAAAAAAAAACACTGTGCGGCCCCTTACTAACCGGATTCCCGCATTTTTGCAAGGGTGAACTTCAGGCCAGCATCACTTCCTTTTTACCGATGGCCTCGGACTTGATACGGTCCAGCAGCTCGCCCAACACCGGTTTCACATTTTCCCGAATGTCTCCAGCCACGATGATGAACAATAGATCGTCGCCGGGCTGAAAACTGCCGCTTTTGGCCTCGATAACGATATCGAAGATGCCGGGCTTTTGCAGAAACTCCTGACTGGCTTTTGCAGAAACTCCTGGCGGATCGCCTCAACCTTTTTCTGATCCGGGGTAACCTCCAGGGAGGTGACTCCTTCTCGGGTCTTGCGCGACCAGGCCCGGACCACGCCGTTGTGGACCAGCACCATGCCGACGTTCTCGGCAAAGGCGGGGTTCTTCTTCATCTCCGCAATCGTTTTTGAAATATCCATGAAATCACCTGCAAGCCAAGATTGTTTTGTCGACTATAACTTCTCTCTATCTAAACTATTGCCCAAAAGAAGATCCGCCCTGACTATCACCGATATGATATGATTCATCATCGGCATCCAAGATTAACGGCAGAGAACATCCCCATGAAAAATCCGCAAGACATCCAACTCGGTCCCCATGATGATCCAGGAAAAATCCTCATCGTGGATGATAGCCCTTCTGTTCTGCGCGCCATGGAAAGACAGCTCGAACTCGCCGGGGCCATGAATCCATCTCTGCCCAAGACGGCCACGAGGCCATGGACATTCTCAAAAACGAAGCAAATATCTGCCTGATTATTTCAGATTGGCTCATGCCAAATATGGACGGGCTGGAACTCTTATCCCTGGTCCGCCAAACTCCCTTACTTGAAAACATCCCCTTTCTGATGGTTACCGTCCTTGATTCCACGGAAGAAGCCGTTGTTGCCCTAAGAAAGGGGGCCAATGACTACATCAGAAAACCATACCACCCCGAAGAATTACTGGCCAGGGCCGGTAATCTTGTCAAAATGTGGAAGTTTGAGAAAAAACTGCACAGACAAGCCACCTTCGACGAACTGACCGGTCTTTACAACAGAAACAGCTTCAGGATTCTTCTCGAAACGGAGATATCCCGAGCCAAGCGATACGGAACTGCCCTTACCCTCGTCATGTTCGACATTGATTTTTTCAAAAAAACCAATGACCAATACGGCCATCTCGCCGGAGACCTGGTCTTGCGGTATCTGGGGGCGTTCACAAAAAAACAGGTCCGGGAGGTTGATTACCCTTGCCGATACGGCGGGGAAGAATTTGTCCTGATCCTGCCCAACACGAAGCTCTCCGACGCCACGATGCTGGCAGAAAGATTGTGCGAAGACATCAGATTCCTCGCCATACCTATTTCCGAAAAGGACTCCCTTTCGCTCACCTGTAGCTTTGGCGTTGCCGAATTCATCGCCAAAGACGACGACTACGATTCCTTGATGAAAAAGACCGATGCCGCCCTGTATGATTCAAAAAATAATGGCCGCAACAGGGTGACAACAGCACCCCATTAGAAGCCTCAGGTTTCCGCCCGGCCACTCTGCAAACTTTTGCTCACCACCTCATATACATCCCGTGACAAATTTTTCTCAGTAAATATCCGCTCAAGCTGAACCCGCATCAAGCCACGTCTGGTTGCATCGTAACGCCCTCCCCGCCCGAGCCGTGCGGCCAGACGGGCGGCAATCTGCGGATTGAGGGGGTCTAGGGCCAGAATCTGCTCGGCCAAAAAGTGATACCCCCGGCCAGACGGGTCGTGAAAACAGAGCGGGTTGCTTGCGGCAAAGGTGCCAATGAGGGCGCGGACCTTGTTGGGATTTTTCAACTGAAAGGCCGGATGTGCCATGAGCCCTTGCACCTCGGCCAGGGTTTCCGGCAGCGGGGCGGTGGCCTGCACCGCAAACCACTTGTCCAGCACCAGAGAATCCCCCTGCCATTGCTGGTAAAAATCAGCGATCACCTGCTGCCGCTCCGGACGGGCGGAATGGGCCAGGGCGGCAAAGGCGGCCATCTGATCGGTCATGTTGTCCGCCCCGCGAAACTGGGCAAGAGCGAGTTGGATAGCCGCATCGTCTTCAAGGCTTACCAGATAGGCGAGGCAGAGATTACCAAACGCCCTTTGCCCTGCCAACCCCGGCGCGTAGCGGTATGGGCCGCTGGCCCGGTTGGCCTGATAGGCCTGTTCCCACAGGGGCCGCAGGGAACAGGCCAGGGTCTGCCGGGCAAAGGTGCGGGCAACGTGGATTGCCTCGACATCCACTACCTCCATCTGCTCGGCCAGGTATTCCTCCGAAGGCAGGGTGAGCAGCAGGGCAAGAAGGGCCTTATCGCCGCCTTTTCCCTCAAGCAGCCGGGCACAGGCCGCAACAAATCTTTCGTCAAGAAGCAGAGGGCGGTTATTCCGAAAATCCTCCACCAACCCCAGGAGCAACCGGCTGGCCAGGCACTGCCCCGCCTCCCAGCGGTTGAAAGAATCCTGATCATGGCGAAAGAGGAAGAGCAGCTCTTCCGCATCACAATCGTATGCAATCTTGAGTGGTGCGGAGAAATTGCGCAGGATCGAGAGGCGCGGCTTTTCCAACACCGCGTTAAAGTGAATGATTTCCTCGACCCCGTGCAGCTCAAACAGACCGCGCTCGGCCTCTGCCTGCCGCTCCGGGGAGACCAGCGCCATCTCGCCACCCTGGCTGTCCAGCAGAGCAAGGACCACCGGGATATGCAGCGGTTCCTTTTCGGACTGGCCAGGGGTGGGTGGGGTGGTTTGCACGAGGGTCAGGGTATAGGTCTGAGTCTGGTCATCATACTTGCCCTGCACAATAAGCTGCGGCGTGCCGGCCTGGGTGTACCAGCGCTTGAACTGCGTTAGATCGCGGCCAGAGACCTCGGCCATGGCCTGGACAAAATCATCGGTGGTGGCGGCCTGGCCGTCGTGGCGCGTGAGATACAAGGCCAGCCCCTGCCGGAACAATTCCGCTCCCAGCAGGGTGTGCAGCATCCGGATGATCTCGGCCCCTTTCTCGTAGATGGTCACGGTATAGAAATTGTTGATCTCCATGAAGGAATCGGGCCGCACCGGATGGGCCATGGGCCCGTTATCCTCTGGGAACTGCACATTGCGCAGGAGCCGGACATCGTGGATGCGCTTGACCGCGGCAGAGACCTGATCGGCGGTGAACTGCTGGTCGCGGAACACGGTGAGCCCTTCCTTGAGGCTCAACTGGAACCAATCCCGGCAGGTAACCCGGTTGCCGGTCCAGTTGTGAAAATACTCGTGGGCGATGACCGCCTCGATCCCCTCGTAATCGGCATCCGTAGCGGTGTCTGGCCTGGCCAGCACGTACTTGGAGTTGAAGACGTTGAGCCCCTTGTTTTCCATGGCGCCCATGTTGAAATCGTCCACCGCCACGATCATGTACTGGTCAAGATCGTACTCCAAGCCAAAGGCCTCCTCGTCCCAGCGCATGGCCTTGATGAGCGAGACCATGGCATGGCCGCATTTGTCCCGGTTGTGGGCCTGCACATAGATTTCCAGGGCAACCGGGCGGCCGGAACGGGTGGTGAAGGTATCGGCGATCTTGACCAGATTACCGGCAACCATGGCGAAAAGATAGGAGGGTTTGGGAAACGGGTCCTGCCAGCGTGCGTAATGGCGGCCTTCAGGCAACGGTCCGGCTTCCATCAGGTTGCCGTTGGCCAGAAGCACCGGATAGCGCTGTTGCTCTGCGGTGATGGTGACCTCGTAGCGGGCCAGCACATCGGGCCGGTCGAGAAAATAGGTGATCTTGCGAAAGCCCTCGGCCTCGCACTGGGTGCAGAAATTGCCGCTGGAACGGTACAGGCCGTCGAGGGAGGTGTTGTTCTGGGGATAGAGCTCGGTTTCGACGGCAAGCACGAAGCGCTCCGGCACCGTTGGGATGGTGAGGGTTTCATCGTCAAGCCGATACTGGTCCTGGGTGAGGGCAACGCCGTCCAGGGCAACGGACTTGAGCACCAGGCTCCTCCCTTGGAGTACAAGGGGGGCATCCGGTGCGGTCGGGCCGTTGCGGCGGCAGACCAGGCGGGAGCAGACCCGAGCCCGCTCCTCGAACAGATCCACGGCCAGCAACACCTCTTCAATCGTGTAAGCAGGCGGGCGGTAGTCTTTAAGCAGAATAGTTTTGGGTTGGGCATCCATGGGATCAGTCCGAAAATCTATCAGCGAATCGATTCAACCCGGGGCACCACCAGATGCAGTCCCGGTTTCAGCTGGGTGAAGTCCACGGATTCATTGTATTTTTTAATCAGCCAGAAAGGCAGCTCGAATTCGCTCTGACACAGGGACCAGATGGTGTCGCCCTGTTTCACCCGGTAGGTGCGGGTGCCTTCCATCAGCCGGTAGGCGGCAAAGAAGTCCTCCACCATCTCCTTGTGGAACTCATAACGCTGGGCCTCAAACTTTTCCTTGCTCCCCTTGGCAAGGGGAATTTTGATCTGCTGGTTCACCGCCAGGGCTTGTTCGTAGCGCAAGTTGTTGAAGTGGCGCAGATCCCAGGCCCGCACCCCGAGCCAGCGTGCATAGTGCCCCAGGGTTTCCTCGGCTTCCACCCGAACGACGCCATAGGTCTTGCCCTGCTTCTTGACCACCTCAATTCCGAGATTGCCCAAAACCTTGGCCGGAGTCAGGGAAGGGCACTGGGCGCCCTTGGCCTTTGCCGGCTCCGGGGCTTTGGCCGGGGTAGCCTCAGGCAACGAGGCGACCTTCACCGGCTGGACCACCTGCGCCGAACCCGGCGCACCCGCCAACTTCACCAGGGAGACCACCTCACCCCCGGACTGGGCCGCCGTCTTTCCCCCGGGCACCACCGGAATCAGACCGGCCGGACGCGGGGGCTCCGTCTTCTTCCCGACCACGGCGGCCAACGTACCCCGTTCGCCCAGGCTGGGAATGCGCAGATTCTGGCCAGGACAGATCACCGCCTGCTCATCAAGCCCATTGCCCCGCAGAAGATCGGTCACCGTAATACCATGGGTCAGGGCGATGGAATAGGCGGTATCTCCCTGGCGCACCTGATACATATTGGTCTGCGCCTGATCCTCCTTGAGAATCTCCGAGGGGATATTGTCCGCCAACCGGACAGCCTTGCCCTGTTGCGGCACCCGGACCTCATAGCCCTTGGGAATCAATTTTTGACCGAGGTGCACCGGTTCGCGCAAGGCAGGATTCAAGGCCTTGAAGGTTTCCAGGTCAACCTTGAGGTGCTTGACCAGATCGTTCATCAGGGCATAGTTGGGCAAGGTCACAGTCTTGCTGTTCACCGGCGGCTCAATGGGGAGTTGGCCGAAATAGGTCCTGTAGTTCTTGGCCACCTCCCGGGCGGCAAGAAACTCCGAGTAGAAATTCCGCGAAGCAAACTTGAACAACTCGCTTTCATGCTCCTGGAAGATTCTTTCATAATCCCCCTTGGCCGCTTTGGCCCGCATCATGCCGTTGACCCCGTGATTATAGGCGGTTACCGCCAACGGCCAGGTGCCGAGCAACTCGTAATTATGTCTCAGCATTCTGGCTGCGGCATGGGTGGCCTTGATCGGGTCGCGCCGCTCGTCGATGGCATAATCCACGTCCAAATTAAACTGCTTACCGGAAGATTCGGTGAACTGCCAGATGCCTGCCGCGCCGAACTTGCTGTACGCCTTGTAGTTGAAGGATGATTCCACGTGGGGCAGATAGGCAAGATCCTCGGGCACTCCGTAGCTCGCCATGATCTGCTTGATCTCGGCCAGATAAGCCCCGGAACGGATCAGACCTTTTTCGAAATTATCCTTCTGCCCGGACTGGAAACGGATATTGTCCTGGGCCAGGCGAAAATCCTCCGCCGTGGCCCTGGGGCCGAACAACCCGGCCACCCGTTTTTCCTCCCGGTTCTGGGGGGGAACGCCTGCGGCCAGGGATTTGAGGATATCCAGATATCTCTCCTTAGCCCTTTCTATCCTCTGTCGGTCCCGTTCCTTGGCGCCGGCCTCAAAGACCCCCTCGACATCCAGCACCTCGTAGATAACGCGCAGATCCCGCTTGTCGTGGAGAACACCCTGGGTGGAAGGATATTTGCCGTAGATATCACACCAGAAAGACACATTGGGCGTGACGCAATCGTAGAGGGGAAAGGGGTCCTGGGCAGCCCGGACCGGGGAGACACTCACGACGGCCACGCAGAAAAACAGCGCCACCGCCAGCAACAAACGAGGATATGCCATAACAGCTCTCATGAATTTCTTTATTTACTCAGTATTCACAACGGGTAAGGCGACCAGTATACTCGCTCCTGCCGGGATTTGCCGCTAAAATCAGGGTGGTTCGACAATTCCAGGCGAAGGGACGGGAAGAGCTTTTCGGCTGTTCTCTTTTTCTTCTTTTGCATGCCCAAAAGAAGAAACAAGAAAAAGGCACCCCGACCAGTCCTGACCCTGCGGGCTTCCCTTACTTCTCGCCGAGGGCGGGACGCGGAAAAACTCGGGCTTCGCCCTCAAACAGTTTCCGCATCTTTTTCCGCCCTCGCCTGCGAGGCGCGGCAGGACAAAATGGGGGAGGGGAAAAACTCCCATTGGCACGCAGCCGAGCACCGGAGAGGCTGCCGAAAAGGGGATTTGCACTGTTTGAGGCGAAGCCGAGTTTGCAAAGCCCCGGCAGCATCGAGGAGCGCAGGGCATCCCGCCTCCGGCGGGACAAGAGACACAGGGGGCCCTTTCTTTGGTTCGTTTCTTTGGGCAAGCAAAGAAATGAACATACC
>JAPLJG010000048.1 GCA_026388735.1 Deltaproteobacteria bacterium
TAAGGCTTGTCGGCCCAGCGGCAATCATTGATTACCGCCCCATCTGAGGCTGAGTAAAGACAAATGACCTCCTGCGGGCGGGATCTCCCGCCCGCAGGAAGCTCACACCGGAGTAGAGACAATGATATCTGACAACAAGGCAATCTTCACCATAGGAACCGCAGCGAAAATGCTGGAAGTGCATCCGCGGACCCTGAGGATATACGAAAAGGAAAACCTGATCACGCCTCTACGGAACGGGCAGTGGCGCTACTACACCATGGATGACATCAAGTGGATTCAGTGCCTGCGGGATATGATCCATGAGCATGGCATCAGCATCGCAGCCATCAAAAAGCTGTTGCAGTACACCCCCTGCTGGAATATTGCCGACTGTCCCTTTGAGAAGAGAAAACAGTGCACGGCCTTTATGTCCAGCGGGCTTGTTCCCAGAAAGATCAGCGTGGAGCAGAGATCAGGAGATGTTGCCGCCTGAGCAAGGGAAACGGCTATTTTTTTACAAGGAGAACGACAATGACAACCATCACGCAGTTTTTAGATAAAATTAATATTGGTTCCGTGGGTGTGAGCGAAGCAACGGGCAGTGTTACGACTAGGGTTTCTTTTCAGCAGGTCAGCGAGGCCTTGTGGGGAGTTGCGACCTTTGCGCTCTTTCTATTGCTGGGGCCGTTTTCCGTCATTGCCGCGATATGCAGCGTGATCTCCTTGGCAAAGCAGGGGAATGGGGCTGAGCCGGAGGCGATGTTCTGAGGTGGAGTTTCACGGAGTGCGTGGGCTGGAGTTCAGTCCCGGAAGCAAAGGGGAGATGCAGGCGGTGATTTCTGTGATCAGGAGTGAGCGACCAGTGGAGGGAAGATAGACTGGTGATTGACCCTTGGTTGCAGGGGATGGCATAAGGCAAAAAAAAGCTGCTCAATTGAGCAGCTTTTTTTTGCCTATAAAACAGGAAACTTACTTGTGGCAGTCAGGACATTTGGTCGGGCCGGCATTCTTGGCTTTGTGGCAGCCCTGGCAGAGAGCGTGGCCTTTCTTCATGTCCCACTTCTTGTCAGCCGGGAAGTCAGCGCTCTTGTGGCAGACATCGCATTCATTCTTGGCCTGATGCTTGGCATGGGGGAATACAGCGGGTTTCTTGGCTGCATCGGTCTTCAGGGTGATGTCGGCCGGACCCTTGTCTGCTGCGAGAACGTTGCTGGCAACAGCAAAACCGAACACCAGTGCGAAGGCTGCGGAACAGATAATGGTTTTCTTCATTGTTCTTCTCCCTTAATACAGTTGGTTTATAAAATTGGGTTTATGAATCCCCATTCACTTACAAATGTTATTTTATAAACCCACTTGCCAAGCCTTGTCAAGCAGGAAGAATATTTAGCTTCAGTCGAGTTCGTTGCTTGTGGCTGACAGATCAGATCAGCTTCCGCCGCCGTAACTGTGCAGGCCGGAAAGCAGGAAATTGACGCCATAGTACGTGAAGATTACTGAAAGGAAGCCGAGTACCGCCAGCCAGGCGATGCGCCGCCCGCCCCAGCCTCTGGTGAATCTGGCATGGAGGGTTGCGGCATAGACAAACCAGGTGATCAGCGACCAGGTTTCCTTTGGGTCCCAGCTCCAGTAGGTGCCCCAGGCGGAGTTGGCCCATACCGCCCCGGTGATGATGCCGGCGGTGAGCCAGAGAAAACCGAAAACCAGGGTCTTGTGGATGATGTCGTCGATCACCTTGAGCTCGGGCAGGGAGGCCAGAAGGGAGCCTGGGGCCTCGTTCGCCTTCCGGTCCTTGATCAGATACATGATGCCCATGCCGCTTGCCACCGCAAAGGCTGCATAGCCGACAAAGCAGGTGATAACATGGGCGATGAGCCAGTTGCTTTGCAGGGCCGGGATCAGCGGCTTGATTTCTTTGCCGAACTGAGGGGAAAGCGAGGCATAGGCCATGCTCAGGCAGGCAAAGGGCATGGAGAAGGCGCCCAGAATTCTGTTCTTGTATTTCCACTCAAGGCCGAGATAGAAGATGGCAATGGCCCAGGCGAAGAACACCAGGGATTCGTACATGTTGGAAAGGGGCGCGTAGCCGATGCCTGCCTGATACGATTCTTGCCAGCGCAGGGCGATGCCCGCAGTGTTGATCAAAAACGCGCAGGCAGTGATCACTGTGGCGATGAGGCCGAGCTTTTTTGCCCGAAAAACAAAGATGGCGATGTAGAGCATCGCAGAAAGAAGATAGGCAAGTGTTGTTATGCCCAATAGTTGTGAACTGTTCATGGCAGATCCTTAAGCGTTTTGAAGCGTGGAGTCGTGTGTGAAACACTCGACCAGGGCGGCAAATTCTTTTTCAAAGGCGATCTTGTTTTTGCTGCTGGCGCCGCAAACCAGTATCCGGCAACGGTCTGCAGCTTCTTCCCGGACAATATAGACCCAAACCCTCCGGTGTGAAAGAAAGAAAGCGACGTAGAGGCCTATCAGCATGAGAGCACACCCGGCATAGACGGTCCAGACGCCGGGATCCTTTGCCACCTGAAGGCCGGTGGCGTACACCTGGCTTGCCTCAAATTCATAGGTTGCTGCCGGGCTGGAGATGGTTTGGGTTGCGTTGTTGGCCATCCAGAAGATGCTGGGGTCGCCCTGACCATCGGAAAACCACACCTTCAGCCGGTTGACATCTCCCATGCGGCTCCGTACTTCCTGGTTGATAACCCCGAAGTCAATGCCTCCTTCAGGCCAGCTGATTTTCTGGCCAAAGGGGATCTGGAAGGACTGGCTGACCTTGGTGGCCTTGTTGGTGATGACCACGTTGAAGCCCTGCATGGGCTCGTAGCTGGATTGGTAGAAGGTGATCCCCTTGTAGTCCAGGGGATCGTTGACTATGATGGAGCGTTTGTCAATGATGGTTTTTCCGTTTTCCAGCACAGAAAGATTGGAGCGGAATTCTTTGGGTGTTGTTCCGTCCGCATAGAATGAAACTTTGAAATCGTTGCATTGTACGGTAAAGCCAAGGGGGATGGGTTTTTCGGTGCCGGTTTCGTAGACGGTGTCGGTGGCACTCCCTTCCGGGATCATGACGCCTGCCTTGAATCCGAGCAAGGAGCCGATGATGGCTCCGGCGAAAATGATGAGGATGCTCAGGTGAACCGCATAGACACCCAAGCGGCTCCAGGCAAGCTTTTGGGAGAAGAGGAGGGATCCGGTCGGTTTAGTCTCCCCCTCTGCTTTCCAGCCGTTTTTTGCAAGCAAGCCGGTGGCGATTTCCGCAAGGGCGGCGGCATCCCCACGGGCATAAAATTCTTGGCGATGGGGCATTTTTTCAAGCCGTTCAGGGTCGGTGTCCAGGTTGTTCATCACCACCATTTTCCAGACGTTGGGCAGACGGTCGATGGTGCAGACGATGAGATTAACGCTGAACAGGAGCAGCAGGCTGATAAACCACCAGGAGTTGTACATGTTCGGCACATCGAGCATCTGGAAGAGCTGCGCGGTGCGTTGGCCAAAGGCCTCGACGTAAAATTCCGGCGGGTTTTTTTGGGGAATCAGGGTCCCGATGATGGAGGTTGTGGCCAAGATCAGCAGGGAAAAAAGAGCAAGCCTGACGGATGCGAAAAAGCGCCACACCATGTTTTCTGTTTTTTTCATATGCGCCTTGTGAATGAGGTGGTTTTTGAGGTAATGGATGGGAAAAAGACAGAAAGTTCTGCCTTGGTTGCAATGTAACTGCGTTGGGTAATTGTCTGTAATCTCTACCCGTGTTTGCCTTGGGCTGTCAATAAAAAAACTCCCCATAAAGCGGGTGTTTCAGCTTGCAAGCGGGTCTTGGTTGTGTGTCGCGTCAGTTGATGGAGGCGGGACGAGTGGCCTTTGACCTGTTGTAACAAGACACCGCTCCCTCGGGTTTGTTCCGGCCTTTTTCGCTGAGCCGCGTTTTTCGTGGGACGGATAAAAAAAAAGAATAAAATACTTGTCAAGTACAGGGAGAAGGTGTATACATTTTCCTCTTTGAAAAGGGACTCGGCCGTGAAGAAATCAGGCTGTCTCGGTATAATGATTTCAAAATGCCCGCTGGCGCGGTTCGTTAAAGGAGTTTTGTCATGTCAAAAAAATGTGCAATTTGTGGAAAAGGCCCGACCACCGGCAACAATGTAAGTCATGCCAACAATAAGAACAGAAGGCGTTGGCTGCCGAATCTGCAGCGTGTGAGAATGGCCACCTCCGGTGGTAATGGCATGCATGTTCGCGTGTGTACCCGTTGCATCCGTTCCGGATCCGTGCTCAAACCTGCCTGAGCATTAGCCAAAATCGATTGTCGCAGCCCCATCTTCTTTTTGAGGAGATGGGGCTTTTTTTTGTTTGCGCCGCCAGGAGCAGTAATTGTCTTCGGACGATTTCTCTCCGGCTTTCCTCGCGTGACTCAGGTTCTCCTGGCCTCCAAAACGCCATCAAGTTGCTGCACATGTTGCAGCAGGCGCAAAAGATGTTCTCGGCTGTTTATCTCAACAACGATAGAGATCTTGGCGATTCCGCCGCTTGAGGTTGTGGCGTCAAGGCTGAGGATGTTGGCGTCGTCATGACTGATCGCGTTGCTGAGCGTGGCCAGCAATCCTTTTTGGTCGCGGGCGATAACCTGGATCTGGGCTCGGTGGGTGGACTTGATGTTTTCGGCCCAGCTGACGGCGATCAGGCGCTCTTGGTCTGAGGCTTTCAGGTTGGGGCAAGATGCTTTGTGTACGGAAATTCCCCGGCCTGAGGTGATGAAGCCCCTGATCTCGTCTCCTGGTACCGGCATGCAACAGTGACTGATCTTGGTGAGGACATTATCCGCGCCGCTCACCAGGATAATGTTGCCTCTGTCCGGCTTCCTCCCTCCCTTGGACGGGGCTGCCGTCTGAACAATGTCCTCCGGCAGGGTATCCCTGATTTCCTGGGGCTGCAACTCCTTGATAATGGCTTGAACCATCATTTTGCCTGAGCCGACCCTGCGCATCAGGTCGTCAAGGGAGTTGCAGGCAATGGTCTTGAGGAGCTCCTTGAGATGGCCTGTTTTGATTAATTTTTTCAGGCTGAGATTGTTCCGTTTCAGCTCACGCTCGCAGATTTCCCTGCCGACTTGGAGGGTTTTTTCCCGTTCTTCCTGGCTCAGCCACTGTCGAATCCTGCTTTTGGCCCGGGCGGTTTTGACCAGGCCGAGCCAGGAGCGGTTTGGCCTTTGTTTGGGCGAGGTGATGATTTCCACCAGGTCGCCGTTGTTGAGCTTGGTTTTGAGCTGGGTGATGACTCCGTTGATCTTGGCTCCGGTGCAGCGATTGCCCACCTCGGTGTGGATGCTGTAGGCAAAGTCAATGGGGGTGCTGCCCTTGGGAAACTCCTTTACCTCGCCGGTGGGGGTCAGGACGAAGATTTCCTCCTCGTAGAGCTCTCCTTTAACCGCATCAAGAAATTCCCTGGGGTCTTCCAGCTCCTGGAGGGTCTGCACCAGCTGCTTGAGCCATTTGAAAAGCTTGGCGTCCTTGGTGGTGATGGCCTTGCCTTCTTTGTAAGCCCAGTGGGCGGCAATGCCTTCCTTGGCGATCTGGTCCATCTCCTCGGTGCGGATCTGGACCTCCATGAACTCCCCGCGCAGCCCGATCACCGAGGTGTGCAGCGACTGATACATATTGCCTTTCGGGGTGCTGATGAAATCCTTGAAGCGTCCATCCACCGGTTGCCACAGCGAATGGATGATGCCCAAAGCCTCGTAGCACTCCTTGACCGAGGAAACGATGATCCGAAAGGCAACCTTGTCGTAAACCTTCTCGAAGGGGATATTCTGGGCTACGAGTTTTTTGTAGATGCTGTAGAGATGTTTGGGGCGCCCCAGCACCCGGAATCGCTTGAGGCCATGCTCGGTCAGTTTTTGGCTGAGCAGCGCCTTGACCTCATCCACGTAGGTTTCCCGATCCGCAAGAGAGGTGTGGACCTTGGCGGCGAGATCCCGGTATTCTTCGGGGTGGAGATGTGCGAAGGAGAGGTCTTCCAGCTCGCGCTTGAGCCAGTCTATCCCCAGGCGGCTGGCCAGGGGGGCATAGAGGTCCATGGTTTCCTGGGCGAATTCCAGCTGTTTTTCGCGCTCTACATGTTCCAGGGATTGCATGTCGTGCAGCCGGTCGGCCAGCTTGACCAGTAAAACCCGGATATCGGAAGACATGGCCAGGAGGAGTTTACGGATATTCTCCGCCTGGTAGGCGAGGCGGCTGTTGAACTGGACATCGGTGATTTTGGTGGCGCCCTTGACGATGTTGGTGACATCATCGCCAAAGGTCGAGCGGAGGTTTTTTTCCGTTTCTTTGAGATCGTCGGCTTTCTTGAGCACGCCATGCAGGAGGCCGGCACAGAGGGTGGGAACATCCAGGCGCATGGTCGCCAGGATCTCCGTGACCATCAGGGCATGGTACAGGTAGGGGCGTCCGGAAAGGCGATGCTTGCCCGAGTAAAACTCCTCGGCAAAGGCATGGGCCTTGGTGAGCAGGACGAGATCCTCCTCGGGCATGTAGCCCCTGGCCCGTTCGAGTATGGCTTCTATGGTAACCATGCGGTTGGCGGCGGTAATGGTCTTTGTTTGGGTCCGCTTACTCTGGCGGAGCCAGGGCGCTGCGGACCAGATTAATGAGTTTTGCCCCGGCTTCGGCCAGGGGCAGGCTCAGGGTAGTGCCGGTGGCCCGATCTCGAATCTCCACCTCTCCTTTTTCGCTGAAGCTCTTGCCCACCATGACCCGGTAGGGGATGCCGAGCAGGTCCGCGTCCTTGAACTTGCTGCCCGGCCGCTCATCCCGGTCATCCAGAAGAACCTCAATTCCACTCTTGCCCAGCTGGCCGTACAGTTCGTTGGTTGCGGCGGTGATCGCCTCATCCTTGGGCGAAAGGTTTAAGAGGATGATCTGGAAGGGTGCGATGGGCAGCGGAAAGATCATGCCGTCCTTGTCGTGGTTCTGCTCGATGGCCGCGGCCACGGTGCGGCTGACCCCGATGCCGTAGCAGCCCATGATGAAAGGCTGTTCCGCGCCTTGGTTGTCGAGAAAGGTCGCCTTGAGTGCCTCGCTGTATTTGGTCCCCAGCTTGAAAATGTGGCCCACTTCGATGCCCCGGGTCAGCTCCAGGCTTCCGCCGCAGGCCGGGCAACGGTCTTCGCTGGTGACCTGGCGCAGGTCGGTGATGGTCTGCACCGTAAAGTCGCGATTGAGATTGGCATTGAGCAGATGAAAGTTTTTCGCATTGGCCCTGATGGCGAAGTTGTGCATCCGGGTGAGTTCGTTGTCCGCCAGCACGGGGATGGTCAGACCGATGGGACCGAGGTAGCCGCTGGGTGTGCCGGTGGTGTCAAAGATCTCTTTGTCATCGGCCAACCGCAGGTTGTCGGTGTTCACCCCCAGGGCATTGGCCAGTTTCACCGTCTGCACCTCATGGTCGCCACGGAGCAGGACCGCCACCGGCTTGTCTTCGGCCATATAGACCAGGGTCTTGACCAGCTCCTTGGGTGAAATCCCTAAGAATTCCGTGACCGCAGCCACCTTTTTCTTGCCCGGGGTTTCGATTTTTTCCAGAGCGAGCAGGGCTGGCGTAGCAGGGGCTGTCGGCGTCTGGCAGCGGGCTTTTTCCATGTTGGCCGCGTATTCGCATCCCTTGCAGATCACGATGGTGTCTTCGCCGGTGTCGGCCAGAACCATGAACTCGTGGGAGAAACTGCCGCCGATGGTGCCGGTGTCGGCTTCCACAGCCCGGAAGGCCAAGCCGCAACGGGCAAAGATCCGGTGGTAGGCCTCGTGCATCTTTTTGTAGGTCGCGTCGGCCCCATCCTCGGTGGCGTCAAAGCTGTAGCCGTCCTTCATGATGAATTCCCGGCCGCGCATCAGGCCGAAGCGGGGTCTGATTTCATCCCGGAACTTGGTCTGGATCTGGTAGAGGTTCAGGGGCAGTTCCTTATAGGAATGGACGTTGAACCGGATCAGGTCGGTGATTACCTCTTCGTGGGTGGGTCCGAGGCAGCTTTCCCTGGCGTGTCGGTCAGTAAAGCGAAGCAGCTCAGGACCATACTTTTCCCAGCGGCCCGATTCCTTCCAGAGATCCCCTGGCTGGACCATGGGCAGGAGCAGCTCCTGGGCTCCGGCTCGGTTCATTTCTTCGCGGACAATACGCTCGACCTTGCGGATGGTGGCAAGGCCCAGGGGCAGATAGGAGTAAATCCCGGAGGAGAGTTTTCGGATAAATCCGGCGCGCAGCAGCAGTTGATGGCTGGCTACTTCGGCCTCGGAGGGGGTTTCTTTTAGGGTGGGGATGAGGAGCTGGGAAAAACGCATGGGGCACCTGGTAAACAGTTATGGATTATGCGCGGTTTGGCGCGCCTCTTCGATCATGGCGTCGATCTCGGCCAGAAAAACGGCCAGGAGCTTGTCTTCGGCCACTTTTTTGTAGAGCTGGCCTTTCTTGAAAATAATGCCGACCCCGTGGCCGCCTGCCACCCCGATATCGGCCTCCTTGGCCTCGCCAGGTCCATTGACCACACAGCCCATGACCGCGATTTTTAGGGGGGTCTCGATGTTCTGGATATGGCGTTCCACTTCTTCGGCCAGAGAGAAGAGGTTTACCTGGCAACGTCCGCAGGTGGGGCAGGAGATCAGCTCCGGCCCCCGCTCGCGGATGTGCAGGCTCCGGAGCAGTTCATAGCCGACCCGAATCTCTTCCACCGGATCCCGGGTCAGGGAGATACGGAAGGTGTCGACGATGCCTTCGTAGAGCAGAATGCCCAGGGCCACGCTGGATTTGACCGTGCCGGCAATGAGGCCGCCTGCCTCGGTTACCCCGAGATGCAGGGGATAATCGCACTGGCCGGACAAAAGCCGGTAGGCCTCCAAGGTGGTGAGCGCGTCCGAGGATTTGATGGAGATCTTGATCTGATTAAAATCAAGTTCCTCCAGTAACCGTACATTGCGCAGGGCGCTTTCCACCAAGGCCTCGGGGGTGGGGTGGCCATGTTTTTGCAGGATATCCTTTTCCACCGAGCCGGAGTTGACCCCCACCCGGATGGGCACTTGGTGTTGTTTGGCCGCAGCCACAACCCGGGCCAGCTTGTCCGGGCCGCCAAGATTGCCGGGGTTGATCCGGATACCCTGGGCGCCGTGTTCCATGCTGGCCGTGGCCAGACGCGCGTCAAAATGGATGTCGGCGATGAGGGGGATACTGATCTGCTCCCGAATCTGGGTGATAGCCGCGGCCGCTTCCAGGTCCAGCACCGCCACCCGGAGGATCTCACAGCCCGCCTCGGTGAGCCGTCCGATCTGGGCCACCGTGGCGTCCACATCTCGGGTGTCGGTATTGGTCATGGATTGAACGGCAATAGGTGCGCCATTGCCCACCGGCACGTTGCCCACCTTGATTTGGCGTGTTTTTTTACGGATTATCATGGTGCGAGAGTATACACTTTTGCTTTTCTTCATGCATCCTTCTTTTTCCTTGATGGTGAGAGGCGGGGGCTGGTGATTCGGCACTGCGGGCAACTTCTCGCTGATGGTGGAACAGCCGCAATTGCATCGGCGCTTGTCCCAACAAATACTGTCGCCTAGGACAGTATTTGTCCCAGGTGCTGGTGTATGCTGGAATCAAAACAAGAGTGTTTTCTCAGTATTGACTTCTGCGGCATCCATGGGATAAGTGGAGGAGGCGGCAGTCGAACCTTGCCACGATGTACTGTAGAAAAAGGGGCAAGCGGTAATGGTCGCGTGTGTTGAAGAAAAATGGATATACGACACAGGGAAACAGCAGAAAGTCAAGCCCCAGGACTGACCCTCTAAAAATAGTCGGATGAGAAATGGCCAATCAATTTTCTGATTTCTATCGCAGCCTGGATGCTGATCCAGCCAAGCGTGGCAAACAGTTTGAGCACTTCGTCAAATGGTTCCTCAAAACTGATCCTGAATGGTCAACTCAAGTTGACCAAGTATGGCTCTGGGAGGAGTGGCCGGAACGCTGGGGTGCGGACTGCACGGTGAGCATTGGGCAGTGCAGGCCAAGTGCTACTCGCCTGACTACGACATCACCAAACACGATGTGGATAAATTCCTCAGCGAATCGAACAGGCCAAGCATCAAACACCGCCTGCTGATCGCTACTACCGACCGCATCGGCGGCAACGCAAAGCAAGTCTGCGATGCGCAGGAAAAACCTGTTATCCGTTTTTTGCTATCTGATTTTGAACGCGCCGCGCTGGATTATCCCGCCAACTTTTTCGCACTGCCGCAAGCCAAACGCAAAGCTCGGCCCGAACCGCGTGACCACCAGCACGAAGCCATCAACGCCGTAGCACAAGGGCTGCAAACCGCTGATCGTGGCCAGCTCATCATGGCCTGCGGCACTGGCAAGACTTACGTAACGCTGTGGATCAAGGAACAGCTTGCCGCACAACGCACCTTGGTACTGGTTCCGTCCTTGGGGCTACTGTCCCAGCTTTTGCGCGAATGGACATTCGCCGCCGCCACCCCATTTGAAGTGCTGTGCGTCTGCTCGGATCAAACCGTCGGCGCAAGAGGCAACGACGAAGCCATCCACAGCGTTGCCGACCTCGCCTTCCCCGTCACCTCGGATGCCGACGAAGTAAAACGCTTTCTCAGCGGCGCAGGCAACCGCGTGGTTTTCTCCACCTACCAATCCTCCTCCGTCATCGCCGCAGCCCAAGCCGACCCATCTATCCCCGCGTTTAATTTGGTCGTGGCGGACGAAGCCCACCGCTGTGCGGGTAAGGTTGGCAGCGAATTCGCCACCATTCTCGACAACGCGCAAATACGCAGTGCCAAAAGATTATTTGCCACCGCCACGCCGCGCACCTACACCAGCAGCGTTCATAAAGCTGCCGAAGATCGCGGGGTCGAAGTGGTCGGCATGGACAACGCCGCCCTGTTTGGCGAGGTGCTGTATGCCCTCCCGTTTGGCGAGGCCATCACCAGAAAACTGCTCACCGATTACCGCGTCGTCATCATCGGCGTGGACGACCCCACCATCGCTCAGTGGATCGCCAACCGCGAACTGGTCGCCACCGGCACGGGGGTTGAGACAGACAGCGAATCGCTCGCCGCCCAGATCGGCTTGGGCAAAGCTATCAAAGACTATGATCTCAAACGCATCATCAGCTTCCACAGTCGCGTCAATCGCGTCGAAGCGTTCACCAGCGACATCCGGCAAATCAATGGCATGGATCAGCGACGAACATCGCCCCAGCGGAACCCTACGCACCGACTTCGTCTCCGGTAACATGCCCGCCAACAAACGCAAAATCAAACTCGACCAACTCAAAGCCCTGAGCGCAGATGAACGCGGCGTGCTGAGCAATGCACGCTGCCTGTCCGAAGGCGTGGACGTGCCTTCCCTCGATGGCGTTGCGTTTATTGATCCACGTCGCAGCTAAGTGGACATCATCCAGGCCGTGGGTCGCGCCATTCGTCTCAGTCCAGATAAGAAAGCTGGCACCATCGTCCTGCCGGTGTTCATCGCTGCCGGACAAAATGCCGAAGACACGATAGAGGCAAGTCACTTCAAACCCATCTGGGATGTGCTGAATGCGTTGAAAGCGCACGATGATGTGCTGGCTTGCGAACTGGATCAGATCAGGACCGAGTTGGGTAGGAAACACGGTGCAGGTGTCAGCGCAGAAGGGTTGGGTAAAATTTCGATTGATTAGCCTGCCACAGTGGATGCGAATTTTGGCAGCGCGTTACGCACTTATCTGGTTGAGCAGGTCACGGCGTCTTGGAACTGCTGGTTTGGGCTGCAGGAGGCATTCGTAGAAAGAGAGGGGCATTGTATGCCTCCTGCGCTATACAAAATGGCAGATGGATATCGGCTTGGATCATGGGTTATTAGGCAACGAGCAACAAAAGACAGCCTGTCACCGGAACGCAAAGCACTGCTGGAGGCATTACCCGGTTGGTGCTGGGGTGCTTTTTCAGATAAGTGGGAAGAAGGATTTCGCAACCTCAAGGAATTCGCAGATCGAGAGGGGCATGCCAAGGTTCCTAGCGGTTACAAAACGGCAGATGGATATCGAGCACCTGGGTAGCGAACCAACGAGCAACAAAGACAGCCCTGTCACCGGAGCGCAAGGCACGGCTGGAGGCATTGCCGGGCTGGAGCAGGGATGCTTTATCAGACATGTGGGAAGAAAAATTTCGCAACCTCAAGGAATTTGTAGATCGAGAGGGGCAGGCCAAGGTTCCTTGCAATTACAAAACGGCAGATGGATATCGAATTGGTAAGTGGGTAGCGAGCCAACGAACAGCAAAAGATCGCCTGTCACCGGAGCGCAAAGCACTGCTGGAGGCATTACCCGGTTGGAGCTGGGATACTTTGTCTGATAAGTGGGGAGAAGGATTTCGTAATCTCAAGGAATTTGTAGATCGAGAGGGGCATGCCAAGGTTCCTAGCGGTTACAAAACGGCAGATGGGTATCGAGTCGGTAGCTGGGTAGCGAGCCAACGAACAGCAAAAGATCGCCTGTCACCGGTGCGCAAGGCACGGTTGGAAGCATTATCCGGTTGGGTTTGGCGACAAAGGAGGTCATGTGAGCGATGATGAGAAATTCGCACGAGCCTTAGCTGTGATCGAGAAAATCGAGGTAATGCCACGGGTTCGTGCGGCAACTGCTCCTGTTCTTGGTTTTCATCCGCACAAAAAAATGGCAGTTTTTAGGCTCTGTTATTCTCGTAAAGATCAACAATTGGCATTTTGCTTTGACAGCGGCACATGTGCTTGATGAGCGTTCAATTTCAGTACTGCATATCGGTTCTGGAGATAGAGTTGTATTACTTCGAGGTGCTTACGGGAGCACGGTGCTCCCGGGCTCCGGAAAACGCGAGGATGATAAAATCGACATAGGCATAGTCCGGCTCTCAGAGGAGACAGTACGGGAGATGCAGGAAGATGAATTTCTCGTCCTGGATGATATCTACGATTTGGATACGGCTACGATTACTGGCCACTATGTGTTCGCAGGCTACCCTCGCTCGAAGCACAAGGGTGCCATCAAAAATGGGGAAGCGAAAGCAGCCCTGTATTCATTTGCTGTGGACACAGCTCCTCTCGCTGATTATCAAACCGCTAACCTGGACCCGAACATCAGTCTATTACTGCGATTTGAAAAACAAAACATGTGGGGTCCACAGGGTCAAGGTAACGGGATAGCTAGCCCGACGGGTATATCCGGGGGAGGCGTATGGTTGATTGGTGATGCATTTGCGACTACTCCGATCAAACCACTTCTCGTTGCCATTGCCCTCGAGTGGTGGGGAAAACTGCGGGAGAAGAAACCGCCTAAGCGTGTTTTGGCAACCAAGATTCCTGTTGTTCTCTCGGTTATTTGGGATCGCTTTCCAGAGCTGCGCCCATATCTGCCAAAGTCACCAGATAAAGACAGGAGCGGTTAATAGAACTACTTTTGGCATTTGAGAAGGGGGGCTGACAGAGCAATGGTCAGCAAGGAAATTCAGCCGACTCGGAGCGCGGCTAATTTTAAGAATTATACCATAGAACGAGGTTTGAAACATGAATCGGCAGGAACTCGAGAATATCTTGCAGAAAATGTCGCCCGAAAACTTTGATGCTTTTGTGGAAAAGTTCGGTGGTGACGCTAAGTCAGCGAACACAATTATACGCAACTACATTGATCACCCTGAGTGGGAGCCGCGACTTTGTCAAATTCTTGGCTTTTCCACAGAGGAAGAGCGCCGGACTCAATCTATTTTGCTGTCGGCAGTATCCGCCAGATGGTCAGCTATAGCCGCTGCAATCTCGGCAATCATTTCTCTCTTGGCGCTTCTTTTTGCCTTAGGGTTTGGGAAGGTGTGCGAGCAGGGGGCACAACAAAGCGCTCCAGCCGATTGGGGCAAGCCGACCGCTTCGCAGCCAGCGTCCCATGGTGGCTGACCTTCGCGTTCGGCGGATGGATGCATTAAAAAGACAATCCAAAGGGTGGAGTGCATAAAGTCATATGGCAAAAGAAAGTACAGTTCAATGTGCTATTTTTGTGGCAAAGCCGCAAGCGAAGACGAACATGCCCCGCCAAAACAAATGTTCAAAAATTTTGTGTGTGATAGCATAACGGTGCCGTCCTGTAGTTTACATAACAGCAATAAAGGAGAGCATGACCAAGCAATTGTGAGTGCTCTCCTGCTCCCGTTATATAATGGAAACATCAAATATCCTCTTGAAAAGGAGGTTCAGAAAGCTGTAGACACCGGAAAATCTTCTTTTGAGCGTGCGAAGCTGAAGGCAATAGATAGTCCATTGCTCAAAAATCCCCCAGAATCTTTAAAAGATTTACCGAACTTAACCTATCTTGTGTCATCCATAGATATAAATATGTGGATCAAGCAATTGCCCGCAGCTTTAGTTTGGGATGCTTCAAAATTTTTTGACCCCAACATAGACTGGGAAAAATCAATTGCATGGAGTCCGAACCGGATAGTTTCTAATGCCAATACCTCATTAGAAACAGGGGGAGTTCAGTTAATTTTGAAAAAACAAATTGAAATTCAGCAATGTCTTGAGTCTTTTGATTGGGCAGATGGTTGGTCTGCCTCGCCAAGAGCTTATCCTGAAAGCATCTATTTTTTTCAAATCTATTTTCCCGGCAACAATGAAGTAATATTCAAACACAAATTTTATAACCGCTATACTTGGTATATGTGGTTTTCAGCCTCAACTGATATTATCTCTATAATAAAAAGTAAAATTTCGGCATAGAGGAGGGGGACGGGGTGTGGGGAATTAGGGAACGCCCATGATTTAATGCGTTTCTTGCAGGGGTGGGGACCTTAGCGGGACGGCACTTGATATTCTTAGGTTCTTGCAAAAAAAATCAACAAACCTCAATGGGCGTGTGCGGTGGTTTCGTCCAGACGCTCTGCGACCCAGGCGTTGAGGCTTTTACCGGCGGCCCTTGCTGCAATATAAGCCCTGCGGTGCAGGTCCGGGGAGAGGCGCAACACGAACTTGCCGGTAAACGGCTTTTCCGGGGCCTGCCCAAGTTGGGCGCAAAAGTCCAGGTAATCGTCCACCGAGTCATGAAACGCCTGTCGTACTTCCTCAACCGTGGTTCCCTGAAAGGTGATGACGTCACGGGTGTTGATGACATCGCCGTGGAAAATTCCGGCCTCGTCGTCAAACTCGACCTTGCCCACATATCCCTTGTATTCCATCATGGCGCTTGCCCTCCTGCTTCAATAAATCTCCGGACAGAGACTACCGCGCCCCGGTCTGTTTCTTTTTGTGGATGCGGGCGGTGAAAGGTGGCTCTGGCCCCGTTGAACAGAAATCGAACCCGCGAGCCATTTCCTTCGTAGCGATCAGCCCCCATGGCCACGAGGAGTGCCTCAATGTCATCCCAGAGGATATTTGCCCGAATAGGATCGGCAAAGATGGCTTCCAGGGTTTTGCGGTGTTTGCTGTTCACGTTTATTTAGTATCATAATTGGATACTGTTGGCAAGCCGGATTTTTTGATGCAATTCGCTGATCATCCTGGTCTTGAAAAAAAGCCGGGCGGCTGGTAGGGTGCGGCCATGAAACTTCTTGTCACTGTGCTTGGTCTGTTTTTTGTTCTGGAAGCGATTCCCTATGTCCTCTTTCCCGAGGCCATGCAGCGCTGGCTGGCGCGGATCGGCCTGATGCCCGCCGGGGTCTTGCGGACCACGGGCCTTTTTGCCCTGGGCCTTGGGCTTCTGCTCTGCTATCTCACCCAGCGAACCGGGCTCTTTCCCTGACGGGAGCGGTCGTTTTCCCCGGGTTCTCCTCATTCCCCATCCTTACGCAAACTCAAATGGACTCCATGGCCAGCACCACTGACTTTTTTCTTGCCTCCTATCACTTCGCGCTGCCCGAGGAGAATATCGCCCAGCACCCCCTTGTGCGCCGTGATTCTTCGCGGCTGCTGGTGGTGGATTGTCTGGACGAAGAGACCAGGGATCGACAATTTAGCGACATCTGTGATTATCTTGCGCCAGGGGATCTTCTGGTGGTCAACAATACCCGGGTTTTCCCGGCCCGTCTGCTGGGGAGAAAGGAAACCGGCGGTAAGGCTGAACTGTTGATCTTGGAGTACCCGGTTCCTGAAGCGGGTTCTGACAGGGGGGATGCGGATGGCTGGCAGCAGGCCGAAGTGATCGGGCTGGTGAAAAGCGCCAAGCGGCCGCAGCCGGAAGGAAAGTTGATTTTTTCGGAGAATTTGGTGGGTACGGTGCGGGAACTGCTCCCCGACGGCAAGGTGCGGGTTGTCTTGCGTTTTCGGGGAGTTCTGGCTAGGCTTTTGGAGGCGCACGGGCAGATGCCTCTGCCTCCCTATATCCGCAGGGAAGAGGGGCAGACCGAGGAAGACCGGCAGCGCTATCAGACGGTCTATGCCGAAAATCCCGGCGCGGTGGCTGCACCTACTGCCGGGCTGCATTTTACCCCAGAGCTTTTGGCGAGGATTCAGGCGCAAGGGGTACGCATTGCCCAGGTCACGCTGCATGTTGGCTACGGCACCTTTGCCCCGGTGCGGGTCGAGGATATCCGGGAACATGCGATCCATGCCGAATATCTCAAGGTTTCAGAAGAAGCAGCCGCACTGGTCAACGAAACACGGGCAGCAGGCGGGAGGGTCTGGGCGGTGGGCACCACCTCGGTGCGGGCTTTGGAGTTTGCCGCCGATGCCACGGGGCAGGTTTCAGCCCGAAGCGGTTCCTGCGACCTGTATATCTATCCAGGCTATCGGTTCAGAGTGGTTGACAATCTGATCACCAATTTCCACCTGCCGCAGTCATCCCTGCTCTTTTTGGTCAGTGCTCTGGCGGGACGGTCGCGGATTCTTGCGGCGTACAGGGAGGCGGTGGAAAAAGGGTACAGGTTTTACAGCTACGGGGACGCCATGGTCTTGATTACCAGGCATCCCCAAAGGTGATTTTGCTCAGTCGCACTTGCAGGCGCAGTTTTCCTTGGCCGGACAGGATGGGGCGGCGTCGGAGCTTGCCGTAGAGCAGGTCGGGGTTGCCTTGCCGGGGCTGTTGCTGTAGCCATCGGAGTACCAGCCCCCACCTTTTAGCTGGAAGGAGCTCCGGGAGATAAGTTTCTTGAGGCTGCCCGTGCAGGAGGGGCAGGTGGTCAGCGGTTTGTCGGACAAGCTCTGCTGCGTTTCGATCACATCCTGGCAGGCTTCACACTGGTATTCATAGATAGGCATTTCTGGTCCCTCCGTTTTGAGTCCAGTACGGTGATGCGTTTAAAAAAAGCGCCAGAAACAATGGGGTTGTATTGTTTCCAGCGAAACATTTATAGAATTTGCTATATATTACGGTATGGCCATTCTTGGAAATGGGTTATAATTTAATGCCGGTTGACTGATCTGTCAATGTTTAGCAACGGATTCCCCGGCGGGATGCGGGAACCGGCTTGTTTTAGGAAAAAAATAACGAGGAACAGACGTGCAGAGAATATTGTTAGCCCAGGCTGGCCCGGGAATGATTCTGGCCAGGGAAATTCTCAACCCCGAGGGGATGGTGCTCTGCGGGGGCGGAACGGTGTTGAGTGAGGCTCTGATCGAGCGTCTGGCCAACATGGACGTCATTGATGTGACGGTGGAAGGGCATCCCGTGAACATCGAGGGGGAGAAGACTTTGCAGGAGGAATTGCAGGAGATTGATTTGCGCTTCCAACGGGTTGAAGACATCGCGCCGCTCATGTATCTCAAGAAGCGGATTCAAGCAAAGCTGGCGGCCTCGCGGGGTGCATGATGGATGAGCAAAAACGTGCAGAGTTTAAAAAGGTGCTGCGGGAGATAAAAAGTCTGCCGACCCTGCCGGGAATCGTTGCCAAACTGGGCAAAATGGCGGAAAATCCGGATACCACCACGGAGCAGATGGGCCGGGTGATCAGCAAGGATCACATCCTGGCCAGCAAGCTGCTCAAGCTGGTCAATTCGGCGTTTTATGGCTTTCCGCAACGGATCAGCTCGTTGAACAGTGCCATCATCCTCCTGGGCTTTAATGTTATCAAGAGTCTGATTATCAGCGCCTCCATCTTTGAGGTTATGGAGTCCCAGGATGTGGAGCTTTGGGAGCATTCTCTGGGCTGCGCCGTGGTTTGCAACGTGCTGGCCCGGCATCTGGGGGTGAAGGACCCGGAAGAGATCAGCACCGCCGGGCTTATCCATGATATCGGCAAGGTTGCCATCAAGATGGAGTTGCCCAAAGAGTACGCAATGATCACGGCGTTGTCCCAAGAGAAAAAAATCTCCAGGTTTGAGGCGGAACGGGAGATCCTGGGCCTTGATCATGCCGAGGTGGGAAGCTGGCTTGCCAAGAGCTGGAACCTGCCCAACAAGCTGGTCGAGCCCATTGCCTGCCACCATGATCCGCAGCATGCCAAGGACGAGCAGGTTGCCAGCGCCATTGTTCATTTCGCCAATATCATGATCCGGGGGCTTGGTTATGGTCATGCCGGAGATATCTGGGTGCCGCCGTTGAACAACAAGGCCTGGAAGTTGCTGGGCCTTGCCCCCGCTGATATTGATCCGCTGCTCCAGGAGATCGAGGAAAAGCTTTGGGACGTCAAGGGCTTCAGCCTCGATATTCAGCCCGGGGCGGAAGGCGCGGCATGAGGATTTCTCCCGTTGCCCGCATGCTTGAGGTGGAGCGAAAATGTCTCGTATCCTGATTGCTGGCAGCGATTCGTTGATCATGCCGGAATGTCGGCTTCTCCTCGATGCCAAGGGCTTCACGATGAAGCATTGCGCCAATCTGCATGATGCCTTGGCGCAGGTGCTGGAAGACCCTCCGGATTTGTTGGTGACGGAAAAGGGGTTTTCCGGCAAAAATGGCGATGTTGAACTGATCCGGGCGGTGAAGGCCTGTCTGCAAAAAGCCAACATCCCTATATTCCTGGTTGTGGACGAGAATCAGCTCCAGGTTGAGCTGGACTGGGACAATTATCCGGTGGATGACATCCTCACCCGGCCTTTCACCCCCGAGGTTCTGCTTACCCGGATCCGGCTGGCCGAATCCCGTATGATTCGGGCCTTTGATAACAACCCCCTCAGTCGGCTTCCCGGCAACACCTCGATTATCCGCGCCATCCAGCGGGTACTCGGGGAGGCGGACGGCTATGCGGTCTGCTATGTGGATATCGATAATTTCAAACCCTATAATGACCGGTATGGTTTTACCCGTGGCGATGAAGTGATTCTCATGGTGGCCCGGGTCATGGTTAATGTGGTGGATGAGCTTGCCCGAAAAGGCAGTTTCGTTGGGCATATCGGCGGGGATGATTTTGTTTTCATCGTTCGGGAAGAGATGGTGGAGGCGGTGTGCAAAAAGATTCTCGCCAATTTCGATCTGGTGCGCAACATGTTCTTGAGTGCGGAAGACATCGCGGTTGGCGAGTTTGTCGGCCGCGACCGTCAGGACCGCGAGACGCGTTTCGGGCTTTTGAGCCTTTCCATTGCGGCGGTGACAACCGGTGGCGGCAGGTACACGCATTATGGCGAAGTTTCTTCTGTTGCTTCCCAGCTTAAGCATTGCGTGAAAAAATTGGATGGCAGCAATTATCTGATTGACCGGCGGGATATATAGCCGTCGATTTGCTGTATGCAGGAAGGTGACGGCGGACTGAAGCCGTACATAGATGAGACGTGCAGCACCTGTGCCGAATTTGGATGCAGGTGCTTTTTTTTGTGCTGATCCTTGTTGGCTGATGATGCAGAAGATCTGGGGCAGAAACAGCTCTGCAATGACAAACAGGAGTATGGGCGGTAATTATGCCTGCTTGGTGTTGTCTTGAAAAAACTTGCTTTGATGTTTGTTTTGCGCTAAGTATGAATCTATATGTTGTTTACTTGTAACGATCAATGGTGGAGGGTTTAGATATGGGAAAATCGCTTGTTGAAATGGCGGCGGATCTGGTTCAGTCGCAATGTGCTTCAAAGGCTATGAATACAGAGGAATTAACCCTGGCGTTGCAATCTACTTTTAATGCGTTGCAGGCGTTGCAGGCAGGCGAAGCAAAACAGCAGGCTGGAATTTCAGAAGGAACTGCTGGGGTGGCGGCTGTTCCAGGCATGACTCCGGAAAAATCAATCCAGAAAAATAAAATAGTCTGTCTGGAGTGTGGGCAGGAATTCAAGATGCTGTCGCCAAAGCATCTGCGCTCCCATGGCCTGACCGGCAGGGAATACCGGGGGAAATGGGGTTTCCCCCTGCGGCAGCCTCTTTGCGCAAAGTCCCTTTCCGAACGACGCAAGAAAGCAGGTAAGGACCGCGGCCTGCCGGATAATTTGCGTAAAGCCATTGCCAAGCGCAAGAAAAACGGCCAGGCCAAGAAGGCGGCCGCCGTGAAGAAATAGCTCCGCTGACAGGAGGCTGATATTAGATGTACACCTCATGGCGGGCCTCTGACCTGATGACGGTCGGGGCCCTCCATTTTTGTTAAGGCGTGGCAGTCCTTTTCCTGGGGTGCTGGGCCGTACTGCTTCAAGCAAAGGTGTGGATGTTGACTTTTGCCCGAATACACTGCATAGTGGCCGCTATTTTTTACATCGTCTCCGGCTTGGGGTATAATCCGTTTATTCTTTTTTTGTGAGACCGCGATGATTGTTGAACTCACAAAAAGCCGCGATCATGCAGGTCGCCGCTTCGCTGCTGTAATCTGTTGATTTGGGTTAGCGGACCTTTGTGTTCCCCCTTTTTTTTGTGAGTGGCTTTATGATTGGTATTTTTGATTCGGGTGTGGGCGGGATGACAGTGGCCAAGGCTGTTGAGCAGCTTTTGCCGCAATACCGCATTGCCTATTTCGGCGATCTGGCGCGAACCCCCTATGGTTCCAAGAGCCCGGAAACCATTATTGCCTATGCCCGGCAGAATACGGAGTTTCTTCTCAGCCAGGGGGCAAAGATCATCATTGTCGCTTGCAATACCGCAGCCAGCGTGGCCGCAGAGATTCTCCAGCAGGAATTTTCCGTGCCCATCTTCGAGGTCATCACCCCGGCGGTAAGCAAGGCCGTAGCCACCAGCCGCTCCGGCAGGATCGGGGTGATCGGCACCCGGGCCACCATCAAGAGTGGGGTGTATGAAAAAAAGATTCTAGCCGAGCAGCCGGGATACACCGTATATTCCCAGGCCTGCCCCCTCCTGGTTCCTCTGGTCGAGGAAGGTTGGCTGAACAAGCGGGAAACCAAGATGATCCTCCGGCGCTATCTCCAGCCGCTTCGGCTCCGGCAGGTGGACACCTTTGTTCTGGGTTGCACCCATTATCCGCTCCTTAAGGATTTGATCCAGCCGCGCATCGGCAAGCGGGTGGCGATCATCGATTCTTCTGAGGTGGTGGCGGAGAGCCTGGCCCTTTTTCTGGCAAACAACCCGGACATCGAGCAGCAGCTCGAGCAAAACGGGGAAAGCCATTATTATGTTTCCGATGTAACCGATGCGGCTGTCGATATAGCCAGAAAGGTCTTTGGGAGACCTATTGCCTTGGAAAAGGTTGCTTCGGATATTTTTAACAGGAGTCATTTGTCATGAACCACACTGCTTTCTCTACTAAATCTTTGTGCTCTTTGTTGATTGGTCTCATGTCACTGGCGGTTCTTCCCGATGCAGGCCGGTGTGCTGCCCTGACCCCATTGGAGTTGGCCCAGAAACTCCAGGCCCGCTATGAAGAGACCAAGACCATGACCGCCGATTTCAAGCAGTCCACCTCGGTGCCCATGAGCACCCGCAAGCGGCTTGGCGCGGGCAAGGTGGTGATCTCCAAGCCCGGCCGTATCCGCTGGGATTACCAGGCGCCGGATAAACAGGTGTTGATCAGCGACGGCAAGAAAGTTTCCATGTTTATCGCCAACTCAGCCCATATGATTGTGCAGCCTGTTTCGCAATACATCAATTCCGACGTCACCTATGCCTTTTTTGCCGGTACGGGTAATATCGTCCGCGATTTCAAGGTGCTGCCGCCGGAAAGACAGGGGGATGCGAGTCTGAAGGCGATCAAGCTCGTACCCAAGATCGCGCATCCGCAGGTGGATTACCTCCATGTCTGGATCGACGAGAATTTCATGATCCGTCGTCTTGAGATTGTCGATCATTTTGGCAGTATAACCGACCTGGCCTTTTCCAATATCACCCGTAACGAACCGGTGTCGCCGGAGACCTTCGTCTTTACCCCGCCGTTGGGCACAGAAATTATCGAGCAATAAAAAACCGCTCAGCAGCACCACATCTGCTTTGTCATCGGCATGCTCGTGTGCAGAAGCACACTTCGCAGACCTCTTTCGTGCATCTGTGGCACTGCTGAGCGGTTTTTGATCTAGGTACAAAATTTTCTTCTAATAATTAAGAGCAGCAGGAATGGTTGAGAACACAGGTCAGCCGCACCTTCCGTTTCGCCTGGGGTTGATCGCCATGCCATGGGCGTTGTTCAACCGGCCCTCTGTGCAGTTGGGAGCGCTCAAGGGCTATCTGGCCCAGGCCGAGCCGGATGTGCAGGTGAGCTGTCTGCATCCCTATCTGGGGTTGGCCAAGGCCATTGGTCTCGATCTTTATCGGGAAATATCCCAGGATTTCTGGCTCTGCGAGGGGCTCTATGCCGGGCTGCTCTTCCCGGAGCAACGCGGGGTGCTGCGCGGGTTTCTTGGCAAACGACTCAAACAGTGCAAGACTGCGGGCGCTCAGGATATTGACAGCCTCTGGCAAAAGGTGGATGCGCATCTGCAACACTGGCTTGCCCGGCAGGATTGGAAGCAGTTCGATCTGGTGGGTTTTTCCGTTTGTTTCAACCAATTGCTGGCCTCCCTTCTCGCGGCCAAGCAGCTTAAGGCGCTACAGCCGCACCTGCCCATCGTCTTTGGCGGCTCATCTTGTGTGGCGGAAATGGGCAGCTCCCTGCTCATGGCCTTTCCCTGGCTCGATTATGTGGTGCATGGCGAGGGGGAGATGCCGTTGGCGAACCTCTGCCAGGTTTTGGCCGGGCGGCAAAGCGATCTGGCCCCCCAGGTCATGGTCCGAAACCAGCAGGCAAGCAACGAGACCTTCACCGGCTGCCAGTTCAAGACTCTTTCCGAGTTACCTACCCCTGATTACGCTGATTATTTTCATGACCTGCGCCAAGAATTTTCCGGGGAACCCTTCGTGCCGGAGTTGCCGGTGGAGTTTTCTCGCGGCTGCTGGTGGGGGAAATGCACCTTCTGCAATCTCAATCTCCAGTGGCATGGCTACCGTGGCAAAACCGCAGCGCAGGTGGAGCAGGAGGTGCTGAGCCTTTCCGAACGGCATGGCTGCCTGAATTTTAGTTTTACGGATAATGTCCTGCCCGGTCGGGAAGCCACACCTTTTTTTGCCAAGATGGCCTCGGGTAAAAAGGATTTTCGTTTTTTTGCCGAACTTCGGGTCAACCAGCGGGGAGAAATTCTCAAAGGTTACCGGCAGGGCGGGTTGGTGGCGGTGCAGGCCGGGATCGAGGCCCTCAGTCAGGGGCTGCTTGAGAGGATGCGTAAAGGGGCCACGGTCATGGAGAATCTGGCCCTGATGAAGGAGAGCCTTGCCCTGGGCATCCGGTTGGACGGGAACCTGATCACCGGCTTTCCTGGGTCCACCGAGGCGGAGGTGCAGGAGACCCTGGTTAACCTTGATTTTGTTCTGCCCTTTACCCCCCTGACCGCTGCGACTTTTTTCCTCGGCCATGGCTGCGAGGTTGCCGAGAATCCCAGCGATTACGGCATCCGCGCCATTGTCCAACACGCCAATAATCGCAAGCTTTTCCCGCCGCACATCCTCTCGGGCCTGACTCTGCTGATCAACGACTATCGCGGCGACCGGGCTGACCAACGCCGACTCTGGCAGCCGGTGATCAAAAAGATCCGCGATTGGCAGCGGTTTCACAAGGCACGCCGCAGCCCGGCCCATCTGGTCCCGCCGCTTTCCTACCGTGATGCGGGCAATCTCTTGATTATCCGTCAGGAACTGCCTGGGCAGGTGACTCTTCACCACCGGTTGCGCGGCATTTCTCGGGCCATCTATCTCGCCTGCGAAACCATAGTCGAGTTCGAGGAGCTTACCCGCCTGTTTCCCAAGCTTGGCACGACGCAACTGGCAACTTTTCTTGCCGAGCTTGCGGTAAAACGGTTGCTCTTTGTCCAGGGAACAAGGTACCTTGCCCTGGCAGTGCATACCACTGCCACAGGAAACGGATTATGATGGAAAATACAGGGGCCATACAGCTCCCCATAAAAAAACTGGTGATCGGCGGCTGCCGTAGCGGCAAGAGCCGCTACGCGGAGCAATGGGTGGCCGAAAATTTTTCGGACAAGGTTTTTGTCGCCACCTTGGAAGCCAGGAACGATGCAGAGATGGATCAGCGCATCGCCCTGCACCTACAGAGCCGGGGCACAGGCTGGCTGACCGTGGAAGAGCCGTTGGCTCTGGCCGGGGTGCTTGAGAAAAACGCGACCGGGGCAGAGGTTTTCCTGGTGGATTGTCTGACCATGTGGCTTACCAATATGATGATGCAGGATTTCAGCGACGAGAAGATTCAGGCCCAGGTTGCCCGGTTGTGCGAGACCGTCATCGATCTTTCTGTCTCGGTGGTGTTGGTTGCCAATGAGGTTGGCCTTGGCATCGTGCCGGAATCGCCCCTGGGCCGATGCTTTCGCGATCTGGCCGGCTGGACCAATCAGCAGATGGCCCGGGCCTGCCAGCAGGTGGTTTTCGTGGCAGCCGGTCTGCCCTTGCGGCTCAAGGGTTAAAATGAATACCAGCTTGATCAGCGCCCAGGGCGCCCACGGCGGGGATATTCTCTCCATGGCCAAGCGGTTGGGTTGTGGGGTTGGCGATCTTGTCGACCTGAGCAGCAATCTCACCCCGTTGGGCATGCCGCCGGGCCTGCGGGAAGCGCTGGTTGCCAGGCTTGGTGAGATCAGCTTTCTGCCGGAAAGCGGCAGCGAAACCCTGGTCCGGCTTTTTGCCGAGAAATACGGCTGTAGCCCCCAGCAAGTCCTGGCGGGCAACGGCACCACCGAATTCATCTATGCCGTGCCGGCCAGCGTTCAGTCCAGGCGCGCCCTGATCATCGCCCCCACCTATGCTGATTACCAGACAGCCAGCCAGTGGGCCGGGTTGAGCGTTGATTTTTTCACTCTCAAAGCCGACGAGGATTTCGCCCTTGATTTCAACCGGTTGTCTGCCCAACTCACCGGGGGCGAACTGGTGTTTCTCTGCAACCCCAACAACCCCACTGGTCGGGTGGTTCCAAGTCGCGCGCTGATGAATTTTATCCTCGCCCATCCCACTTCGGAATTTCTCATCGACGAATCGTATCTCCCCTTTGTGAACGAGCCTTCCCTGGCCGGGTTTCCCCTGCCGGCCAATCTATTTTTGCTCTGCTCCTCCTCGAAAATTTACGGCGTCCCCGGCCTGCGCCTTGGCTTTCTTGTGGCCAACGAGGAGAAGATGGCTCGCTTTGCGGCGCGGCGCAAACCCTGGGGCGTGAACCGCATGGCCCAGGTGGCTGGGGAGTATCTTCTGACGCATGGTGAAGCCTATGTTCAGGCGGTGCGTGAGTATCTTGCTCAGGTCCGGCCCGGTTTTGTCGCCCGGCTCGCTGCCTTGCCTGGGGTGCAGGTGGTGCCTGGCGCGGCGAATTTCATCCTCTGTCGCTTGGCCGGGCCAATGACCGCGGCTCAACTGCGGGAGGCCATGCTCCGGCAGCGCATCATGATTCGGGATTGCAGCAACTTCACCGGCCTGGATGGTCAGTATTTCCGGGTCTCGCTGCAAGATGCCGAGCGCAATGAGCGGTGCTTGGCCGCCCTCGCCGGCATCCTTGGAGAAAAGCCATGAGAATCGCGATCCTCTCCGACACCCACGACCACATCCTCAACCTGCGGGCTGCGGTGAAATACTGCAACGCCTACAGCGTGAGCATGATCATCCACTGCGGCGACCTGATTTCCCCGTTCATGCTCGACGAACTCGCCCGCTTCAGCGGTGCGGTGCATTTGATTTACGGCAACAACATCGGCGACCAGCATGTGATCTCCCAGGCGTGCGGGTTGCGCTTTCCCACCATCAGCCACCACGGGATTCTCGGTGCGGTGGAGGCTGGGGGGCTGAAGCTCGCCTTTACCCACTATCCGCAGCTGGCCAGGGGCATCGCCAGCCAGGGCATGTTCGACGTGGTCTGCTGCGGCCATAACCATCGCTATCAGGTGGAAAAGGTCGGTAATTGCCTGCTGGTCAACCCCGGCGAGCTGTTGGGTAAGGACGAGCAGCCAGGATTTTGCATCCTACAGTGTGAAACAAAAGAAGTGGAAAGGGTGGAGATCGGCTCCGCCATCGACAAGGATTGAAACGATAAGAGAGAAGCTTCCGTTTCGTAGTTGATAATCATGGAAAAACAACGTGTGGGTAAGGGTGATAACAATGACCGATGATGATAAAAGCTTTGCCGAAATGTTTCAGGAAACCGCAGCCAGCACCAAGGAACGGTTGCGGCCGGGCCAGAAGATCGAGGCCACCGTGGTGCGTATTGCCAAGGAATGGATCTTTCTCGATCTGGGCGCCAAGAGTGAAGGTTCGGTGGCCAAAAATGAGTTCACCGATGCCGAGGGCAATCTGACCGTGGCGGAAGGCGACAAGGTGCAGGTCTATTTTCTTTCCGAGAAGAGGAACGAACGGTTATTCACCGCCAAGGTGAGCGGCGGTGCGGTGGCCGGTCATCTTGATGAGGCCTGCCAGAACGGTATCCCGGTTGAAGGCACGGTAACGGCTGAGGTCAAGGGCGGCTTTGATGTTCGCTTCTCCGGCAGCGTCCGGGCCTTCTGCCCTTTTTCCCAGATGGAGATGCGGCGGATCGAAAACGCCGAGGAATACATCGGCAAGAAGTTCGCCTTTCGGATCACCAAGTTCAGCGAGCACGGCAAGAACATCGTGGTTTCCCGCCGGGCTTTGCTTGAGGAGGAACGAGCCCAGCAGAAGGAGACCCTGCAAGAATCCCTGGCCATCGGCCAGACCGTTACGGGGGTTATTACTTCCATCCGCGATTTCGGCGCCTTTGTCGATATCGGCGGCATCGAGGGTCTGATTCCGGTTTCAGAGATCGCCTGGGGCCGGATCGAGGATATCCACGAGCGGTTGGCCGTGGGCCAGGAAGTCACCGTCACCGTGCTCAAGCTGGACTGGGATCAGGACCGCTATTCCTTCAGCCTCAAGGATTCTCAGCCCAACCCCTGGGATGAGATCGGCGGGATGTTCTCCGAGGGCAGCGTCGTCACCGGTAAGGTTGTTCGCCTCACGGAATTCGGGGCCTTTGTTGCACTTGCTCCGGGCATCGACGGCCTGGTGCATATCTCCAAACTGGGGGCGGGGCGGCGTATCAGCCATCCGCGCGAGGTTGTCCAGGTGGGGGATGCCCTTGAGGTGAAGATCGACAGCGTGGACCCAGAGAAAAAACGGCTGTCCCTCTCCTTGCCCATGCCTGCTAAGGTGGAGGGTCAGGAGACCGGTAAGCCAGGTGGCAAAAAGGACAAGGCTGCGGGTGAGGGTGAAAACCAGGGCGATTTCCGTCAGTACATCGCGGAAAAGAAGAAGGCCGCCACTCCCATGGCCACCTTTGCCGACCTCTTCAACAAGGGGCAGGCAAAGTAGGGCGGGGCATCGGCTTGTTTGTTGTTTTTCTCCCGGACCGGGAGAGCGGGTTTAGCGTCAGCAGCTGTCGTTGACGCGTTGGCTGCTTGCCGCCCAGCGGTACAGGTAATCGTTGAGCTTCAGCTGTTGCTCAAGGGTGATGGTGTCCCAAGCGCCTTGCTTGGCGCATTTCGGGGAGCGGGTTTCAAAAACCCGGTTCCAGCCCTCCGAGCTTTTTGATTCCACCCAGAGAAAGGGGGCGCCTTTGTCGTTGTTGCGAGTGTGGCAGCTCTTGCAGACATCTTTAAAGAGTTTGCCGCCCTCGCCCCAGGGGCGGCTCTCCCAATCCAGCGGGCCGTCGCTCAGAACCCGGCAGGTTTGGGTGGCCGCGTCATAGCGGGTTTTGGGAGCGGCAAAAGCCTGGTTGGCCAAGGCGGGAACAAGGAGCAGGGCTGCGAGGGTAAGGGCGAAGCGTTTCATGGAATTCTCCTTTCTGGGTGGTTGCTTGAAAGGAAAAAGTAGCGCGGGTTTTGGGTTTTGGCAAGGACCAAAATTCGGCCTCATAAATAAGTGCGGTTATGTTTTGTCCAAGGCCTTTCTCGCCGCTTGGGCCAGCTCCCGCACCGAGACCGGCTTCATCAGGTAGGCCCGGATGCCCATGGCCTTGGCCTGTTCCTTGTTGATCAGCTCACTGAAGCCGGTGCAGAGAATAACGGGTAGGTCAGGGCGGAGGGCCAGCGCCTTCTGGGCCAGCTCGAAGCCGGTAAGGCCGGGCATGGTCATGTCGGTGATCAGCAGGTCGAAGGCCGCAGGATCGTGCTGTACAAGGGCCAAGGCCTCCAAGCTGCCGCTGCAGATAGTAACCTGGTAGCCGAGATTTTGCAGGATCACCCGCAGCATGCCGGTGATCATCTCCTCGTCATCCACCACCAGCAGCCGCTCCGTGCCGGTGGGGATGGTCTCCTGGCAGACAGCCCCGATTGGCAGGACAGTCGCCTCCGCGACTCGGGGCAGATAGACATGGAAATTTGTGCCACGGCCCGGTTCGCTGTATACGGTGATCTGGCCCTGGTGGCTTTTGATAATGCCGTGGACCACGGAAAGCCCCAGGCCTGTTCCTTCCCCCGTGGCCTTGGTGGTGAAGTAGGGCTCGAAAATCCGGGCCATGGTTGCGTGGTCCATGCCGCAGCCGGTATCGCTGACCTCGAGCAGCACATAGTCTCCGGGCGCAAGCTCGAAGCTGGCCACCTTGCTGTCTTCCTCCCCGATCGTTACTTTCATGAGACTCACCCCCAGTACTCCGCCGTTTTCCCGCATGGCCTGGTAGGCGTTGGTGCAGAGGTTCATGATGATTTGGTGCATCTGGGTCGGGTCGGCCAGGATGGACCCGCATTCGGTGGAAATCTCCTCGCGGATCTCGATGGTGGACGGCAGGGAGGCCCGCAGCAGTTTGAGGGCTTCCTTGACCACCAGATGCGGCTGGAGGGGTTTTCGCTCTTTGGGGGATTGGCGGCTGAAGGCGAGAATCTGTTGCACCAACTCTTTGGCCCGCAGAGCGGCCCCGATGACCTGCTGCAGGTCGGTGGCCAGGGCATCTTGCGGCGAAATTCTGGTCAGGGCCAGCTCGGTGTAGCCGAGGATGGGGGCCAGGATGTTGTTGAAGTCGTGGGCGATGCCGCCGGCCAGGGTGCCGATGGCCTCCATCTTTTGGGATTGCCGCAGCCGCTCTTCCATCCGCATCTGTCCGTTGATGTCCTTGGCGTTGTGAACAAAGCCGGTGAGCCCTGTTGAACCGACAAGGGGGACTGTGGCTGCGGCAAAGGTTTTCCCCAGATTTTCTGTTTGCCCGGTGGTTGCTTAGATCCGCGCGGGAAAGAATCTCGGGGCAACCGGCGCAGGGCTCGGCCCCGCCCCGGAACACCTCGTAACAGTGCTTGCCGATCAGTTCCGTCGGGGATACCCCGAGCAGGGCGCCAGCCGCCTTGTTGGCCCGGACGATCCGCATCTCATGGTCGTGGATGGTCACGACATCATCGATGGCGTCAAAGGTTTTCTCCCATTGCTCCTTGATGCTGCGGATCTCAAGCTCGGCGAGTTTTTGTTTGAGGATGGCCCAAAAGCTGGACATGTAATGGGAGAGCTGGTTGGCGTCTGCCTGATCGTATGGTAGTTCCTTGTTGCCGACCCCAATGATGGCCACGATGCGCTCCCCGTCAAAAACCGGCACACTCAGGTGGCGGAGCACGGGAAAATGGCCTTCCGGGTAGCCTTTGCGGTTGGGGGTGTTGGGGTAGTCGTTGTGGATTACCGGTTGGCGCAGGCGGACGCAATCGGCCCAGATCCCGGCGTTGGCCACCGGATAGTGCACCGATTTTGATGCCGAGCACTCAGCCTCCACCTTTTTCGACCAGGAAAACAGCTCGATGGTCTGCTGATTCTCATCCATGAAATGGAGGTAGCCCACCGCACTGTCGGTGAGCCGCACCGCCTCTTCCAGGGCTTGGTCGGTCAGGGCGTCCCTGGAGGCCCATGACTGTTGGGTCAAAGCGAGCAGGGCCTTGGCCTGTTTTTCCTCGCGTTGGGTTCTCTCCTCGGCCTCTTTGCGGGCAGTGATGTCGGTGGCGATCTCCAATCGCACCATTCGACCGTCGACCCAGGGGATGGCCCGGTCATGGATATGAAACCAGCGCCCGGTGACAGTGTTCCTAAACTCCCAGGTATAGACCTCGCGGGGTGTGCCTTCTGGAGTCAAGAGCAGGCTGTTGGTGCAGAAGGCGCACGGTCCGGTTTGGCCGACCTGGATGGTCTGCCAGCAGATGGTGCCGGTGATGTCACCCAGCAGATCCCGGCAGTAGCGGTTGATGAACAATACCTCGTAGGTCTGCATGTCCGCCACATAGACCAGGGCCTCCAGGCTGTCCAGCACGGTTTTCAGCATGGTGTGGGAGGCAGCGAGCCGGTGGTTGGTCGTCAGTTGCCGGTCCAGTTGTTGGTTTAAGGCGGCGAAGCGGTTGCTTGCAGTTTTGGCTTGGGAACAGCGGAGAAAGATCAGGGGCGAATCTGCGGGGTTGGCCTGGACCCGGTGGCCGAAGCAGTTGTAGCGGATGGCCTGCCCGTCCGGCTTCAGGCGGGAGAGGGAGCCTGGCATCTGTTGTTTGTTTCTGGCGCAGGTGGCAAGATAGCCGGAGACAGTCTCGGCGGATTCGCGGACAAATTTGCAGAGGCTGCGTCCGGCCGCTTCTTTTAGGGGCAGTCCGAGCATTGCCGCGCCAGCAGAGTTTGTCGCTGTGATTTCTCCGTCCCTGGTGAGGAGAAAACACGCGTCTGGCCACGGCCCGCTCAATTCGGCAAACAGTTCGCTCAGCATTCGTTACGTTCCGTAATATTCCCGGCCTTGGGCCGCGTCCGCCTCCGGGCCCTGTTTGGTGTGGACAACAACCCGGCAATGCCCGCATCCTTTGGCAATGGTTTCCTCAAGGACCACCTTGGCATAGCCCAGGTTGGCGGCGGTGATGACCCCGAAGACGTTGGAGGTCATCATGCACATGGAGGGTCGGTCCAGCACCTTGTCTTCAAAAGGGCAGCTGGTGCTTTGCAGGACGATTTTTTCGTTGTTTTGCTCCACGATGGAAAAGTTGCCGTGGATCCGCTGTTTGAGATCGACAAGAATCTCCGCCACTTGCTGGCGGTTGAGCGTGACAACCCCCAGCTCCTTGGTGTAGAGGGCGTTGATCCAATCCCCCATGTGCTGGCCAACCAGGCTGATGTATCCGGCGGCCTCCTCATAGCCCACCACCTCTTCCAGGGTGCCGGCCAGCTCTCGGATGAGGGTTCTGAGGAAAAGGTCCCGGTTCAGGGGAAGATCGAGTTGCTGCATTGTTGTTGTCTGGTCCATGGCCGCGCTCCTGTGAGGGGGAGGTGAAGGGCGGAGCGGGTTTGGCCCGTCCCGGTAGCTGTCGTTATTTTAGATTATCAGCGCGGGGGGGGGGTAAGTCAAGGGGGAAATGGGGGGCTCAGCGGCTGCCCTGTCGCTGGCGGACGATCTCAAAAAGGATGACCCCTGCGGCCACTGAGGCGTTGAGGGAGTTGAGGCTGCCGGCCATGGGGATGGAGACCAGCTCGTCACATTGCTCGCGGACCAGGGGGCGCATTCCCTTGTCCTCGCCGCCGATCACCAGGCAGACGGGGCCTGAAAATTTGGTCTCGTACACCGTGCGTTTGGCCTCGCCTGCTGCCCCGTATACCCAGAAGCTTTTTTCCTTAACGGCTTGCAGGGTAGTAACCAGGTTGGTGACCAGGCAGAGTTGCAGGTGGGCCATGGCCCCGGCTGCGGCCTTGGCTGCGGTGGCATTGAGCGGGGCCGAGCGGTCCTTGGGCAGGATGATACCGGTTGCTCCGGCTGCGGCGGCGCTGCGGATGATGGCCCCGAGATTGTGCGGGTCCTGGATGGAGTCCAGCGCTACGATGAGCGGCTGCTCTGCCTCTCCGGCTTTTTTTAATAGTTCGTGCAGGCTGCAGGTGGCCACGGGCGCAGTTTTTGCCAGTACCCCCTGGTGGGTCTTGTCCGGTGAGCTGGGGAAGCGCTGGCTCGGCAGAAAGCGGACCTTGACCCCCTGCTCCTGGGCCAGGGTGATGATCTCCTGGATCTTGGCTCCACCCTTGCCCTGCTGGATAACCACCTCCCGCACTTTTTTGGGCTGAAGCCGCAGCATCTCAAGGATGGGATGGATGCCCCAGAGGAGGTCGTCGGTGTCCGGCTCGTTGCTCATGGTGTCTCCAATATAGAGATGGTTTTGCGATAAATAAATCGTCACACCGGCAAAAGCCGGTGTCCAGCCTTTCCGTAACTATCTAAAGGCACTGGATTCCGGCTTTCGCCGGAATGACGGGACATCGCAATTTTCGTTTTTTTTGTGAGTGCATCAAGAAAAGATGTCCGAGGTTATTGTGAGACGAAGCCCAGAGCTGCAAGGTTGACGGGCTGGCCGTCTGGGTTGCGGCGGGCCTTGCAGCGTTCGGCGATGACCACCGCGCGTAGAATCTCCACCGCCTCATCCAGCTGGTCGTTGATTACCAGATAGTCGTAGCGGTGGGCATCTGCCATCTCGCGCCGGGCATTGTTCAAGCGCAACTGCACGGTTTCCTCGGGGTCGGTGCCCCTGCCCCGCAATCGTCTTTCCAGCTCTGCCCAGGAGGGCGGGGCGATGAAGAGGAAGATGGCGCTGGGGTGGCCGCCGTCACGGAGCTGTCGAGCCCCCTGAACATCGATGTCGAGAAAAACGTCAATCCCCTTGGCCTGCTGGGCCTCGATGGCCACCCGGCTGGTGCCGTAAAGATTGCCATGCACCTCGGCCCATTCGAGAAAGGCCTGGTCTGCGCGCATCCCTTCAAAGCCAGGGCGATCGACAAAATGGTACTCCCGCCCATTGCTTTCGCCGGGGCGCGGGGTGCGGGTGGTGTGCGACACGGAAAAGGCGAGGTTGGGCACTGCTGCCAGCAATTTTTTGAGGATGGTGGACTTGCCCGCCCCGGAGGGGGCGGAGATGACAAAAAGATTGCCCCGGCTCATTTGCCCGCCTTTTCCGGCTGCTCGTCATCGTGCCGGTCGTAGGAGGCCATGAAGCGCAGGGTGATGGTTTCCGGCTGCACCGAGGAGAGCAGAACATGGTTGCTGTCCAGGATGATGATGGAGCGGGTCCGGCGGCCTTCGGTGACATCAATGAGCCTTTTCTGCTCCTTGGCCTCTTCCCGGAGTTTTTTCATGGGGGAGGATTTGGGGTTCACCACCGCCAGCACTCGGCTGGCAAGCACGGCGTTGCCGAATCCCACGTTGATCATTCTCTGGTCTGACATGGTCTTCCCTTGGTAGCGGTTCGGAATATTTACCGGGCCAGCAGCTTGCCACCCGGATTTTTCCTCCCCTCCCTTTGACGTGAGGGGATTGAGGGGTGGGTGAAGCTGACGATGGCATCAAGTCAAGCACCTTCCCCCTCACTCTGGCCCTCTTCCGCAGAGGAGAGAGGGGATTTTTCTTCTTTTTTACTAGTCTAGCTCTATTCGATATTCTGAATCTGTTCCCGGAGTTTTTCCACCTCGGTCTTCAACTCCACGGTGAGAGGGGCGGTGGGCGCGTCGCTGATCTTTGAGGCCAGGGTGTTGATCTCCCGCAGGAATTCTTGGAGGAGAAAATCGAGTCGGCGGCCCACGGGCTCGTCCGCCGCAAGGAATCCGGAAAACTGGCTGATGTGGCTTCTCAGGCGAACCACCTCCTCGGTGACATCGGCCTTGTCGGCCATCATCGCCACCTCCTGGGCCAGGCGGAGGGGGTCAAGGTCAACCCCTTGCAGGAGAATGGCCAAGCGTTCCTTGAGCTTCTCGGTTCTGCGCTGGACAATGGCGGGAACATCCTGGGCAATGCCCTCCACGGTTTTGGCAAACTCCTGCAAGCGTTGGTGCAGTTCGTTCTTGAGGGCCTCGCCTTCCTGCTCTCGCATGCCCTGGGCCATGGTCAGCGCTTGGATAAGAGCCTCGGAGACCTGGGGCCAGACCGCTTCCAGGTCTTCCTCCTCCTCGTGGGCAACGATGATCTCTTTGTAGTTTTGGATCATGGCCAGGGTCGGGGCGTCGGGTAGGGAGAGATCCTGGCGGATGGCCTCCAGGCACTGGTAATAGTTGCGGGCCAGGGGCAGATTGGCTGCCAAACGGATGGCGTCGCCCGCTTCCGCTCCGGGGTTGACGTAGACATCCACATGGCCCCGGCTGTAGTAGGAGCCGATTTCTTTTTTGATCCGGTCTTCAAGGCCGAGATACTTGCGGGGGATTTTGATGCTCAGATCAAGAAACTTGTGGTTCACCGAGCGGACCTCCACGGTCCAGCTTTTGGCCCCGGCCACTTCGCCCCGGCCGTAACCGGTCATACTCAACGGTCTTTTCATCCGATCGCCTCAAGAAGTTCTGCGGTGGAGGCCGTGGCCGTACCCACCTTGCCCACCACGATGCCGGCGGCGAAATTGGCAAGGGTGGCGGCGTCGGCAGCGGTTAGGCCAACGGCCAGGCCCAGGGCCAGGGTGGCGATAACGGTGTCGCCTGCGCCGGTGACATCGTACACCTCCTTGGCCATGGTGGGGATGGTGAAGAGGGGGTGCCCTTTTTCATAGAGGGCCATGCCTGCCTCGCCCCGGGTGATAAGGACCGCGTCGCTGGCCAGTTTTTTTTGCAGGAGATGGGCTGCGGTCTCGAGGTCTTCCTCGGTTGTGATGGCCATATCGGCCATGCGCTCGGCCTCGTGCAGGTTGGGGGTGATGATGGTGGCGCCGAGGAACCGTTCCGGATGCTGGGGCTTGGGGTCGATGATGAGCGGAATGTTTCGTTTCTTGAGCCGGTTCCGCAGGTGCTCCATCAGGGGCAGGTTGATCATGCCCTTGTTGTAGTCCGAGACGATGACCGCGTCAAAGCTCTCCATGTTGTCGTCGATGAAGCGGCAGATCTCCGCCAGCCGTTCCGGGCTCGGCTCCCCGGTTTTTTCCCGGTCAAAGCGGACCACCTGCTGGTGCTGGGCCACGATCCGGGTTTTGAGGGTGGTGGGGCGGTTGGCGGTACGAACGATTCCGGCGGTGGGGGAGCCGAGTTCCGCCAGCAGGCTCAGGAGATGATCGCCCATGGCGTCGTTGCCGATCAGGCCGCAGAGCGAAGCCCGGCTGTTCTGGGCGTAGATGTTGTGCAAAACGTTGGCCGCCCCGCCCAAGAGCAGATTCTCGTGGGTGACATCCACCACCGGCACCGGCGCTTCCGGGGAGATCCGGGAAACAGAGCCCCAGATGAAGTGATCGACAATGATGTCGCCGAGCACCAGGATATTGGCCTTACTGAATTTGCCAACCGCATCGCGCAGTTGTTTTTTCTTTGCACTGGACAGGGTCACGGACCGGCTCCTGGAATCATTGGTGGAGAAGGTACGGCTGGTGCAACAATGCGCAACCAGCCGTAAGGATACAAGAAAAGTAATTATAGACCGCTTGGGGGCCATGGGCAAGGAAAGAATGTCCCCATGGCCCCAGGTGGTTACAAGCAGACCCGAATCGGAAGAATGACCGTGGTCAGGCTGTCGCTTTGCAGGCGCCGTTGGATCGCGAAGGCGGTCTCGTTGTGCAGGATGCGGTGGTAGAATTTTTCTAGGCAGAAGGTGAGCTGGCCGGTGAACACGGTGGACTTGGGAAACTCCTGGGAGATTTCCCGACACAGAGTGGTTGCCCCTTCCACCACGTCGGTGGCCACCAGCATCCGCTGGTCCGCAGCAAAACCGAGTCGGCGGGCCAGGGTCACGTAATTTCGCAAGGAAGCGGCGGTGGATTTTTCCAGGGCCTCTATCTCGTCCGCGCCCTTGAATGAGCCGGAATCAATCACCGCCACCGAGACGAAGATGATATTTTTGTAGGTGTCAGGAAAATTCTTGATGATCGAAAAGAGCGCGTTGATGCCAAAGCCGCTGTAGGAGGAGACCAACTGGATCGCGGTTTGCGCCTCCGGGCTAGGAAGGGCGGTATTGGCCGGGCCGGGGGTGGGAAAGGCGAGCAGGGTTTCGTCAAGATCGGCCATGCCTTGGCGCACCTTGAGGTAATGGTTGCGAATCTGGTTGCAGCCAACAATGATCAGCGAGGTGATGAGGAAGGTGACCCAGCCGCCCTCGGTGAATTTTTCGTAGGTGGTTATGAGCAGAATCGTCAGACAGAGGACGAAGGCTATGGCGTGGATGTTCAGGTGCCGCTTCCACTGGCGGTCTTCATGCCGCCGTTTGATGTAAAACAGCGACATGCCGAGCTGGGACAGGGAGAAGGTGACAAAAACATTGATGGAGTACATGACCACCAGCGCCGAAACCGAGCCATGGCTGTAAAGCAGCAACCCGATGGCGGAAATACCCATGAGAATGATGCCGTTGTGCATGGTGAGCCGCTCAGACAGGGCGGCAAAACGATGGGGGAGCCAGGAATCCACCGCCATGTTGGCCATGACCCTTGGCCCATCCACGAACCCGGTTTGGGCTGCGACCAGGAGCAGGGCGCCTTCCGCGAAGATGGTGATGAAGGCGATGGTGTGCCCCATGGGCCAGTCGGCGAACAGGGTGTCGGCCAGCACCGCATTCAGGGTCTTGCCGGCCACCGGCACAACCCCGACCAGGGCATAGCAGAGGAACAGCACCCCGGCGGTGAAGGCCAGCGAGGTGGCCATGTACACCATGGTCCGCTTGCCGGTTTTGACCCTGGGCTCGCGCATGATCTGGATGCCGTTGGACACCGCCTCGATTCCGGTGTAGGTACCGCCGCCCAGCGAGTAAGCCCGGAAGAAAAGCATCAGGATTCCGAAGATGCCGATACTGGACATATCTTGGTGCAATCCGCTTTGGAAGTTTTGCGCCAGCGGGGCGAACTGGTCGGAGTGGCTGAAGATGCCGTCCAGCAGGAGAAGGATATGGGTGGCCACGAAGACCATGAAGATGGGGACCATGATCGAGATCGACTCCTTGACCCCACGGATGTTGAGGATGATGAGCAAGATGATCAGGAAGCAGGCAACGGGTACCTTGTAGTGGTGAAAATGGAGGGGGAGATAGCTGAAAAGCGCATCCACACAGGAGGCCACGGAGATGGTGATGGTGAGGACGTAATCCACCAGCAGGGCGCTGCCGGAAACCACGCCCGCCTTTTTGCCCAGCATGTGGGTGGAGACGATGTATCCGCCGCCGCCGTGGGGGAAGTGTTCGATGATCCGGGAATACCCTGCGGAGATGATGAATACGGTGAGGGCCGTGGCTAAGCCCAGCAGGATCGCCAGATAAGTGTGGCTGCCCAGGGCGCGGAACGCCTCCTCCGGACCATAGGACGAGGAGGAAAGACCGTCGGCACCGAGGCCGACCCAGGCTAGAACCGGGATCAGCGACATCTTGTGAAACAGCTGGGGATCTTTGATTAACTTGGGTGCGCCGAAGATTATCTTGCGGATTCTCTGGACGGAATTTTCCTGCGTTTCCGGTTGCTCGGACTGCATGGCATTCTCCTTAATGTGTTCCATCAAGGGCCTGGTCGAGCGAGGGGAGACGCGTTTACATATACGGTGGCGCGCTCTCAAAGCCGGACCATTGCCCATCCAAATGCCTACGAGGTTAGCTGACGGGCTCGGGCTTGGAAGTGCCCTATCCGGTTAAAGAATACGCCCCATACTCTGGGTCCCCCGCATCCGTTTTTGGCAACGGATCTCGGCTACAATGTTGTTTGCGACCATAGCGCGATTTGGTGTTTTGTCAAGATTTTATCAAGGAGTTGTCGGGGAGGCACAAGCAGGGAAAAAAGGCCCTGCCGGGGATGGTTCCGGCAGGGCCTTGCACTGCAAAACAACCGCTACACAGCAGTTGTTTTTGGGGGGGCAATTTGCTTAGTCTTTTATCTCACACTTGCCCTGTTCGCATTCGACATCGGCACGCAGAAATCTGCTCTTGATCCCTGCCTTGTCCAGGGCATTTTTGGCCATTTCTGCCCGGGCGCCGGTGGAACAATGGATCAGCATCTCCTTGCCCTGAGGCAATTCCTTGAGGCGTTTCTCGATCTGATCCAAGGGGATGGAAACGGAATTTTTGAAAGCACCGGTCTGCACCTCATCCTTGGTGCGGACATCGAGGATGACTTGGTTGCCGCCACCGTCCATGGCCTTTTTGAACTCAGCCACCCCGACTTCGCCCTTTTCCAGTTGGCGTACCCAGGTGATCGAGGCAGGCGTTGGGCCGGTGGCCAGTTTCTTGCCAGTGGCTGACCAGGATTTTACCCCGCCCGGCCAGATGGAGCCGGTCTTGGCGCCCCATTTCTTGATGAGATTATAGCCCTGTTGCGCCTCGACAAAGGAGTTAGCGTAGACCACAATCGGGGCCTTGAGTGGGAGGGAATCCTCTTTTTCAGCCAAAGAGGCCATGGGGATGTTGTGTGCTTTGGGAATATGTCCGGCTTCGTATTCTGCCTTGGAGCGCAGATCCACCAAAACGATGTTGCCTGTTTGCACTAATTTTTCAGAGGCGACGACACTTTTTCCTGCTTTCTTCCAGCCGGGGACGCCTTCGAGCATGACTTGTACATTGGTGTAGCCCATTTTTTTCGCCAGACCGGCGGAATTAGGACTCATGCCTCACGTGTACCCTCCACAGTAAAAAATGAGCTGCAGGTCTTTGAGCTTGGCGTCACCGGGGAGAAAGGCTGCGCCGGTTTCCTTCATCACGCTGTCGGGGATGGATATGGCGGTGGGGATGTGCCCCTCATGGTAGGCCGCTGCTGGTCTGGAGTCGATCAGCACGTATTTCCCCTCATCCGGACCCAAGGCGACAAACTTGGCCAGTTCCTCGGCCTTCATTTCCTTTACGCCTTCCGGCAGACTGGCAAGCTTGGGCTTGATGATGGTGGCGAATCTGTCGTCGCCCCGTATTTCAAATTGAATAACTGCGGCCTCGCCTTCGTCGGCATGTTCAAGTCCGGTTGTTTTATCATCGAACTTGAGGAATTCGTTCTTGCCCTTTACCTCGATGGATATGGTCTTAGCCTTGTTGGATTTGCCGGTGACCTTGCCGACCAGGGTATTGGCGTTTTGTGCGGCCTGTGGAGCAGGATCTGCCGCAAAGGCGCGCGAGCCGGTGAGGGGCGGGCCGCTTACCAGAAGCCCGGTAAGGAGCAAAAATGGAATCCATTTGCGTAACTGCTTATTTTGCATGATCAATCTCCTCGAAAAGGTAATAATTATCCGCAGTTCACCCGGCTTTCTGTACGGTTTTTTTCTGGTATCCTCCCTGGTTGGTGTCTGTCTTGTGGTGCTAGTCGGGCAAAAATATCGTGCACGTTCTGGAGCAAGGTTTCCGGTTGGAATGGTTTGGTGATGCAGGCCAGACAGCCGTGGGTTTTTAGGGCATCGCCCGTCTGGTCGTGGAGCTCTTCCGCCAGGACGAGGTAGGGGATGGCCAGGGTGCTGGCGGACAGGGTCTGCATGAATAGGCGGCACGCCTCCAGGGATGCAGAATCCAGGTCAACGATCAGCAGGTCAACGGAGTTTGGGGTGTTGTGCATAACCTTTGCAAGGGTTAGGGCCTCCTCCGTGGTCTCGGCAAGGCTTACCCGGTAGTCCGCCTGTTTGAGCATGAGGCCGAGACTGTGTTGCAGGTTGGGCCTTTTTTCGGCAAGAAGGATGTGTTGTCTGGCCATGGGCTCGAGGATGTAAAGGTATTTTGCTGGGAAACGTGCTGATTATGGTACACCATGAGTAAAGCAAAATGGGTGCCATGGGTGGAGTTCTAGGTGTATCTTGCTGAAATATTACACAATGTTGCGCGTGGTGAATGTGGGGTGTTTCGGGAATGGGTGCAACGAGGTTTGCGTTGGAGGCTGAAAGCTGAACTTCTATTCCTCCCGGTCCGCTTGTTTGAGCCGCCAGTTGAGGGCCTGTCGGGTGATGCCGAGCATCTCTGCGGCAATGGCCTGATTGCCCTTGGCCCGGTTCAGGGCCTCCAGCACCAGGAGATAGCCCACCTCCCTGATGGATGGGAGCTTAAGAAGATCGGTGAACGGGGTTCGGGTCTCAGGATGCTTTTTGACCTCATCTTCCAGATTGGGCCGCCTGAGCCGGAGATACTCCTTGAAGGAATCCATGGACAGGGTGCGATTTTTGTGGGTGCTTATGGCATCAAACACCATGTTTTTCAGCTCCCGGACATTGCCGGGAAAATCATAGGTGCCCAGTAGGGAGATCAGTTCCTTGGGAAAAGCTGGTTTCTTTTTATTGAGCCGGGTTGCACCCTCCTCGAAAAAGTAATCGACCAGCAGGGGCAGGTCGTCGAATCTTTCCCTTAAGGGAGGGATATGGATGCGGTGGGCATGGAGTCGGTAGTAGAGATCCTTGCGGAACCCGCCGTTTTCCTGCATCTCCTGGAGGTTCTGGTGGGTGGCGAAAATCATCCGGCAGTCAGTGCGTTTGGGGATATCCGAGCCCAGTGGCAGGTACTCGCGCTCTTGGAGGAGGCGCAAGAGCTTGGTCTGCGAGAGCTGGGAGAGATCGCCGATTTCATCCAAAAACAGGGTGCCCCCAGCGGCCTGCTCAATGAGGCCACCCCTGGTGTGATCTGCTCCGGTGAAGGCACCTTTCTTGTGGCCGAACAGGGTGTCGGCAAACATAGTGTCATCAAGGCCTGCCACATTGACCGGGACAAACTCACCCTGGCGCTTGCTTAACACGTGCAAGGCCTGGGCAATGAGCTCCTTGCCCACCCCGGTTTCCCCGGAGATCAGCACCGGTTCGCTGGTGTTGGCAATGGATTCCACGTACTGGAATATGGAGCGCATCCCCTTGTTGTGGGTGGTGATCTGGCTGAAGGCCTCGGGGTGATCCAAGGTGTCCTTGAGAAAATGCTCCTTGAGCAGGTCGTTTTCCCTACGTAGACGGCTGATATCCACGGCCCGCTGCACCCCGGCGATGAGGCGGGTCTCCTCGCTGACCTTGGTGTAGTAGTCAAAGGCCCCCAGTTTCATGCAGCGCACTGCCGTATCCACCAAATCGAGGCCGGTGATGATGATCACCGGGATCTGCGGGTATTCGCGCACGACCTGAGGCAGTAGTTCTTCCCCTGAGAGGTGGGGCATGGTGAGATCAAGAACGATCACTCCCACCTCTTCGCTGGCCAGAATCTCCATGACCTTGCGGCTGTCGGCGCAGCAGCGGATATTGCTGAGGCCCACGGAGCGCAGGGTCAGGCTGAAGCTATGCAGCCATGCCTCTTCATCGTCAACCAGCAGGATGGGGCTCAATGGGGAAAGCTGCTTGTCCATGGAAAAATACCTCCTGAAATTCCGGGTTGCTGTCGGTGCGTAGCCTACCCGGCTTGCGTTGTTTTGTCATCCGTCTCTTCCCTCCAAACCGGAAAGAAGATGGTCGCGGTGGTACCCGTTTCCGGGCTTGAGGCAAAGCGCAGCCTGCCCTGGTGTTCTTTGATGATCCCGGCGGAAACCGAGAGGCCTAAGCCCGTGCCGCCGTAAGACCGTTTGGTGGTGAAAAATGGGTCGGTGATTTGGTTGATGATCTCTTCGGCAATCCCCGTGCCCTGGTCGCGGACGCTCACCTCTACTTCATCGTTGTCCATATCATAGCGCGAGGTGATGGATATGGCCGCCTCCTGGCTGGCCAGGGCCTCGCAGCTGTTTTGGATCAGGTTGATCAGCACCTGCTCCAGTCGTTGGCGGTTGCCCCGGATGGGCGGCAGGTTCGGGGCCAGATCGGTGCTGAAATTGCGGGTGGCGTTTTTGATTTTGTTGTGGTTGAGGCGCACCGCCGCCTGGGCGATCTCGTTGATATCCACCGGTTCCATGTGGCGGGTGGTGTCCTGCCGGGCATAGTCCTTGAGATCGTGAACGATGTTCTTGATCCGTCGGGCGCTTTCTTCCAGCTCCAGGAAAAGGCGGGGAATCTGCTCGCACATTTCGCTGTATTGCAGTCCGGCAACGAGAAAGTCGCCATTCTCTCGGTAGTATTCGTCCAAGATCGGCTTGGCGCTTTCCCAGGCCTTGAAGAGCATGGAGGTGTTCAGCATGGCGATGCTGTTGGGGTTGTTGATCTCATGGGCCACCCCGGAGATGAGCACGCCAAGGGAGATCATCTTGTCCGCCTGGACCAGTTGCTGCTGCTGGAGCCTGGTCTCGTCCTCGGCCCGTCTGCGCTCGGTGATGTCCCGAATGATCCAGATGGAGTTCCATTTGTCCTTGATCCGTGCCTCGGACAGCGAAAGCTCGATGGGGAATTCCGTGCCGTTCTTGCGCCGGGTGATCAATTCGATGGTTTCGCGGATGGGTCCGTCGCTCACCGGTCTTTCTTCCATGGCGCCCCGCTGGCCGGTTTCGGCAAGCCGCGGAGAGATCAGGGTGTGGATCGGGTTGCCCAGGGCCTCGGCGGCGGAGAAGCCGAAGATCTCGGCGGCGGCCTCATTCCAGTAGGAGATATTGCCATGGTGGTCCATCATGGCAATGGCGTCTTGGGCCGAGGCGGTGAGGTTTCTGAACTTGTCCTCGCTTTGCCGCAGATCAGCCTCTGCCTCCTGCTGGCGGGTTCTGGTGATCGCATAGTGGCGGGCTAGGGCGGTGAGCTCCTCGGCCAGATTGACCACCTCCCGAGGGCCGGTCCAACTGAATTGTACGTTTTCCTCCCCCTTGTTCAGGATGGAGTCCAGGCCGGTGAGGATCGTATCCTTGATCCGGTCGATCTTTTTGGCGATGGCGTTGGCGATGAGCGCGACGATGATGCCGATGCTGATCACGATCCAGACAATGTTGTAGATCAGGGAAAGCTTCCACTCCCTGGCCGCGCTGCGGTCCACGGGGGAAGCAAGCCACAGAGTTGGGGGAAGATGGTCATTGAAGATGAGCGGCAGCCAGACAAGGCTGTGGCCGGAGTTTTCCCAAACAAAGGGGCGGTTGTCCGCCATGCGGGGGGCAAGACCGGGGAAGATGGCCAGGATATTGGCCCCGGAGACGATGGGGTGCGCGGTGGCCATTTCGGGAAAGGTGGCGGGGGCATGGATAATTGCGCCCGCAGGTGTTGCCCAGCAGGCATTTTCGTGGGCATCGAGGAAGATATCTGGCGCAATCTCCATGATGACCACACCCGTCACTGTGCCATCCGCGCTCGTGATTGGGGTCGTAAGGCTCAGTCGGTTGGCAACGGGATTTGTCTGATCCGTGGTCAGGAGCGTGTCGACTTCGGCTTCTTTGAGCGCAAGTCCTTTGGGGAAGAGAAGGGCCTGCAACTGCCCCGCAGTATCCGTCAGGTCGTCAGGGGCGTTTTTCAGAGCATCGATATTTCGGCGGAGGTGGACCAGCTGGTTGCCGGAGGCATCAAAGAGACGGACCCCAAGGATCACCTTTTCCGTGTCCATCTGGTCGATGAGCAGGGCTGCCAACCGCTCGCGACCGGCAGGGTTGAGGGCCGAGGGGGTAAGCCCTGCGGTCATGGGGGTGGCGGCCGCCTGAAGGAGGCTTTTACGGATGCATTTCACTTTGGCATTGAGGGAAACAAAGCTACTTTCGGCCCCGGCCACGGTCCGTTTTTTCTCCACCGTCTCATGCTGATTGATGTGGGAGCGGAGATTGACCCCGACCAGGGTGAGGATGGGCAGGATGCCAAGGGCAAGGAGGATGATGAAGATGATGGTCCGCAGTCTCATGGGATGCCCTGGCTATGGAATATTGTTGCGTAAAAAATGTCGCGCTGTTTTCCTGGTGGAACAGGAACCATTCTTCAACGGAGGGATAGTAGCATGAAAGACATTTTGATTGCAATCACCGGGTCGGACCTTGACTTTGAAATGGCTCGGAGTATGGCCAGGATCATTGCCCAGGGGGAGAATGAGGAGACGGATTGCCTCGCCTGGTTTGATGCGCGACAGGGAAACCATTCCCCCAGATGCCTGCAGTGCGAGATCAAGGGCAGGCCGGGGTGGGAGGTGTACGGTGAGAATCATGGCGGGCGGCTGAGGGTCAGCTTCAACGACGGGGAGTATGTGTTTATCCAGAGTTGAGGTTTACAGCCCTGTCTCGCCTGTCATCATCTCGGAGAGTGCCCTGCGGAACAGGATGCGCTTTGCCTCCCAGGGGGCATCGGCGAAAGCCATCTGCCTGCCGATGAGCCTGCCTTCGAGCCGGTAGCACCAATAGCCGTTGGCAACCCGCATGACATGGCTGATTCCCTGGGGGGGCAGATGAGCCAGCTCCTGGTCCTGGGGATTGAGCAGCTCGAGAAAGCGGGGGGCAAGCAGGCCGGCCATGGTTCTTGTTCCGTCCTGGGACATCTCCTTGGCTACCGTGGCTAGGTCCTCTCCGGCCAGCAGCCGCTGGCGGGCCTTTTCGCAGAGGGCCTCCTGCTCCTGCCAGCGGGCCGGGCTGTCCATGGGGTTGGCGTAGCGAAAGATGCCGCCTAGTTCCAGGTTATCCGGTAGAGTTATTGGGGCACGTTCTAGTTGGCTGATGGTTTTTTGGATGGTCTGTTGTCTGGCCTGGTCATATTCCTGCAATCGCTTGGTCAGCTTGGCTTCCAGGTCATTTGTCGGGGCCTTTCCGCCCAGGACTTTGCCCACGATGGATTTCAGGGTTTGCAAGTTCGGGGGCTGGAGCGTGGCCGAGGCGGTGATCAGCGGTGTGGCCCAGGCTGGCTCGACCGTGGGGGCGTGTGCCCGGCGGGGGGCACGCACCGCCTCGACACAGGCCGGGGCAGTGCCTTCTTTCATGAGGTGGCCCAGGCTGAAGATGGAGACCCCGTTGTAGCCCTCCTCTCCGGCGATCCGTGCCTCTTCCCCAAGCTGTTTCGCGTCTTTGCCGGAAGCGCCCAGTCCGGCCCAGAGGGCAATCTTGGCGGGACGGTGGGTATTTGCGGCAATCTCCCGGAGCTGGGCTCCTACCCGGTCGGTATCCCCGAAATAGGCCATGGGGTAGAGGGCATCCACTAGTCCTTCCGAAGCCCAGGCCTGCCATTCTTGGCCGTTTTCCAGATAGGCGGCGGAGGGTTCGGGAAAGACGGCGACCGAGAGGGCGGTCCCCGGTGCGTCGTTTTGGTCCACACCCTGCCGGACCTCCCGGAGCAGTTGGGTTACCTGGCCTGCGCGGAATTCGTTCCAGAAAAGCGCCGCTGTGGTAAGCACCCGGTCCGCTGGCGCTTGCGTCCCATCGAGCCAGGCGGTTACGGTCTCGGCACTGAGCCGCTCCGGCAGCAGTCGGGGATCAAGCCCCCAAATCTGCTCAAATTTCTCGGCCAGCGTGTCGCTTTTTCCATAGCCAGGTCCGGGGTAGCGCATGAAGTCAAGATGGATTCCAGCCACCGGGTAGCGGACCAGCAGTTCCCGGACCACTGCGACAAAAAGGGCGCGGTATTCCGCAGAGGCCGGGTCGGCATAACTGCCTTCGATCCAGCCCAGCCGTTTTTCCCGTGACGAATAGCTGGAAACCGGCCGCCCGCTGTTATCGGAGAGAATCCAGAGCTGGCTGGGGTGTCCGGGGTGTTTGGGGTTTTCTGGCGGAGTGGCGCCGCCCCAGAGATAAAAGACATTGAGCCAGGCATGGAGGGGCAGGGGGGCGCAGTCCGTAAGCAACTGCCCGAGCGGGTCGAAATCCACCGGGGTTGCGGCCAGGTTTTCGGCGCGGGGAGCGAGGTCGCTTCGGTACAGGGCGTCGGCACGACCACGAACCTGTGCCAGCAGCTGATCAAATCCTGCCCGCTTCGCCTCCGAGCAGACCGAGGCAACCTTCGCCGGGCTGTCCATGTCGAAACGGACAACCCAGGCCGAGGTTTGCAGCCGTGGAGCGCAGGCCGAGACCAGGAGCAGCAGGGCCAGAGCAGGGAGCAGGGCGCGCAGGGAGCAGGGCTGTAGTCTTGGCATCCGGGTTGACCTTTTAACGGCAAGGTGGTAATTTGCGCGACGTTTTCGCGACATGGAAAGTCCATGTCTGCTGCATTGTTACCGAGCCCTCTCCATATTGCACCAGGAAAAAGATGATGACCGACCAGAAAAAATTCCCCGAAGGCATGCAGCCCCTGGGTGACTCCCCGTTTCCCTTTGCCTGCAACCCCGAGGTTCCCTGCTTTACCCGCTGCTGCCGGAAGCTCACCCTCTTTCTCTACCCCTACGATATCATCCGCCTGAAGAAAAGGCTGGGAATCACCTCGGAGGAGTTTCTCAACACCTACACCGGCGTAGCCCAGGGGACCAACCCACTCTTCCCCGCAATTGTCATGCGGATGCGGGATGACGCGGAAGGCGCTTGTCCGTTTCTCGACCCGGAGCGGGGCTGCCTCGTCTATGAGGATCGGCCCTCCGCCTGCCGCACCTACCCTTTGGAGCGGGCCGTTGATCGCAACCCGGAGCGGGGCCAGCCCCGGGCCTATTATTTCATGACCGATCACGCTTACTGCCTGGGGCATCAGGAGAAAAAGGAGTGGACGGTGAAGGACTGGCTCCGCGATCAGCAGCTGGTCTATTACAACGCCATGGACGACCTCTGGGCCGAGATGGACACCCTCTGGGCCTCAAACCCCTGGCAGGGCGAGGGCGCTGCCGGACCCAAGCAGCAGCTGGCCTTCATGGTCTGCTACAATGTCGACCGCTTCCGTCAGTACGTGGTGGACCACAACATGCTCAACGTCTACCGGTTGGATAAATCACGCAAACGCCTCATCGAAACCGATGACGAGGCCCTGCTCTCCTTTGGCTACGACTGGCTCAAGCTGGTGCTTGGCAATAAACCCACCCTGCAATTGAAGCGATAATGGCAATCGGCAACCCCTTTGCTCTTTTGCGGTCCGCATTTGTGCAGATTAGACCCGCACATCTTCGCGCCTACTTTCCCGCGCTTGCCTTTTTGGGCGGCTTTTTGTGGGAAGTCTTCACCATTGGTCGGTCGGTGGAGCCGTTGGATCTGTGGATACTGCTCGGTTATCTTGTCGGCGCGGCGGGTCTCCTGTGGTGGCTGGGGCATCGGCGCCACGCCCTGGCTGCGATTGTCTTCGAGAATGGTACGCAGATCACGGATATGCCAGCAACCGGTTGGGCGCGCGCTCCTTACTTGGTGCTCCAGTTTTTGTTTGGCGGGCTGTTCTGTAAACTTTTTGTCCTCTACTTCATAAGTTCCAGTCACTTGACCGCCGTGCTGTGGTCTCTGGGGCTTGGCTGCTTGCTCATCGTCAACGAATTTATTGAGCACAAATACCATCGTTTCACTCTCACCTGGGCCTTGTTCGGGCTGTGCGCCATGTTGTTGTTCAACTTTCTCCTGCCGTTTTTGGTCGGCAGCATTGGCATGGTGTGGTTTTATCTCAGCACCCTGGCAGGGCTCGGACTCACCCTGTGGCTGCGCAAGCAAACGCCGGGTTGTCCCGGGCGGGCTGCGCCGATCTGGATCATCGCCGCCTTGCTGGTGATGGCGTATTCCCTGGATTTTATCCCGCCGGTTCCCCTGGTGAAGCGGGATATTCAGGTGGGGAAAAATCTTGAGCGTGCGGCAGGCGAGTATCGTCTCACCCTGGAAAAGGCACCCTGGTGGGTATTCTGGCGAGAGTTCTCGGACGAGGTCCATATTGCGCCGGGTGAGCGGCTGTACTGCGTTTCCTCGGTATTCGCCCCAGGTTGCTTAAACACCCGCCTCTATCACCGCTGGGAGCATTACGATGCCAAGGGTGGTTGGCAGACCACCTCCCGCATGGGTTTTGGTCTTTCCGGCGGCCGCCATGGCGGGTTTCGCGGTTACACCTACAAGCAGGATATGGCCCCAGGGGAATGGAAGGTGCATGTGGAAACGGAAAATGGCCGCACGGTTGTTACGCATGCCTTCAGCGTGGTGACCAATGCGCCGGTTGAAGCGGATAGGGTGATGGTGCGGGGGTTGTGAGTGGGAAGATGCTCTACCCGTAAATTAGAAAATGCCAGTTGCACAAAATTATTCATAGGTCCGGACATCACGAAACTTTGAATATCCGGGAACGGCCCTTAAGCTGTTCCATCAAGTCTTGATATTGACAATAATTCCGGCTTCATGTTCAAGATTATCCAGAGTGGTCAAGAGGTTATTGAGGTCAAGAGGTACCTCCTGTGTCATCTGGCACACTGCATCATCTGAACAGTTATAGATGTCCAGGGCAAAGCCTTCGTCGTTCTTGGCAAGAACCAAGTGTAATGGCACTCCGCTGGCTGCCAGATCTTCATTGGCCTGTTTTATCATCTGATGGATGGATTTTTCCGCCAGTGGCGGACGAGGCGGAGTTCCTTCCTGGGACCCGGTTTCTTTGCTCCTGTTTTTTTTTCTCTTTTCCCATTCCTGTCTGAGAACCAGAGGATCAACGTGCCGAACCCTGCCGATTGGCAGCGGCGGATGGACTCCTTTCCGTATTGGGCTTGGGTCCGGAGGTGGGGGGGTCGGATTTCTGATCTCATAAGCCGCGAACGCATTTTGATACGGAATTGGTTGGGCTGTTGTCGGTTGATTGGGTGCCGGCACTTCGCTCGCAACAGTCGTGTCCGTGATGGGGGTCGCAGTCACAGCTGGCGTGGCGGCTGTGGTGGCAGAAGTCACGCCTGTGGTCGCGGTCCCTGCCGGGGTCACGGCCAGAGTTGTTTCCACCGGGACGGGGGCCGGAGTTTGCCCGGCAACCCCGGCTGCGGCGGGAATCGTAGGTTCCGGCACCGCCAGGGGAGTGACCAGGGTTTGGGTCGCTTGATTAGTCGCCAAAGCAGCTTGTTGGGCGGGGGTCAGGTTTTGGGTTTCAAGAGCGGTTTGAACCGTTTCGTTAACCGCCAAGGCCGCTTCTTGGGCAGGACTCAGGCCTTGAGACTCAAGGATCGTTGTTGGAGGAGTTGTGTTATCGGCTAACAGTGGCTCGGCTGGGGCCGTTGGCTGGAGGTTCAAGGCTTGCACTGCGTTGCTGCCCAGCAAGGCCGCTTGTTGGGCAGGGGTCAAATTTTGAGTTGCGGCAACCGCTACGGCAACAGGATTTTTAACGAGGTTAAGCGGGGAGGTGGCAAGGGGGACAGAGGTCTGAACTTGACTCTGTAGAGCCGTTGGCAAGACGGGATTTGTAGTGTTAATGCTATCAACCGGCATGTCTTTTCTCCATCTCCGGGACGTTGTCTTCCCTTTTTGCGGAGCAGGCGCATGGGGCACAATACTCTTTCGAGCCTATGAAATAAGGATAAACAGAAATAGAGGTGCCGTCAATAGCAGCCAAGGAAATCGCTTTTCAGTCAAATGAGTCTGCTCTGCCAAAACGCCGGGCCGGGCCAAGAAGATGTGGGGGGATGAAGGCGGAGTCCGGGTTCCATGCTCTCCTTAAAAATCAGCTACTCGTCAAGCTGCACGTATTTCTTTACTTCTTTGGTTCGTCACGGTAACTCTTTCTCGTTCATGGGTAACCCTCCTTTGCCTATGCATTTTACAAAAACTGTTACCTATGTCTTCGTTCAGTTCATTCCCCATACTATGATGCAGTTCTTTGGATGTGTGAGTGGTTCTTCTTTTAGGATTTTTGAGCCAGGAATTATTGCAATCAATTCATCTGCTTTGTAAGAGTTGAATTCTGGTGATGTGATTTCGTTATATGTTATGTAGCCTCTCTTTGAGTTCAAGATTACTTTACTCAGGTAAATATCCTGTATCGTGCGGGGAAGTTCTGTAAAGGCATAATTGCTTAACACTAAGTCATAATTTCTCTGAACTAATTCGTTCATCGTCTTATAAGTTAATGTTGAATGAAGGATGTAGTTATCCAAAAATCTTTGAGCAAGAGCTAGGGCTGGCTGTATGTCAACTAAACAATATGTGGCTGGTTTATAATAAGCATTGATAACTCGACACTGCCCACCGTATCCAATACCTATTTCACAAATATCCAGATTGTCTGCAGTCTGAAAGTGCATTTTTATATCTGCAAGGACCTTAATATACCGAAGGGTAGATGGTGAAATCATTCCTATATTTGGATATTCGTACATTATTGGATTGCCATAATTGTCATTCGGTTTGAAATTATTTATCGACGCTAAAATGTCTGAGTCGTTAGATATTAATTGAATATATTCACGGCCTTGTTCCTCTGAAACATGCTCCAAAATTTGGTTATAGATAGGGTTTCTTCTGAAATTATTGAAAAACCTATAGTCATTGCTGGCGTTGATACATACTTGTGGATAGGCTTGATTGTCTGACAGGCTGGTCGAGATACGCGCAGGAATCGACATGACATATTTCTTTTGAAGTATTTTCGTTAATAAGTGTTTCATGATTCCGCCTATTCTTGTGATAAGGTCTTTAATCTTCTGGTCGCAAACCTGATTAGTTCGCTTTTTTAACAAACTGCGTCAGAATTACAATCCGCTGGCCATTGATCCGGGCCTCGATATGCTCGGGGTTATCCGCTACCAGTGAGATTCCGCGCACTACGGTGCCGCGCTTGGCCGTAAAGTTGGCCCCCTTCACATCCAAATCCTTGATCAGCGTTACCGAGTCGCCTGCCGCAAGCGTTGTGCCGTTGCTGTCGACATGTTTGGCTGCCGTTTCATGGCTTCCTTCGTCCGTTGCCAGCGCCCAGGACAGGGTCTCTTCATCCAAATAGAGCATATCGAGCAAGGACTGCGCCCAGCCCTCGGTGCTCAAACGCTTGAGCATCCGCCAGGCCATCACCTGCACCGCTGGCACCTGGCTCCACATGCTTTCATTCAGGCAGCGCCAGTGATTGGTATCCATGTTTTCTGGGTTTTCAATCTGTTCGCGACAGGTTGCACAGATAAGCACGCACTGGTCCGCACTGCTATTTGAGCTGGGGGGGACTTCATGCACGCCCAGGCCCTCTGTTGCGCCACACAATTCACATTTGGATTCGCTGCGGGCCTGTAAGGTTTTTTCTGTACTCATGTGCTTGTTGTGCCTCATGTTGGTTGATAGGGGTTTGCCTGACGGGTTGCAAGAAAATCGTCTAACAGAATGGCCTCGGTACAGAGTAACCTGTGATCTGCTGGCGGCAAAGGCGGAATCCAATTAGCCGTTGAAAATTCCGGTAAAGGCGGGCCGTAGAAATCTTCCAGCCCTGCCGATACCTCAGCCTCTCTCGCCTTACAGATCCGCCAGGAGGGATGGTCGAAGCGGTATTCGCGGTAGCCGCCATCCTGTTACCTGGTGTCGCCCCAAAATTGTGCCAGCAGAAATTCTTCTTTCGAGCAGGGCTCCTGGAAAATTGGCTGATCGGGGGAGATTGCCCGGAGGAAATACCGTTGTTTTTCGGAGCGTGATCCGTATTCGGTCAGTAGCGCCCGACCAGGGAAGCAAAGACCCGGTTGTCATGGAAAGTTCGGTGCGAACCGGAAGACAGGGGGCCGAGGAGGGGCGATCTCATCAGTGAGCAGGCTGAACCGGCTCAGCCCGGCGGTCGGGAAGGGGCGTCCTCTTTCGGTTCAGGCTGCAGAGAAACGTAATTTGGCAACAGCCTCCTAAGCAGCCGTGTCGCCATGCACCGCCTTGGTCAGTTCGTTGACCACAGCTTCCAGTTCGGCGGCCTGGGCAGAGAGATCCTCCGAGGCTACAGTCGATTCATCGGAAGAGGCGGCGACCCGTTGGGTGGCGCTGCTCAGGGAGTCGGTGGCCGTCTGCATCTGCCGAATCTGGTTGGCCAGATTATGGGTGGCTTTGGTAATGGCCGTATTTTTGTCGCCGATGCCGGTGGCGGACTCGATGATCCCTTCAAAATCGTTGTTCACGTTTTTCAAGGCGCTGGTGCTATGGACGATATGCTCCATGGTGCCTTCTAGGAGACGCTGGGTATCTTGGGCTGCGGAGGCTGCACGCATGGCCAGGTTTTTGACCTCGCCAGCTACCACCGCGAAACCGGCGCCGGCTTCGCCAGCTCTGGCCGCTTCCACCGCCGCGTTCAGGGCCAGCAGGTTGGTTTGGAAAGCGATGCTGCCGATGGTGGTGATGATCTGGCCGATTTTGTCGCTGTCCTGCTCAATCAACCCCATGTTTTGGGTGAGACTTACCAAGGCGCGGAGGGACTGGCCGGATTTTTCGATGTTTTCATTCATCAATTTTTCGCTGCCTGAGGTCAGTTCTGCCGTCTGCTGACCTACTTCGCTCATGGAGGCGAGACTCGCAGCGGTCTCTTCCGCCACCGCCGCCTGTTTGGAGGCATCCTCGGCCAGGGCGTTGCTGGTGACGGCGATCGTGGCTGCGGTGGCGGCCACCTGGTGAGAGTTGTCGCGGATGGTGTCGGTGAGGCGGGAAAGAAGTTGGCTCAGGCCGGATGCGGTGAGGAAGGAGAGAAACATACCCACAAGCACCGAGGCGAGGGTGAGGCCGGCAACAGTGTACTTAGTGGCAGTGGCGGCGGTGAGCATGGCCTCATCGGTGAGCACATTTTTTTTGGTTGTGGCCCGGATCTCTTTCAGCAGCCGTTGTACCTCGCTTAAGGCCGGCAGGGTCTGGCTGAGGAAGATTTCCTTAGCTGGGCCGCGATCCTCGGGTCGGAACTGTTCTTTGATGGCCACTGCAGTCTGGTGCAGGTCGTGGTGCGGTTTTTCGATGCTCAGCAGAAGCGGCGCCAGAGCCGGAAACTGGTGCTCCGCCTTTTTGCGGCCCTCGCCGTAGAGCCAGGTGCCGAAGCCGCATTTGTGGTCATCGGTTTCCGCCTTCAGGGTGGTGACGTGGTCGTTGACAATTAGGGCGTTGATCTGATTGACCCAGTTCAGGTGGTCCACCTCGCGCTGGGCCAGGATCCCATCCAGTTGATTGCTGCTGATAACTTCTTCCGCTCCGTTGATGATGCGGTTGACGCCCAGATAGGTGACCACGCCGGTGGCTATGAACAGCCCCAGAACGCAGGCAAAGCCGAGGGTGATTTTCTGATTGACGCTCAGGTTATTCCAGACCATGCTGCTCTCCTGTTTGGACAGATACTGTTCCAGTGTTCGTTGTTCAGTTTCCGGTGCTCATGGAAAAGAGAGTGTCCAGCCGCAACTCCATGAAAAGTTCATGGATGGGCCGGGGCACCATGACCAGACGGACGGTGCCATTTTGGGCCGCGATGTTCTTGTAGAACAGGAGAAGCTTGCCGATGCCGGAACTGCCTATGTGGCTGACTGAGGCCAGATTTATGACCAGTTCTTTGATTTGGTTCTGTGGGAGGGTATTGAACTGTTGCTTGAGGATCGCGGCTCCTTCTTCGTTGATGGTTCCAGACAAGGTGAGGAAGGCAGTTTCCCCCTGTAGCTTAGTTTCGCAGGTCATGGGCATGGTCAGTTCCTCCGTCCCGGCAGTTCTGTCGGGGGGGCAAAGGTCAGCGAAAAGACAACAAAAAATCATGGTCGCGAGAAAACCCAAGAAAACCGTGATGCAACTATGTTTAGTGAACCACAAATTTCAGTATTTGTGAAGAATTCTCTTTCCTGTTTTTTGAGGTTTTATGGGAAGCAGGTCCGGGAATATTGTCCAAAAAATAAGGGGCTGTCTGCTTTGCGGTAAAACGGTCAGGTCGGGGGGGCGTTTTTCTTCGTGGGCGAAATTCTGTCGAAAGAGGCGATCAGGTGTCGTCCCTGATCTTGCCAGGATACCTGGTCCGCCAGGTAGGTGATGATGGCGATGCCACGGCCGCAGGGTCTACAGATATTTTTGTCGGCCCGCGGATCGGCGATGGTCAGGAAGTCGAAACCGCTGCCCTGGTCCAGCACCTCAAGAACCAGATTTTTTGTGACTCGCCAGCGGACAGTGACCGTTTTGCTTCGGTCTTTTTCGTTGCCATGCAGCCAAGCGTTGACCACGGCTTCGTGCAGGGCCAGGTTGATGCGGAATTGCGGATTGACGAAGCCCTGCTTTATGAGCGCGGGTTCCATCGTGGTATAGACCTCGCTTATAAAACGGTCGATCTCGGCACTGTCCGCCGCGTGGATTGAATGCTCCTGGCAGAGGAGAGGCTGGGCGTGTGTCGGAGTCATGGTCTTGCCCAGGGGAGGATCACTGGTCGGCGAGAAACCGGACGGCCAGCATGGTCAGGTCGTCCGGGAGGCGGATATCGTTGGAAAAGAGCAGCATTTTTTCGACAAGCTGCTGCATTTTTTGTTCGCTGTCCGGGAAGCCGTGTGCACTCACCAGCTTTGCCAGGCCGTCACTGCCGAGCATCCTGCCGCGGGAGTCGGTGATTTCCATGGCGCCGTCGGTGCAGAAGAGCAGGCCGTCGTCGGGGCAAAGGGAGAGGAGGTTGGTTTCGTATTCGGTTTCCGGCATCATGCCCAAAGGCAGTCCGGCCATCTTGATTGTCCGGGTCTCCTTTTCCCTGACCAGGAAGAGAGGAGGGCTGCCCGCGCCGCAGAGGGCAACGGTTCGGGCCTCCAGATCGATCAGGCCGAAAAGGCAGGTGGCAAAGGATTCTCCGTCCCGGACCAGCTGACAGAGATTGCGGTTCAGGGCGTTCATGAATGGTGCCGGCTGATCCAGCAAATGGCGGTTGCTTTCCCACAGGGAGTGCAGGTGCATGGCGTACAGGGCCGCCGCCACCCCGTGGCCCATGACATCGGCGATCAGGAAGGCATAACGGTCCCGGTCCATCCGCTCAACTGTGGAGTAATCACCGCCCACGATATCGTGGGGTGCATAATGGGAAGCCCAGCGCAGGCGCGGGTCGTCGTCGGGCGGCATGGCCATGGACAGCGTCTGAATTTGCCGGGATCTTTCCAGGTCGCGCATCTGTAGGGAAAGATCCTGGAAGACCTCTACCCCGCCGATGACTGTGCCCAACTCGTTGCGGATGGGCGAGACGCTGACCTGCACCGGCAGGCGTCCGCCCTCTTTTTTTTGGGCGAACACCACGGAGGGTGAGGTCGAGATGCTGTCGGTAACCATGGCTCGGTACAGGGGGCAGGCCTCCTTGCCGCACAACTCCCTCCCTTCCTTGTCCGTGTGGCGAAGGATGTTGTCCTTGCATGACCGGCCCACCACCTCCGAAGCCCGCCAGCCGGTGATCTCTTCCGCGGCTTCGTTCCAATAGACGATCCGCCGCTCCAGATCCGTGACATAGATGCCGTGGCTGATGCCTGCCAGGATCTGGTCTGCGGTGTAGGAGATGTTCGGTAGGGGGTGCGGTTTCATGCGCCGGTCATCCATGGTTGTTTTCTTTCTCCGGGCTCGACAGGGCAATCTGGGGAATCCCTTCCCTCAGTTCACCCCTGCCCATTCTGCCGCCAGCGCCCACCCTTGCCGCCGTTCCGAGGCTGGATCTCCGCCTTGGTTTTCAGGTACACCACTGCGGCATAGCCCAGCAGCCCTTCCACCTCCGCATCGAATTCCTTGCAAGGCCGGACGGTAAAGTCCGAGGGCGGCTCGATATCCACCTCGCCCCGCCCGTTAAATTGCATGGTCAGGGAAACCGGGCAAGTGCCGTGAAACTCGCGCACTTTGTTTTTCAGGCTTTCCAGCTTCTGCCTGCTCACCTGATCGGACTTGAGCAGGATGCGGGCGCCGTTGGTGTATTTGCTCCGCGCCTCGCTCAGGCTGTCCACCGATTCGGCGATGATCTTGGCCCCCTGTTCTTCCTGTTTGACTGTGCCCAGAACGATGATCGGTTCGTCGCTGGTCAGGAGATGGCCGCATTTGGCAAAGGCCTCGGGGAACACGACCACCTCGACGGCTCCGGCCCGGTCTTCCAACACGATGAAGGCCATACGGTCGCCTTTTTTGCTGCGGTGGTCTTTGTACTCGCGGACCAGGCCGCCCACCCGCACCGGCTGGTTGTCGCCCCAGTCGCCGAGACTGGTGAGGTCGGTGTCGGCCACGGCCATGATCTCCTGATAGAAGTTGTCCAGGGGATGGCCGGTGAGGTAGAAGCCCACGGTCTCTTTTTCAAAGGCGAGCCGTTCTTTCTCGGTCCATTCCGAGATGTTGGGCAGGTCGATGGTGTTGGCCTTGCTGTTTTGTGCTTGCGACATGGTCGAGAACAGCGAGATCTGGCCGCTTAGGCGATCCCGCTGGGCGGACTGGGCTTGCTCCAGGGCAATGTCCAGGATGGCGAAGAGCTGGGAGCGCTTGGCCCCCAGGGAATCAAAGGCCCCGGCCTTGATCAGGCTTTCGATGACCCTTCGGTTCACCTTGCGGGAATCCACCCGGTCGCAGAAATCCTCCAGCCCGCCGTAAGGGCCGTCCGTTGCCCGCACCTCCATGACGGAGTCCAGGGCTTGTCCGCCCACGTTTTTGACCGCGGCCAGGCCGAAGCGGATGCGGTCGTTGACCACGGCAAAGTCCTTGTCCGACTCGTTGATGTCCGGAGGGAGTACCTCGATGTCGTGGTCCCGGCATTCGATGATGTAGCGCACTACCTTGTCGGTGTTGCCCACGTCGCAGGAGAGCAGGGCGGCCATGAACTGGGCCGGGTAATGGGCCTTGAGCCAGGCGGTCTGGTAGGCGATCAGGGCGTAGGCCGCGCTGTGGCTCTTGTTGAAGCCGTAGCCCGCGAACTTGGCCATCAGGTCGAAGACGTACTCGGCCTTGTCCGGGGGGATGGAGTTCTTCTTGGCCCCGGCCAGGAATTTTTCCTTCTCCGCCTCCATGACCTCGGCTTTTTTCTTGCCCATGGCCCGGCGCAGGTTGTCGGCATCGCCCAGGGAGTAGCCGGCCAGGACGTTGGCGATCTTCATGACCTGTTCCTGGTAGACGATAACCCCGTAGGTCTCCTTGAGGATGGGTTCCAACTGCGGTAGTGGATAGATGGCTTGCATCCTGCCGTGTTTGGTATCGACGAACTGATCGACCATGCCGGACTCCAGCGGGCCGGGGCGGTAGAGGGCCACCAGGGCGATGAGGTCGGAGAAGACCTCGGGCTTCATCTTCATCAGCAGGCCGCGCATGCCGGAGCTTTCCAGCTGGAAAACCCCCAGGGCGTCGCCTCGGGCCAGCAGGTCGTAGGTCTTGGTGTCGTCCAGGGGGATGCGGTTGATGTCCGGCCGCTGGCCGATATCCGCCGCGATCAGCTTGAGAGCCCGGTCGATGACGGTGAGGGTCTTGAGGCCCAGAAAGTCGAACTTGATCAACCCGGTCATCTCGGTGTGGATCATGTCGTACTGGGTGAGAACCTCGCCCTTAGGGCCCTTGCAGACCGGCAGGTATTCCACCATGGGCCTGGGCGAGATCACCACACCGGCGGCATGGATGGAGGTATGGCGGTTGAGGCCTTCCAGGGTTTGGGCGATGCGGAGAAGCTCCTCTATCTGCGGGTCGCGTTTTATCAGCTCCTGGAGGCGGGGCTCGGCCTCGATGGCCTTCTTGATCGTGATCTTGAGCTCTTCCGGGATGAGCTTGGCGATGCGGTCCACGTCGCCATAGGCCACGCCCAGGGCCCGGCCCACGTCGCGGATCACGGCCCGGGCCTTCATGGAGCCGTAGGTGACGATCTGGGCGACATGCGCCTCGCCGCCGTAGCGTTGCTGTACGTACTCGATGACCTCGCCGCGGCGCTCCTGGCAGAAATCCACGTCAAAGTCGGGCATGGACTTGCGCTCGATGTTCAAGAAACGCTCGAAAATCAGGCCGTAGGGGATGGGGTCGATGTCGGTGATCCGCATGGAATAGGCGGCGAGACTGCCCGCGCCGGAGCCGCGGCCCGGGCCCACCGGGATATCATGGTCCTTGGCCCAGTTGATGAAATCGGCCACGATGAGAAAATAACCCGGAAAGCCCATCTTCTGGATGACGTCGATCTCGTGGGTGAGCCGGTCGCGGTAGGCCTTTTCAATCTCCTGGGTGAGCTGGCCGATCTCCCGCATGTCGCCCAGCCGCTCTTCCAGCCCGGCCAGGGCGGCCTTTTCGAACAGGGAGTCGAGGGTTTCGCCCTCGGGCACTGGGAAGATGGGGAAATGGGACTCGCCGAAGGTCAGCTCGACATTGCAGCGTTCTGCCAATCGAACGGTTTCGGCGATGGCTTCGGGCGAATGGGCAAAGGCCTTTTTCATCTCGTCGGGAGACTTGAAGAAAAGCTCGTCGGTGGAGAACCGGAATCGGTTGGCATCGTGCATGGTTTTGCCGGTCTGGATGCAGAGCAGCACCTCATGGGCCTGGGCCTCTTCCCGGTTGAGGTAATGGCAGTCGTTGGTGGCAATGAGTGGGATGCCCATCTCCTGGGAAAGCTGCTTGAGCCCCGTGTTGACCACGGTCTGTTCTGGGATATTGTTTTCCTGCATCTCGAGATACAGGCGGTCGCCGAACAGGGCCATGAGCTGGCGCGCCTCTTCCCGGGCGCCTTCCATGTCGCCGGCTGTGATGCGCATGGGGATGCCGCCGTGCAGGCAGGCGGTGAGGGCGATGAGGCCCTCGGCATGGCTGGCCAGCACCTCCAGATCGATGCGCGGCTTGTAGTGGAACCCTTCCAGCTGGGCCAGGCTGGCAAGTTTGAGCAGGTTCTGGTAGCCGGTGTTGTCCATGGCCAGGAGCACCAGGTGGAAGGCGGCCTTGCCCGCGCTTTTTGCGGACTTGTCGAAGCGGTGGCTGGGGGAGACATAGAACTCGCAGCCGATGATGGGCTTGATCCCAGCCTTTTTGGCCTGGACATAGAACTCCAAGGCGCCGAACATGGAACCGTGATCGGTGATGGCCACGGAGTCCATCCCGTATTCCTTGCACTTGGCCAGCAGGTCGCCGACCCGGATGGCCCCGTCGAGTAGGCTGTACTGGGTGTGGACATGGAGGTGAACGAAATTGGCTGGTGGGGTTTCCGGCATGGGTAATTCCAGGTAAATTTTAAAAGGTTAAGGCACAAGGCAACGGTGCAACTAACAAAATGGAGCGGCTCTAAGTGAAAGCTGATCAGGGGCTAGCTCACGCCAAAAAACTGCATCCGGTCCAGGGCGGCCAAGCTTTCCCACAGGTCATCTTCGGTGTGGGGCTCCAGGGTAATCAGGGGCTGCAACCGCTGTTCTTTGAGATAGCTGAACAGACCTGGGAAATCAAAGCTCCCCCTCCCCGGCGCAAGGTGTGCGTCCCGGTCGCCGTGGTTGTCATGCAGGTGGAGTTGACCGAGCCAGGGGGCAAGGGCGGGTAGCCAGTCTTGCCAGGAGTTTTTGGCAAAGGAGGCAACATGGCCTACGTCGAGGCAGAACCTGGCAAGGGGCGAATCGAGGGCGGTGAGCATTTTTCTGTGTTGCTCCGGCCCTGTTTCGTAAGTGTTTTCAAGCATCAGCGGTACTTGGTGGGCGGCAGCTTTTGCCAGTAGCGCCTGCCAGGTTGTCAGGGAAGCGTTGAACCAGGCAGCTTGCTTGTAATCGTGTTTGTTTGCTTCGTAGTTCAGGTGGCAGACCACCGAGACCGGTTGAAATACCTCGATGAGGTCAAAGGCCTTGCCCAGTTTGCTGCGGCTGGCCGCCAGGATATTTCCGTCCAGCCCCCCGGGGGCGAGATCGAAAAAGGGGGCGTGCAGGGTGCAGCGGAGTCCGGCCTCGGCCAGGGTCTTGGCAACCTCCCGGTATTCGGCACCGGTGGCGGTGTAGAGCGTATCGCCTTCCAGCCCGATTTCCGGTTGGATGCGGTGAGTAAGAACAAGATCCATCTCCTGCTGGAGGCGACGAAAGGGAAAATTGATAAAACAGCGCGAGGTGATGTGCTGGTAGGTCATTTTTTCACCAGTAGGCGTGCATCAATCATCCAGCTTTTTGGCCTCGTCGATAAGCATGATGGGGATGTCTTCGCGGATCTCGTACAGTAGCCGACAGCTCTCGCAGACCAGGCCGTCTTTTTTTTCGGTGAGCGTTACCTCCCCTTTGCATTTTGGACAGGCAAGGATATCAAGCAGTTCCTGGCTGATCATGGCGTGGCTCCGGCTGATGGTATTCGGCGGCAGATGGGGTTGTTTTTGGCGGTAAACGCCACAGGTACGGCTCATCTAAAAACTTTCTATTTGTTGTGAAATGCGCTAGGATAACGGACCTTTTCAGGTAGTCAGCTTATGCTGGCAAGATCTTAGGGGTGAAGATAAAATGCCTTGTCAAGAAAAGCAAGCCTTTCCATGGGTGCGGCGATTGGCCGTCTGTTGAGCGGCATTTGTTTGGGAGAAGAGCGAAAGTGAAAGGAATAATACTGGCAGGTGGCTCAGGTACGCGGCTCTATCCGCTGACCCGGTCGGTGAGTAAGCAGCTGTTGCCGGTCTATGACAAGCCCATGATCTATTACCCCCTGTCCACCCTCATGCTGGCAGGGATTCGGGAGGTTTTGCTCATCACCACCCCGGAGGACCAGGGGCAGTTCATGCAGCTGTTGGGCGATGGCCGTCAGTGGGGCATTAGCCTGGAGTACGCGGTGCAGCCCAAGCCCGAAGGCATTGCCCAGGCCTTTGTGATCGGGGAGAAATTTATCGGCAACGCGCCGGTCTGCCTTATCCTCGGGGATAACATTTTCTATGGGCCGGGATTGGCCCAGACCATTCAGGATAAAGGGGCTGATCCAAAGGGCGGGATGGTTTTCGGCTACTATGTGCGCGACCCTGAACGGTATGGGGTGATCTCCTTTGCCCCGGACCGGACTGTGCTTGATATCGAGGAGAAACCGGCCAAGCCGAAATCCCGTTACGCCGTAACGGGTCTCTATTTCTATGACAGCCAGGTGGTGGAGATTGCCAAAAACCTCAAGCCTTCCGCCCGTGGGGAGCTTGAGATAACCGATGTCAATAAGGTGTATCTTGCCAAGGGGCAGCTGCAAGTCGAACTCTTGGGGCGTGGTACGGCGTGGCTTGACACCGGCACCCATAATTCTCTGCTGGATGCGGCCAATTTTATCAAGGTTGTGGAAGACCGGCAGGGGTTGAAGATTGCCTGCCTTGAGGAGATTGCCTTCCGGATGGGCTATATCGATGGCGCGCAGTTGGCGCGGCTGGCCGAGCCCCTGAAGAAAAATGGCTACGGCCAGTATCTGCTGCAAGTTCTCGATGAGGAGCAAGGACGATGAGGTTTTTGCCCTCCGAGATCCCCGATGTGTTGCTCATTGAGCCCCAGGTCTTTGGAGATAGTCGTGGCTTTTTCATGGAGACCTGGCATGCCGCAAAGTTTGCCGCAGTCGGGCTTGATCTTAATTTTGTCCAAGATAATCATAGCAAGTCGGTGCAGGGGACCCTGCGCGGGTTGCATTACCAGATCAGAAAGCCCCAGGGCAAGCTGGTGCGGGTGATCAGCGGCGAGGTGTTTGACGTGGCCGTTGACCTGCGAAAAAGCTCCCCCTTCTTTGGCAGATGGGTTGGCGAGATCCTCTCGGCGGAAAACAAGAAGATGCTCTGGGTGCCGCCGGGTTTTGCCCATGGTTTTTACGTGTTGAGTTCCGAGGCCGAATTTGTCTACAAGTGCACGGAGCTGTATGCCCCGGAGCAAGAATGTTGCATTCGCTGGGATGATTCTGCGCTGGGTATCGTCTGGCCGTTGTTGGCTCAGGCACCCCTGCTTTCGGCCAAGGATATGGCCGGGGTCTCGCTGGCCGAGGCGGAGTTGTATTCATGAGGGTATTGCTTGTCGGCGGCAACGGCCAGTTGGGCAGGGAGCTGCAGTACTGCAAGCCAGTCGATATGGAGCTGCTGGCCTTGGCTTCAGCGGAGCTTGATCTTCGGGAGCCGGAAGAGGTGACGGCCAGGGTGAGTGGATTTCAACCCCAGGTGGTCATCAATGCTGCCGCCTATACTGCGGTGGACCGGGCGGAAAGCGAGCTGGAGGCAGCCTTTGCTGTGAACGGTCAGGGCGCGGCAAACCTTGCCCAAGCGGCCCGCATGGTGGGCGCATATTGTATTCAAGCGTCCACGGATTTTGTCTTTGACGGCGTGCAATCCCACCCCTATCTGGCTACGGACCGGACAAATCCCCTGGGGGTATACGGGGCCAGCAAGCTGGCTGGTGAGCAACTAGCTTTGGCGGTCTATCCGGAGGGAGTGGCCATTATCCGTACCGCCTGGCTCTATTCCGCGTTTGGTAATAATTTTGTCACCACCATGTTGCGGCTCATGGCCGAGCGGGAAAGCATAGGGGTGGTGGCGGATCAGGTCGGCACCCCTACCTGGGGCCGTGGTTTGGCCGAGGCTCTCTGGCAGATGTGCCGAGTGCAGCCAATGGGCATTTGCCATTGGACTGATGTCGGGGTAGCCAGTTGGTATGATTTTGCCGTAGCCATCCAGGAAGAGGGGGTTGGCTGTGGGCTGCTTGACCGGGAGATTCCCATCCGGCCCATCAATACCGTTGATTATCCGACCCCGGCCAGGCGGCCTCCCTACAGTGTCCTGGACAAGAGCGCGACTTGGGCGGCCTTGGGGCTGACGCCGCCTCACTGGCGTGTTGCTTTGCGGCAGATGTTGCTTGAATATAAGGAGAACCGTGGTGCGTAAGCTGCTGGTTACCGGCGGAGCCGGATTTATCGGGGCCAATTTCGTCCATTATTGGCTGGCCCAGTATCCGCAGGACCGGGTGGTGGTGCTCGATGCCCTGACCTATGCCGGAAATATGGCCAGCCTTGCCAGCTGCCTGGAGCAGGAGAACTGCCGTTTTGTCCACGGCGACATCGGGGATCAGGACCTGGTCGAAACCCTGTTGGCCGAAGAGGGACTCGATACCGTGGTCAACTTTGCCGCCGAATCCCATGTGGACCGCTCCATCCATGGCCCGGACCCCTTCGTGACCACCAACGTGGTCGGCGCCCACAGCCTGCTCAAAGCGGCGAAAAAGGTCTGGCTGGATGGGGGGGGCGGGCGATCGCACCGGTTCCATCACGTTTCCACCGATGAGGTTTATGGTTCGCTCACCTCGGAGGATTCGCCCTTTACCGAAGCCTCGGCCTATGCCCCCAATTCTCCCTATTCGGCGAGCAAGGCGGCCTCCGACCATCTTGTGCGGGCGTATCACCACACTTACGGGTTGGAGGTTAGCACCAGCAATTGTTCGAACAACTATGGTCCCTACCAGTTCCCGGAAAAGCTGATTCCGCTGATCATCCTCAATATCCTGGAGGCGAAACCGTTGCCCATCTACGGCGACGGCCTAAACATCCGCGACTGGCTCTATGTGGAAGATCATTGCCGGGGTATCGACCTGGTCCTACAGAAGGGCAGGGTCGGAGAAGTGTACAATATTGGGGGCAACAACGAATGGCACAATATCGAGATCGTCCGGCTGGTTTGCGATCTGGTGGATGATCAGCTCGCCGTCTCGGACAGCCTACGCCAGCGCTTTTCGCGTTCTCCGGTTTGTCTGGGGCACAAGGCGGAATCACTCATCACTTTTGTCAAGGACAGGCCAGGCCATGATCGGCGCTATGCCATCGATGCCGAGAAAAGTCGAAGCGAGCTGGGCTATGCTCCTCTGGAATCCTTTGAGACCGGGATACGAAAGACCATTGATTGGTACCTGAGCAACGAGGCATGGTGGCGGGGCGTGATGAACGGCAGTTACCGGGATTGGCTGGAAAAGCAGTATGACTAGCGACAAGCTGCCACTTTCCGTGGCCATCATCACCAAGAACGAGGAGGATCGCCTGCCCGAGTGCCTGGCCAGTGTTGTCTTTGCCGCAGAGGTTGTGGTGGTGGATTCGGGGAGCACGGATAGGACTGTGGAGATTGCCCGAGAGTTTGGTGCAGTGGTATACGATGAGCCCTGGCAGGGGTTTGGCCGCCAGAAACAGCTGGCCATTGACTGTTGCCGGTACGATTGGATTTTGGTGCTGGATGCCGATGAGCGGGTTGGTGCAGAGTCTCGGCAGGAGATCAGCGAAGTATTGGTGGCGGGTTCGAATGTTGCCTACAGTTTTCCTCGCAAGAATTACTTTTGTGGGCGCTGGCTGAAGCATGCCGGTTGGTGGCCGGACCGGGTTGTCCGGTTGTTTCGCAAGGATTCCGCCAAGATGTCCCAGCGCTCAGTGCATGAGTCCGTGGAGGTGCATGGCCCGGTGGGGATTCTGCGGCATCCCTTGGTTCATTATGCCAACAAAGGTCTGGCCCAGACCCTGAACAAGGTGAACCAGTATTCTTCTGCCGGGGCAGATGAGCTTTTTGCTCAAGGGAAAACAGCTTCGGCATTCAAGGCGGTTTCCCGGGCTACCTGGGCTTTTTTTTACAACTATATTCTCCGAGGCGGTTTTCTTGACCGGGGCGAAGGCTTTATCATGGCTGTTTCCGATTTTATGAACGTATTTTTCAAGTATGCCAAGCTGCGCGAGCTGTGGAAGCAAAAAGAAAAAGACACGCCGTCTTGATCTGGGTTCCGTGAATATTCTCATTGTCAAAACCAGCGCCATTGGCGACGTGATCCATACCCTTCCTGCCCTGAATGCCCTGCGCCACAAATACCCCGAAGCTCGGATCGACTGGCTGGTGGAAGAGGCGGCGGCCGATCTGGTCATCGGGCATAAGGCCCTTGATACCGTGTTGGTCTCACGGCGCAAGGCGTGGGTTCGGGATATGAAGCAGGGCAAGGTGCTGGCAGCCTGGAGAGGCTTTGCCGCCTTTGTCAAAAGCTTGCGGGATACGGAGTACGACCTGCTCATTGATTTTCAAGGGCTGTTGAAAAGCGGGATTTTTGTATGGCTGGCTCGGGCCAAAAGAAAGGTCGGCTTCGGCAAGGGCATGGAGCATGCTGAATGCAGCTACATTTTTCTCAATGAACCCATCCCGCCGGTGAACATGGACCAGCATGCGGCCATCCGGGAGTTGTTGTTGCTCAAGGCGATCGGAGTTGAGAGCGAGGAGGTTGTTTTTGATCTGCCGGTTGGTAATGAACAGCGGGAAAAAATCGAGCAATTGTTAGAGGCTGAAGGGATTGATCCGGCCAAGCCCTTAGTGGCGATCAACCCTATGACTACCTGGGAAACCAAGCACTGGCGCAATGAGCGGTTTGCCCGGGTTGCTGATCAGTTGCTTGACAGGGGTATGGCCGTTGTTTTCAGTGGTGGACCGCAGGACCTGCAAGGCATAGAAAAGATTCGTGCCGTTATGACTGGCAAAGCCGTGAGCCTGGCAGGCAAGACAACCCTGAAAGAGTTGGCCGCACTCTATGAACGGGTGGGCGTACTCATTACCACCGACACCGGCCCCATGCATCTTGCCGCAGCGGCGGGTGCGCCGGTGGTCGCCCTGTTCGGGCCGACGGCGCCCTGGCGAACCGGGCCTTTCGGCTCTGGCCACAAGATACTGCGGGCGGAAATTGCTTGCAGCCCTTGCCTGAAGAAGCATTGCGACTGCGGCCATGCTTGCATGGAACAGATCACCGTGGATCAGGTTGTCCAGGTCACGCTGGATGTGCTTACGGGTAGGAGCTGAGCGCATGGATATCTCCATCGTTATCGTGAACTGGAACACCAAAGGGTTGTTGCTGGATTGTCTGGCCTCGGTCTATGCCATGGTCAGGGATATGCGCTTTGAGGTGTTCCTGGTGGATAACGCTTCCACCGATGGCAGCGTTGAGGCGGTGCGGGCACAGTATCCCCAGGTCAGCGTCATCCAAAATGAGCAGAACCTAGGCTTTGCCGCAGCCAATAACAAGGCCTTGCGGCTTATGCAGGGGAAATATGCGTTATTGCTTAATACCGATGCCATCGTAACCGAGGGGGCGATTTCCCGGCTGTTTTGTTATATGGAAAGTCATGGCGATGTGGCCATGAGCTGCGGTCAGTTGCTCAACGCGGACGGCACGAAACAAAATTCCATTGCTAATTTCCCCAGCCTTTTGACCCTGATTGCCAACGAAACCCTGCTTCGGATTCTGATGCCCAAAAGGTTTCCCAGCAAGCGGCGGGACTATTCGGCCCCGATCCCGGTGGAGTCCTGTATTGGCGCCTGTTTGATGGTGAGGAAAGAGGCTATGGATGCGGTGGGGCTGCTGGATGAACGGTACTTTTTTTTCATGGAAGAAACGGATTGGGCCTTCGCCATGCACAGAGCTGGCTGGAAATCCTGCTTTGTCCCTGATGCCCGGATATATCACTTACAAGGTCAGAGCGCCGGACATAATGTCAGGGCCAGGATCATGTTTTATCGGGCGCGGTATCAATATTTCCGCAAGTGGTTCCCGCAGAGCTGGCCGCTTCATGGCTTGCTGGTTGTTGTGCGTTTGCTTATCAATGTCCTGTTGAACGGTATTGGCCTGATTATGACCAGGGGTATCCGGGGAAGGTTGGTGCTTTATTTGCAACTGCTTTTATGGCATTTACGGGGTTGCCCCTGATACCTTTATGGATATGACCTTGGTTACAGGCAAGACAACGATAGCAGGATCACCGCGCAGTATTTTGCTTATTCAGCTAGGCGATATCGGGGATGTTGTCTTGACTCTCCCATGCGTTAGGGCCTTGAGGGAGACATATCCCCATGCGCGAATTATTGTGGCCGCATGGGATAAGGGTTCTGAGTTGTTGGAAGATTGTCCCTGGCTTGATCAGGTTATCGCGGTTGCCAAGCGGTCTCGATCGTTTTTAGAAGAAATTCGCTTCCAGATTGATTTTTTCCGCAACCTGCGCAGCCTTCATTGTGATCTGGCCATCGACCTGCGGACCGGAACGCGCGGAGCCATAATGGCTTTTTTGTCGAGCGCGCCCCAGCGTATCGGTTTTTATGCCGAGGATGGCAAGTTGTGGCGGAATCGGATTTTCACCAGTCTTTTGAAGCGAGAGTACACCCCTGACTTGCATGTTGCCGATTATCTTCTTTGTCTGCTCGAAGCATTTGGGATTACAACAAAGCAGAGAATTCCGGAACTTGTCGTCGCTGCGCAAGGAAAAATATATCGCCCTCATTCGCTGGCTGGTGGCAGAGTGCGGAGTGGTTGTGATTGTCACCGGGGCTGCCGCCGAAAAAAATCGGGCTGAGGAAATTGTCCGGAGTTGCGGCGCGGGATGCTATAATTTTGCCGGGAAAACATCCATTGCCATGTATGCAGCCTTGTTGCAGGAGTGCCAATTGTTCGTAGGGGTTGATAGTGCAGGCCTTCATATTGCCGCAGCGGTGGGAACCCCCACAATTGGGATATTTGGGCCGTCGTCTCCGGTGTCCTGGGCACCGAGGGGGAGGCAACACCTTATCGTCCAGAAGATGATGCCATGTGTTCCCTGCAGGCAAAAGGGATGCGATAATAGTGAGCAGAGTAGCTGTTTGGCTGAGTTGACGCAGGAAGAGATCAGGACGCGGATTGGAATCTATTTAAGGAATAACTCTTTGTTGAAAGGCGATTGAGCATCCTTTGCGGGAGTTGAATCAATTTAAAGCAGCGATGCGCTAGAAAGGGATGAATGGAATGAAGTTGGATGTGATAGCGAAAGAGAACCCCCTGACAATTTTTTCATTTCTGGCCGCAAGTATTCCGGTGATTCTTGGGATTTTTGTTTTTTTGATTCCCATTCCACATACGACGACGATCAAGGGAATATGTTATTATTTATCGATGTCCTTGGTTGTTGTCTTGTTCTTGTTTAGAAAGGTACATTTTTCTTTCCGGACACCTCTGGCGTTATCGGGAATTCTTTTTGTGGGCTGGTGTTTTTTTGGCCTCTTTTTCGCGGTGAACGCAGCAAACAGCACCCATGATCTCTATGCACATTTATTGAAATATATTTTTTTGTATTTCATATTGGTTAATTTTTTCGACTCAACAAGAAAATTATTTTTTCTCTCTTGGATAATAATCTGTTCTTCCACCGGCCTTTTTGTCTGGAGTCTGTACTATTTTTATGTGACGCTTGGGAACCCCCTTACCACGAGGTTTGGAGCATGTTTCACCGAGGTGCCAACCAATGTGATAGGAATCATTGCGGGAATTTCCATTATTCTCGGTATCCATAATACCTTTCAGGCAAAAGGCTGGGCGTGGAAAGTGTTTTTCTCAAGCTGTCTTTTGCCCGCGTTTGCGGTGATCTTCCTGACGCAAACAAGAGGCGCATTGTTGGCCTTGTTTCTTGTCTTGGTGGTCTTGCTTTCCGAGCGGAAGAAGATGCTGATCGGGATTATGCTGTTGGCTGGCGGAGTTTTGCTGGTGAGTCCTGCCGCCAATAGATTCACAATTAATGAGACGGGGAACGTGAGGATTAAACAGGCGCTGCTTGTTTGGGAAGTGGTAAAGGATTACCCCATAACCGGCATAGGTTTTGGCATGCAAACGTTTGGTAGAAGTCTGGATTTGCAAAGTTACAATGCCAAGTTGCCGGAAAAATTCCAAAAGCAGGAAATTTTATTAGACCCCCATAATATGTATACCGATATCACAGTGCGCACCGGTATTCCGGGTCTCCTCTTATTCTTTGGGGTTATATTTTCTTTTTTTTGGATGTTGTGGCAACTCAAGCGACATGGGGAAAACGAGTCGATAGCGCCGTGGGCAACCGCTGTCTTTGCCGCAGGAATCCCATTTTTTATAATTGGATCTTTTGATCCGGTTTTCAGCCATTATCCCGAGTCGATTCAGTGCGTGATCTTTGCCATGGGGACGATCTTGTGGCGAATTAACGAAGACAGTAAACCGTCAGTGACGGCATAGGGTGATGGATCAGACCGAATTGAAAAAAAAGATAGCCGTGGTCATCCCGAAATATGGCCTGGTAGGCGGAGGTGAGCAATTCGCCTTGCATTTGACGGAAAGAATCGCCCAAAATCCTCTCTATGATGTCCACGTTTTTGCTAACAAGTGGAAAGCCGTTTCAGGTAATGTTTCCTTCCATTTTGTGCCAATGATCCGATTCCCACGATTCCTGACCACAATAAGTTTTGCTTTTTTTGCCAATGCCGCGATAGCCCGGCAAAAGTTTAATCTCATCCACAGTCATGACCGGATATTCCATGCTGATGTTTTCACTATGCATGGCGTGCCGCATCGGTTTTGGGTCCGAGAGGTCCGGAAAAAAAGGATGAGCCTTTTCGATCGCGTAACCGCCTGGGTCGAGCAGAGGTTGATTTCCGATCTAAGATGCAGATTTCTGTTGCCCGTATCCAGTCTGGCCATGGAAAAAATCAGCCAGGAATTTTCCGTTGCCCAAAGCCGGGTGAAGGTAATCCATCCCGGAATTGAGTTTGAGAGATTTAACCTGCCAAATCGCGCTGAGAAACGGGAGGAGATACGGAGGAAATTTGGTGTGGGCGCCGGTGATTTTCTCGTGTTGTTCGTGGGGATGAATTTTGAACTCAAGGGTTTACATCCGCTAATTTCTGCGCTTGCCAAGACAAAGGAGAAATTGCCGGAAAACACCCTGAAATTACTTGTTGTGGGAAAAGGCAATCAGAGCAAATACTTGAAGATCGCGACAGACCTTGGAGTCAGTGAGAATGTCATTTTTACCGGGGTGTTGACCGAAGGCATTGAAGAGATATATGCGGCCTCGGATGTGTATGTCTTGCTGTCCGGGTTTGACACTTTTGGCATGACCGTTCTGGAGGCCATGGCCGCCTCGCTTCCTGTAATTATAAGTACTCAGGTGGGTGCCAAGGATATAGTCACCGATGGCGAGCATGGCTTTATCGTTGCCAAGGATGATGCAGAAACAGTGAGCGCACACCTGGTGTCGTTGTTCGATGGGCAACGGAGAGCAAGGATGGGCAAGGCGGCTATGCAGAAAGCAGCACAGTATTCCTGGGATAAGGTTGCCGGAATGGTTGTCACGATTTACGAGGAGATATTGTCCGCAGTTTCCTGAAGCAATAATCCATCAATGTTCCTGAAGTTTCCGGCACCAGACGGATATTGGTCCGTTTTCCTGTGCCGTGCCTTTGCCGACCCAACCTCTCAAGGTGTGAGACGATCATTGGGAAAAGATTGTAACGGTTCAATACGGCTTCTCGGGACTCTTGGATTTCTTTGTGGGATTGTTCGTAACGTTTGCTTTCGAGACAGTTCTCAATGATGGCGATGGCCTCATTCGGTTGATGGAGGTCGATCCTGGTGAGGGCGTTGTGAGGGAAATATTTTTCGATATTGGGACAGCCGTAGTAGATGGGGTGACAGCCAGCCAGAAACGGGTCTGCAATCTTTTCCGTCCAATAATCGACGACAGCGCAATTTTCAATGGCGATATGATATTTATACGGGGCAAGTGCGTCCCACTTGTCCTCTATCTCCCGGATTCCCCTACCGAACACATCTATCCTGTCGCCGAAATGATTCTGCAATGTGCTGACGAAGGCAAGGCGAAGTCGATGGCCATCGCTGAAAGCCTTGGTTGAAGAGATGACGGACAATTCTTTTTTCTTCTCATAATGGGTAATCGCCGATAACTCGTCGTAATCTTTTGACCAGGATAGATTCACATGGTCTTTTTGGCGTCTGCCGACGTGCCAGGGCAGCCCTGGTTGGTCGATTATTGTTTGAGGATGTTTGAGATCGGTACGGCAGGTGATGACCACGGCGAATTGCTTTAGGAACTCGGGGCGGTATTGCTTCAGCGTTGGCGGTTCTCCGGTGATGAGAATCGTATTTTCCTGCGGACAATAGACGGATTCGCTTTTTGGAAGGCCCTCTAACACCACCCAGTAATCACATTCTTTATTTTCTTGGTCCAATATGAAGGTGTAATCGCCCCAAACTCCTGCTTGGCGTGGAGTCTGTCGTGCTATTGGCCATCCGGGGCAGGTAAGTTTTACTGTAATCATGGTTGTGTAATCCGGGGTGGTTTGTGTTCAAAATCAATAGTTTTTTCTTGTTTATTAAGCAATCTTAATAACCCGATGAATATGCTTCAATTTACATGCTGAGATATTGGCAATCATGGTGGCTGGTCTAGTTTTTCTCGATCACCCTATTTTTGCTGCTGCCACATCTTGTGTATGGGTATAGTTGAGGATTAATGTTGAATCCATACTTCCGGAAGAAGATCTTTCGTGTCAAACGATGGGGAATTGAACCAACGTTTCGGGGCATAGACAATCGAATCCTGATGTCGACCTAGCCATGCACCCCACCAGGAAAAGCTGCTGTTGGCAATGATATGATGCCTGCACTGACTCATCAGACGTAAATCCTCAAAATTTTTTTTAGGGCCGTTATGGCCGATGAAGGTGGCTGGGTGTGCCATTCTTAAATTTTTTTCCGCCCAGTCAGGATCGTCGCTAAAGATAAAAAAAGAAGGACGGTGAACTTTTTGGGTAAGATTTTTTATGCAACGGGCATAATAGTCAAGATCACATGTCCCATGGATTAGATTGGTTTTTTCGTCTGTCACATAATCCCCGCGCCGAACATGCAAACTTACTGATTCACAGGATTCTATTTGGCGCGCTAACTCCAAGTTTGTACCTGTCTGTGGCAGTTTTAGGGTGAATTCATTCCTTATAATATCCGCTGTGCCCGAAAAATATTTTTCGCTCTGCCAATAACCGTCCAGATATATGCTGTCAGGCATAACCGAAATTTCCGGGTCGAAATGATACTGTTTTTCTCGGATATGGGTCATTCCCAATTTGCTTGGGCGCCGCAAAAGTTTTTTAAGTTTTTTTGTTAAGGAACCGGATTCAGGTTCTTTTAAAAAGGTTATTTCTTCTGGAGTTGCAAAAAGTTCTTTTATATTAAAAACGGCCAAACCATAGTCGTGTAGGGTGTAATTTTTGAACTCCGAGATATCCAGTTTTAAAACGGTATTATGGATTGCAGCAAGTTGTCTGCCTGCGGCATACTGAAACATCTGGTTTCCAAGCCCACCCATTATTCTGACAATGATCATTTTTGAAAAGCCGCAAAAGATTTAATTTTTTTTGATACTGTTCTACGGAATCTGTCCATGAATCGAGGACCGGCACGATAGAAATCCCTTTCAGCCCGGCAGAGGGCGGCATAGTATTTTTTCCCTGGAGCGTCAAGAGGACTTGGGTAGCCGGGCATCCCTTGCAATGCGGCGGAATAGATGTCTGCTTTTAGCCGGTACTTTGTCTCGCGGTCCATCTTTTTTGCATAGTAAGTAGGTCTAGACTCACGATAGACCAGCAGGGGTTCCGCCAACATCCAGGTTTCTCCCATGGCCCCAAGGCGAAGCCATAATTCGTAATCTTCCCCAACCGGAGGGGTAAGGCTTTTGTTAAATAATCCTGCCTGGAGGAGAATTTCCCGTCTGGTCAGAACTGAGGAGATAATGAACACATTTTCCTGCACAAGCTTCTTGTAGGGGATCAGGCCAAAGGAAATTTTTTGGTGGTAAAGGGGCGCGTCTTCTTTGGCGCATATTCCATCCCAACGGAGGGCGTTGGTGCCGAGGAGAACGCATTCCGTGTTGTGTTCGAGAAACTCCACCTGTCTTTCCAATTTTGCAGGAAACCAGAGGTCATCATCATCCAGAAAGGCAACAAGCTGAGCGGAACCTTGACGAATTGCGCGATTTCTGGGGGCCGCGGGATATCCGATGTGCTTACCCGGTAAATAAATAAACCGTTTGTCTGCCAAAAAAGGTCTGACCGCATCCCTGGTTTTCGGGCTTTCTCCATCTTCGGCAATCCAGCAGAGCCAGTCTTCATAGGTCTGGGATTGGACACTTTTCAGTGCTTCAGACAGGAGAGAGGCCCGATTATAGGTGGGGATGATAATATCTACGGTCATTGTTCAACAAACTGCATGGTGTACAGCATGTGGTACACGCCATTTTTCGCCAGCAGCGCCTCATGGGGGCCTTCTTCCTCGATCAGGCCATCCTTGATGACGATGATCCGGTCAGCGTTTTTAATGGTGGAGAGTCGATGCGCGATTATGAAAGTGGTTCTGCCCTTCATCAGGTTTTCCAAGGCAATTTGTACCTCGCGTTCAGACTCTGTGTCGAGGGCCGAGGTTGCTTCATCCAAGATGAGGATGGGTGCGTCCTTTGCCAGGGCCCTGGCGATGGAGACACGTTGCTGCTGACCCCCGGAAAGTCTTGCCCCGGACTCGCCGATTATTGTCTCAAACCCTTCGGGCAGCTCGTTGATAAAATCCAGGGCGTGCGCAGCTCTGGCAACGGCAGTCAGTTCTTCGTCGGATTTTTCCAGGTCGCCGTAAGCGATATTGTTGCGTATCGTGTCATTAAAAAGAATGGTCTGTTGGGTGACTATGGCAATCTGGCTGCGCAGAGATTTCATGGTCACATTGCGAATGTCTTGGCCATCAATGGAGATTTCCCCCTTGGTAACATCAAGGAAGCGGGGAATGAGATTGGCAAGGGTTGTCTTGCCCCCACCACTTGTGCCAACCAGGGCAATGACCTCGCCCGGGGTTACGGTGAGGTTTATCCCTTTTAATATTTCCGTGGTGCCATCGTAGCTGAAATGGACATCTTTGAAGACGATTTCTTTTTTAATCGGCGGCAAGTCAATGGCTCCCGGCTTGTCGGCGATGTCCGCTTTGATGTCGAGTATGTTGAACACGCGGGTGGCTGCGGCAATGCCATGCTGGATGGGATTGTTGACCTTGCTGAGATTTTTGATTGGTTCATAGACCATGATGAGCGCGGTGAGAAAGGAAAAAAAGGTGCCTGGCGTCGAGTGCCCGTTGAGAACTTGGTTGCCGCCATACCACATGATCAGGGCGATACCGATTCCGCCCAACAGTTCCATCAGCGGGTGATTAATGCTTTTTAACTGCACGTCTTTCATGGCGATGCGGAAAAGTTTCCCCGCTCTTTCTGAGAATCGTTTGTACTCATATGCTTCCATGCCGAAGGCTTTGACGATCCGGTTGCCCTGAATGGTTTCCTGGAGGATGTTGGCGATGGAGGCGGTGGTGCGTTGGCCGCTGAAGCTGAGTTCGCGGAATTTTTTGCCGAATCGATAAATCGGGAGGCTGGCAAGAGGAAGAAAAACAAGGGACATCAGGGCAAGTTTCCAGTCTTGGTAAAAAAGAACGGTTAGTAATCCAATGGCCTGGAAAAGATCCTTCAGGGTTCCGACAAGGGATGAAGACACGGCACCCTGCATGAGCGTAACATCTGAAATAATCCTTGAGATAAGCTCTCCGGTCGGGGTTTTGGCGAAGAAGGAGAGGGGAAGATTCTGGATATGGTCATAGATTTTTTTGCGCAGATCAAGGATAACGCCCTGGCCAACCCGTTCCATGAAGTATGAATAGCAATAATAAAAAACTCCCTTGACCAGAAAGAGTAGCATCAGGGCAAGCGGCAGCAGGTTGAGCATCAACCGGTCTTTCTTGAAGAAGATTTCGTCGAGAAGCGGTTTGACCATGTAGGCTTGCAACGCGCTCAAGCCGGCAACGGCGACCATGCTGACCATCGCCAGGATAAGCCGGTTCCGATACGGTTTGATGAGCGGGATGATTCGGAAAATGATTGTTTTATTTGGCATGTTTGGCCGTTTTGTTAGGGTAATGTTCAGTTTGCGTGTGGGTGATTCTTTTCCCAGAGAAAGGCGGTTGTGCAAATAGTTTCCAGATCCTGGTAAATCGGTTTCCAAGGAAAGAGTTTTCTGATTTTTTCGGTGTTGGCGATCAGTGCGGGAGGATCGCCTTCCCTGCATCCTGCTGAAACGATTTCGAAATCAACTCGGCTTACCCGGCGCACAGTCTCAAGAACTTCCTTGACGCTGAAGCCGTACCCATATCCGCAGTTCAGGGTCTCGGATGAGCCGCCCTCAAGGAGATATGCCAGGGCGAGCAGGTGCGCTGTGGCCAAGTCCTCAACGTGGATATAATCGCGGATACAGGTGCCGTCCGGGGTTGGGTAATCGGTGCCGTAAATGGCGACCTTTTTTCTTTTTCCGCAGGCAGCCTGACAGGCCACATGGATGAGATGCGTTGCCTCTGGGGTGGCTTCACCCAACGCGCCATCCAGGCTTGCTCCGGCGACATTAAAATAGCGCAGAGCGACATAGCGGAAGGCATCTTTTTTTGAGGAGGCGACTAGGCTGTTCGCCGCATCTTCCAGCATCCATTCGGTCATCAGCTTTGACCGTCCATAAGGATTGATGGGCGAGACGGGGGTCGTTTCCAGGATGGGGTTATCCCCAGGAACGCCATATACTGCGGCGGACGATGAAAAGATGAAATGCTTTACCTCTGTCCGCAGGCAGGCGGCAATAAGGTTTCGTGAACCGCTGGTATTGTTGCCATAATATTTCAATGGGTCGGTCATTGATTCTGAAACAACAATATGCCCGGCAAAATGGATGACGGCCTCAATTTTGTGTTCGAGCATCACCTTGGACATCAGCTCGAAATCCCCGGCATTGCCTTCAACCAGATGTGCCTGCGCGGGAACAGCCCAACGGTTTCCCGAGTAGAAATTGTCAACGACAACCACATTGTAGCCGGCATTGACAAGTTGTCGGCTCGTGTGGGAACCGATATAGCCGGCTCCTCCGGTAACGAGGACATTCCGCCTGGTTAATATGTTCAGGGTGTTCATAAAGATTTTTTCACTGGGAAAATGGCGTCCCTGCGTTTTTTCAGAGAAAATCTTGGCTTACAGGCCATCTCCTGGGCATTATGGGGAGGAGTGGGACAGTGTTGAAATAATCGCAATTACTACTATGATCCTCAACTGTTTGTCAAACAAATGTTGGCAGCGTGGGGAGAGATCAAAGGGTTTTTACCAACTCGGTGCTCAAATATCTCTCCCCTGTGTCGCACAACGGAAAGACGATCTGTTTGCCTCGGTTTTCCGGACGGCTGGCGATCTGCATGGTGGCCCAGGCGTTGGCGCCCGAGGAAATCCCGCAGAGGATGCCTTCTTCCTTGGCGATTCTGCGGGCGGTTTCCATGGCCTGCTCGTTGGTCACTGTGATGATTTCATCGATGATCTCTCGGTTGAGTATCTTGGGGACAAAGCCTGCGCCGATGCCCTGAATCTTGTGGGGGCCTGGTTTTCCCCCGGATAAAACCGGAGACGCGGCAGGCTCCACCGCCACTACATAAAGGGATGGCTTCTGCGCCTTGATCACCTCGCCAACCCCGGTGATGGTGCCGCCTGTGCCCACCCCGGCTACAAAAATATCGATGCCTCCGTCTGTGTCCTCCCATATCTCTTTAGCCGTGGTCCGGCGATGGATCTCCGGGTTGGCCGGGTTGGTAAATTGGTTGGGCATGAAACTGTCCGGGGTCTTGGCGAGAAGTTCCTCTGCCTTGGCGATTGCGCCTTTCATTCCTTCGCTGCCAGGGGTGAGAACCAGTTCGGCGCCCAGGTGCTTGAGAAGGGTCCGCCGTTCCATGCTCATGGTTTCCGGCATGGTCAGGACAAGTCGGTATTTTCTGGCGGCACAGACAAAGGCCAGGGCGATGCCGGTATTGCCGCTGGTTGGCTCGATGATGATGGTTGTCGGATTAAGCAGTCCTTGTTCCTCGGCGGCGTTGATCATGGCCAGGCCGATACGATCCTTGACGCTCCCCAGTGGATTCTGGAATTCCAGCTTGGCAAGCAGCTGGGCCTCTAGCCCTGTCCCGAGTCGAGACAGTCTGAGCATGGGGGTATTGCCTATGATTGCGGTGATGTCAGGGGAAATTTGTGGCATGGGGGCATCCTCCTGCGATGAATGGGAAAAGAGAGTCTGTCTTGTTGAGTTGTTGTAAAAGCCGGGGAGAGGCTGTGGCCCCTCCTGATCGGGGGGAATCAGAGAAATGGGGTGAGCACCTCACAATCCCGGCAGATAGTCATTTTTCCCTTCCAATTTTTTTGGGCCTTGCACTCGCAAATGGTGCCGTTGATGAACCAGCATAATTCTCCGGCCTGAAATTCCCAGGCCGGGCATTGCTCCCGCCTCTCCTTGGGACATTTTTTCACCTCCCAGCAAGGAGCGGGGCTACAGCTGTCTTTTTGTTGCTGGCGGGAGAGCAGAAAGAAAACCTGCCGTTCGACGTGGGGGGGGACGGAGCGCCAGCCCTGTTCGTAGCCCTGGATGGCCTTTATCGACGAGCCGAGAAGCTCGGCAAGTTGTTTTTGGGTCTTGCCAAGTTTTTTGCGCACCAACAAAAAATTCTGTTTGTCCATGGGCTGCTCCTGGCAGAAGGAACAAGAAGGGTGTGTTGATTGCTATGGTATTAGTACCACGGAGTGGTAGGGAATTGTCAAGGGGAGAATGCTCAGTTCATTGTCGTTGCGGAGGCCGGGATGGTCACAGCGCCCGCTGGCGATGAAAGCTTCGCTGGAGAGGGTTCTGGGGGGCAGGGCTTGCCTTCAGCTCAGGCGGACCCAGCGGCCGGAAGAATCTTTGGAAACGGTGATCTGGTTGGAGCGGCCTTTTTGGATTTTTTCCAGGCCGTCGCGCATGGCTTTGGAGTAGTTTTCACAAACGCCGATGCTTCTGTCCATTAGGGCAAGGGCCTCATCCTGGCCAAGGTCGAGGATGCCTCCAAATTTGTAAATGAGATCGGTAAGTTCAAGTTTAGTTCCGTTGAAAAAAACGGAAGTCAGATTATTGCTGAAAACAACAAGGTTTTGGAGAAAGAGAAAAGCGTCCCGGTTCTTTTCGGGCTTTGGCGGCTCTGTATCCATACAATCGACAATTCTTTTGGAGAAATTCCAGAAGGTCGAAATTTCCCGGCCAATCTGGCTGTAGGTCAGACCTTTGAGTACAATGCGGTTTGAGTGATCCTCGGAGTATCCTTTTTGCATGTGCTGTTCAACGGCTTGATACTGGGCAGGCAGATAGACCAGGACCACAAGTTTCCCCAGTTTGTGCAGCAGGCTGCAAACGTAGGCCTCTTCCGCGGAAATGCGGCTCTTTTTTAGTTCACAGTAAATTCTGCTCTGGGTGGCGCTGATGAGGGACATGGTAAAGATCCCGGCGATTTCGTCTTTTTCGGTGCCGGTCCGTGTGAATTCTTCAAACAGCGCCATGGTGGCGGCCAGTTGGCGCAGGGTGTCGAAACCAACCACGGTTATGGCCCGCGATATGGTGCTGACCGGGGTTCCTCGCGAATAGTAGGCAGAGTTTACCACCTGCAAAATCCTGGTGGTGAGTGAATAATCTTTGAGGATGGTGTTGGCGACTTCTTGGGCTGTGACGCGGCTGCTGCCCAGCATTGAGATGAGTTCAGTCACATGTTCCGACATGGCCGGCAAAGAGTCCATGTTGACCATGGCAAATATTTCCAGCAGCCGTTGGCGAGTTTGATTGTCTTGTGTCTCTGTCATGTGAATTCAGCGCTGGATTGAAGAATGTGAACCGAATGTATGTTCTTCATCCTAAAATGTTTTATTGACATTCGCAAGTCTATTAGAGGCATCCTTTGCTTCACGGTGAGGCCACCCCGTGTGGTTGATTTTGGATTATTGATTTGGCAAACGTCGGTATTGGATGGCCTCGGCAAGGTGGCTTGACAGGATGCTTGGGCTTTCTTCCAGGTCGGCAATGGTTCTGGCTATCTTCAGAATGCGATGATACGCCCTTGCGGAAAGGCCCAATCGGGTGGTGGCTTGAACCAACAGCGCCTGTCCCTGGGTGTCAAGGGCGCAATGCCGCTTGAGATCCTTTGGCCCCATCTGGCTGTTGAAGTACACCGCTGTTCTCCCGGCAAACCGCGCCTGCTGAAGGCCGTGGGCCTTGCTTACTCTGGTCTTGATTGCCGCCGAGGTCTCACCGGCCTGGGTGGCCGTGAGTTCCTGCACCTTCACGGCAGGCACCTCAAGATGGATATCAATCCTGTCCAGTAAGGGGCCGGAGAGTCTGCTGCGGTATCGCTGTATTTGCGAAGGCGTGCAGAGGCAGTCCTTTTCCGAGCCCAGAAAGCTGCATGGGCAAGGATTCATCGCCGAAACCAGCATGAAGTCTGCGGGAAAGCGAAGAGATTGCGAGGCCCTGGCAATGGTCACCTGACCATCTTCCAGGGGTTGACGGAGAACCTCCAGGACATTGCGTTTGAATTCCGGGAGTTCATCAAGAAAGAGCACACCATTGTGGGCCAGAGAGACCTCGCCGGGCCTGGGAATTTGCCCGCCGCCGATCAGGCCGGCATCGGAAATGGTATGGTGCGGTGCCCGAAAAGGCCTGGTGGTAATCAGGCTTCTGTCCTTGGGGATGAGCCCCATGGTGGAATAGATTTTTGTGGTTTCCAGGGCTTCGGCAAAGGAAAGATCGGGTAGGATTGAGGGGATTCTTCGGGCCAGCATGGTCTTGCCCGAGCCTGGCGGGCCGGAAAGCAGGATATTATGTCTTCCCGCCGCAGCAACCTCCAGCGCCCGTTTCACATGGGCGTGTCCCTTGACCTCGGAAAAATCGTTTTCCGGGGTGTCTGTCTGGCGAAACAGGTCGGCGTGGCATATGGTTATCGGTGAGAGCTCCTTCTTCCCGGCCAGGAGTTCCACCGCCTCATGCAGGCTGGCCACACTCAAGGTATTGATCCCCTCCACCACCGCCCCTTCTGCGGCATTGGCCTCGGGCACCAGATAATAGGCCAAGCCCGCGTTCCGTGCGGCCAGGGCAATGGGCAGAATGCCCGGAGTGGGGCGCAGGCCGCCATCCAAGGAAAGCTCTCCGGTGACGCAGGTCCGGGCGAGTATTTCCGTGTTGATTATTCCTGTGGAGGCCAAGATGCCGAGGGCGATGGGCAGGTCAAAGCCGGTGCCCGATTTTTTGAGATCGGCCGGGGCGAGGTTTACGGTGATCCGCCGATTGGGGAAATCATAGCCGCTGTTTTTGATGGCCGCTTTGACGCGGTCCTTGCTTTCCCGCACTGCGCCTTCGGCAAGGCCGACAATGGTGAAGGTCGGCAACCCCATGGCAATATCGATTTCCACGTCAACGAGATGTCCGTCAACGCCCAACACTGTTCCACTGATAACCTTGGCAAGCATGGTTGACTCCGGGCAGATTACAAAAAACAGACAAGTACTTAATTTGGGAGGGGTTTTCCATGGCCATGTTTGTGCATGGCTACAGGGTGGCTATCCCTCGTAAAAGATGTGGCTGGTTGTGCTGGATTTCTTGGCCTGGTACATGGCCTTGTCCGCCTTCTGGAGCAGGGCATCGATCTGTTTGTCATCGTCAGGATAGATGCTGATACCAACGCTGGCCATAACGGTGAACTGTGTCTCGTGAAAGAAGATGGGTTCGGCCAGGGTGTCGATAATTTTTTTCGTTACATTCTTCACTGCGGTTTTGCTGGTAATGTCATGGAGAATCACCACGAATTCATCCCCGCCCATGCGGGCGACCGTGTCGGAGTCGCGCAACAGGCTGCGTAGCCTGGTGGCGACCTCTTTGAGGACGGCGTCTCCGGCCAGGTGTCCGTGTACGTCATTGATCTGCTTGAATTTGTCCAGATCCACATAGAGGAGGGCGATTTTCTTGCGGTGGCGCTGGCTCAATATCATGGCCTGGGCCAGGCGGTCCGGGAAAATATGTCTGTTGATCAGGCCGGTGAGTGGGTCATGATGGGCCAGGTGGGCAATGTGGTCCTGGGCCTGTTTTTTTTGTGCAGCCAGGGCGAACAGGGAGGCGAACTGTTCAACGGTGTCAAGATCCCGTTTTTCATACTCGCGGGGGCTGTCGGCCACGGTGATGAGGCCAAGGAGCTCGTTGTTGAACATGGCCGGAACCGCCAGGAGGCGGGTGAGGGAAGCCATGGTGCTAGAAATGCCCTTTGCCCTGGAGTCGGCGGGCGGCGAGTTTGACAGGATGCCGGCCTTGTTTTCCAGGACCCAGTTGACCAGGCCTTGAGGGGTATGCACCAAGGCGCCGCCTTCCTCGCGCATGGCGCACATGGATAGGATCTCCGGGGAAAAGGCCATGGCCATCAGGTTGTTTGTTTTCGGGTCCACCAGGTCGATAATCCCGTGCTTGCTGCCGGTTAGAACCAGAATTTCTTCAAGCAGGGTCGTAGAAATATCTTTCAGAGAATCGGAGGAGATGATCATCCTGGAAATTCTGGCCACGGCCCCGTTCATGGCCGATTCGATGGCCAGCTTGTTTTCCGCCTGTTTTCTGGCGGTTATATCCCTAAAGATGGCGACAACTTCGCCGGAGGGCAGCTTGTACACATAGTTTTCCCGCCAGCCTGTCAGACGGTTGTCTGTATATAGGGAAATCGGGTGATGTTCCGGTTTGCCGGTCTGCCAGACCCTTTGCAGCACGGCAAAAAGGCCGAACTCCTTAGCCCCGGGAAAGACCTCGAGGAGCGATCTGCCGATTACCTGGTCCTTGCGTATTTTATCGATGCGCTCTGCGGCCCGGTTAAAATCAACAAAAATAAAATCACTGGCCCCGAGATTTTTTGCCTCGAAGACCGAAACTCCGGAACTCATGTTGTTGAACAGCTCCCGGAAGCGTGTTTCGTTGGCCAACAGGGCTTGTTCTGCCTCGTATCGCTCGCTGATGTCCTTGGCGATTAGGATTATGGTGGGCTGGCCGTTCTGGCGGAGTTCCAGGAAATGTAGAGCGACATGTTTGCCGTTTAACAGCGTGGGCGGATCGTCTTCGATGAGTAGGGGCAATTGCTCCGGATGTGCCAGTAGGCTTGCGATCCTTTCGTGTTCATCCTCGGCAAAAAGTGCGACAAGGTTTGCGGCCAGCAATTTTTCCTCGGCAAGGTTGCACAGGGACAGAGCGGCCAGATTGACAAAGATTATGGTCCCGTCCGGGGTCAGCTCGAAAACCGCCTCGGACATGTTGTTGATAATGGCTTCGAAATGGTTTTTTGAGGAAAGCAGTTCCTTGGTAATGGTCCGGTACTGGATGTCTTCCAGATTTGCCACCGGCTCAAGGTCGGCTGGGGATTTGTCCGCCCAACGCTGGATGACTCCAAGAACGTGTTTTTGGATGGATTTAATTGAGCCCTTGGCGATGCAGGCGTTGGCGCCGAACTGTTTGTAGTCGACGTTATCCTCCGCGGCAATGGCGGAAAGGATGACGATGAAAAGGTCGGCAAACCTGGGAATGCTGCGGATAATCCGGCAGAGCTTGTCGCCGCCGATGTTGGGCATGACCAGATCGACAAAGATGACGTCCGGCGTGTAGACCTCCAGCACGCTGAGGGCCGCCAGGCCATCGCTGGCCGTCATCACCTCGTGGCCTTCCTTTTCCAGGAAATTGGCCAGGAGCTTGAGGATCATCGGGTGGTTGTCCACCAGGAGAATTTTTAAGGTCATGGCCCCCCAGCCTTAGATTTATTGCGGCAACTCTCTATTTTGTATGTGTAAATATTTTGCCTGTCAATGGATATCGTCCGTTGGTCAACCGATGATCCAGATCGCCACCTCTTCGGCCATGAGCAGCACCCGGTCCGAAACCCCCCGGAAAATACCCTTGCTGGCCTCCTCTCCCCGGCGGCCCATGACGATGGTGCCGAAATCATCGATCAGGGCCTGGCGAAGAATCTGGCGGCTGGGATCGATGCCCAGAAAGGTTTCCAGCCAGAATATGCGCTCTGCCGGAAAGCCGCTATCCATCAGGAGTTGTTTGGGCGCATGGAAAAGGCTGTCTGGCCTGCGGAGATGCTCTTCGCACCACGCCTCGCCCCAGACGGCGTAGAAATTCTTGGACTCAATTTTGGGATGGCTGCCCAGCAGGGCCTTTGAGTAAAAGAGGGTCACCTCGGCGCAGGGGTTGTCGGCAAGGATAAAACCCAGATGGTCAATGGCCTTCAAGGAATGGCAGGTGCCGTCCACCGGTACCAGGAATTTGCAGGAATTGACCTGGCCATCGATGATCCACAGAGGGACATCGTGGCATTTTTCCAGAATGGTTGCGGAAACACTGCCCATGATCATCTCCTCCAGTTTGCCGATGCCCCGGCGGCCGATGAGCAGGGCGTCGTATTTTCCCTGGCGGGCCTCATGGATGATGTCGTGGGCCACACTGCGCTGGGAAAGCCGGACGGAGGTCTGGATCTGATCTTCGGCAATGCCAAGTCGTTTAAGGGTGTCTGTGGCCTGGAGCATGTATTTTTTTTGCGTGACCAGCAGATTACGCGTGGCCGAACTGACGGTATTGAGCAATTCCGCTTCAGTGAGCCAATCTCGGGCGGCTGAGCCGGCGCTGCTTGCCGGGACAATAGAGAGAAGGTGGAACTGGGTATCGGGGCGATGGTGAAAAAGCTGGCCGAGGTAGCGGAGGGAGTTGGTGCTGTATGGCGAGCCGTCAACGGCGATGAGGATTTTTTTCAGCATGCGTGGCCTCCTTGTGCCATGGTCCTAAGTAAAGGGTACCAAACATGGCAGATAGAGGCAATCGGCTTGGATGAAAAATGGAATTTAATCAAGATCGTTGTGGTAGCTGCACGGGGTGCCGAGATAATTGATCAAGGTGACGGTCTTGCCCAGGCCGGTGAGGTAGCTGGGGGTTAGCGGGATCTTGCCTCCGCCGCCCGGCGCGTCAATGGCAAAGGTCGGCACGGCCATGCCAGAGGTGTGGCCGATCAACTCCTGCATGATCCCAAACCCCGTCTCCACCTTGGTTCTGAAGTGGTTGGTGCCCCGGGTCATGTCCGCCTGGAAAAGATAGTACGGCTTTACCCGGATCATAAGTAGCCCGTGCATGAGTTTGGTAATGGTTGCGGCATTGTCGTTGACGCCTTTGAGCAGGACGGTCTGGTTGCCCAAGGGGATGCCGGCTTCGGCCAGACGGGCGCAGGCCTTGGCCGCTTCGGGCGTTATCTCGTCGGGGTGGTTGAAATGGGTGTTGATGTAGAGCGGATGATACCGCTTGAGGATGCTGGCCAGTCGGGTGGTGATCCGCATGGGCAGGGTGCAGGGAACCCGGCTGCCTATGCGGATGATTTGGATCGAGGGGATGGCCCGCAGGTTGTCCAGCAGCCAGACAAGGGCCTCGTCGCTTAGGAGCAGCGGGTCGCCGCCGGAAATGAGCACATCGCGGATCTGTTTGTTTTTGCGCAGATAGGCAAAGGCGGCTTCCATGGTCTCCCGGCTGACGAGCATGCGGCTGGTGCCTACCTTTCTTTTTCTGGTGCAGAACCGGCAGTACATGGCGCACTGGCTGGTCACGAGAAACAGGACGCGGTCCGGATAGGTGTGGACCAGATTCGGCACTGGCGAGCGGTTTTCCTCATCCAGCGGGTCGACAAGGCAGACCTCGTCCTTAAGCTCCAGCGGGTCGGGTACGGCCTGCCGCCAGAGGGGGTCGCCCGGAGTCTTGATCAGCCCCAGGTAATAGGGATTGATCCGCATGGGGAATTGTTCGCTTACGGTGTTCAAGGCCGAACAGTCGAGGCCGAAATGTCGGCCTAGCTGTTCCGGGGTGGTTATGCTGCGGGCCAACAGGTTTTTCCAGTGTGTCATCAGCAAAATCCGGTAAAAAAGGAGAAAGAAACAGCAGGCTGAAGCTTACCCAAGATCGGGTAGCCCTGCAATGGGCCTTTACCGCAAAGACGGTGCCGCTTCAAGATATTTTGCCCAACCTTTCTGGTCGAGCGTGTATCAAAAAAATCCGGCAGGAGAAAAGTGCTGGTCAGGATGGAGACGGAAGTGGTAAGAAATGGAGTTGTTTTTGTCGTCGGAAAACGACGGATATTTTCTTGCTCGCGATATTTTAAATCTTAGCCCAGGTAGCGCAGCCATGCCGCAAAACAGTTTTCGTTTTCAGTACGATCCCTATGGCAACACCAAGGTGATCGAGGTCTTCAGTCGCTGGCTCGGGGTGTATGACAATCAGTTCGCCAACAAGGGCACCGCCTTTACCAGGGAGGAGCGGGAACAGCTCCAGTTGGAAGGCACCCTGCCGCCCAGCGTCCGCACCCTGGAACAGCAGGTGGACAATTGTCTGGAGGCCCTTGCCAGGCAAAGCAGCGACCTGGAGCAGTTTGTTTATCTGCGCTCCCTCTATGACCGGAATGTGACCCTGGCCCATGCCGTTATCGCCAGCGATATCGAACGCTTCATGCGCATCATCTATACGCCCACGGTGGGCGAGGCCTGCCGGCAGTATTCCTCCATGTTCCGTAGGGCAAACGGCCTGCATTTTTTTCCTGGCAACATCGATCGGGCCGAGGAGATTCTAGGCCGGTTCAAATCACGACAGATCAGGGTGGCGGTGGTCACCGACAACCAGGGCATTCTCGGCATCGGCGATCAGGGGGTGGGCGGAATCTCCATCTGCCTTGGCAAGCTCATGCTGTACACCCAGGGGGCTGGGGTCGCGCCCTGGCATTGTCTGCCCATCTCTCTTGATGTGGGCACGGACAACGCCGCGCTCTTGAACGATCCAAACTATCTTGGCTGGTGGCACCCCAGATTAGTCGGGGATGAGTATTTGGACTTTGTCCGACGGTTTGCCAAGGAGTTCAAGGCGGTATTTCCCCAAGCCCTCTGCCAGTGGGAGGATTATTCCAAGCAGAAGGCCTTTGCCATCCGCGATACCTATCTGCATGATCTGGTCTCGTTCAATGACGATATCCAGGGCACCGGGGCTGTGACCCTGGCGGCGCTCATCTCCGCCATGAAGATCAAGAAGGAACCGCTTACCAAGCAGGTCTATCTGGTTTATGGCGCAGGTGCCGGCGGGGTTGGCATTGCCGAGCAGATCGAGACCGCGCTTATCGAGGCCGGGCTTGGCCCGGAAGAGGCGAGAGCCAGGATTTTCACCGTGGACAGCAAGGGGTTGGTGACCACCGAGCGCGAGCTTGAACCATACAAGCAGAAGTTTGCCAAGGACCCGGCAGCCCTGGACTGGTATGCGGCGAAAACGGACGGCAATCTGTTGAATGTGATCCAAAAGGCGCGGGTTACGGTGCTTATCGGCACCTCTGGCCAGCCTGGCGCTTTCAGCAGGTATATTGTCCAGGCCATGCAGGGCAATAGCCGACGGCCGGTCATTCTGCCGCTCAGCAATCCCACAGCCCAGGCCGAGGCGCATCCTGCCGATATCCATAAGTGGACCTCCGGCAGCGCCCTGGTTGCGACGGGCAGCCCCTTTGAGCCGGTGGTTGTCGGGGGAATGCCGGTCAGGGTCGGGCAGTGCAATAATGTTTTTATCTTTCCGGGGGTGGGCTTGGGGGTCATGGCCTCGGGCGCCCAGGAGGTGCTGCCCCAGTTTTTTACCGCCGCAGCCCAGGCAGTGGCGGAGCAGGTGCCCGCCGCAGATCTCAAGTCAGGCCGTGGCCTTAGCCGTGGGCGAGACCGCTATCAGCAGGGGCGTGGCCAAGCCCTGCGTGTACAGCACCTATCAGCATGATTACAAGCGGGAACGTCTGCTGCGCCTGATTGAGATGATGGGCTGGCAGCCTAAGTATCTGCCGATTGTACCCCGGTGAGCCTGGGACAATAATTTAGAGAAGACCTTTTTCTTTCCAGAACCGGGTGGCGCCAGGATGCATGGGGATGACGAGACCCTTGGCGCCGGAGCGTGGGGCCATGTCTTTCAGGGCAGGATGCTGTTGCCCCATGTAGCGCAGGCCTTTTTTGTCGTAGATGGCGGCAAGCAGGCTATAGACCGCCTCGTCCGGCACCTCGGCGCCAGCCACCCAGAGGGTGGAGTCCTGGAAGGACCGGGTGTCGTGCTGTACCCCCCGATAGGTTCCGGCAGGCAGGGTGCGTGGGATAAAATAGGGATATTTTTTGTAGAAGCCGCTGGCCCTGGCTTCGGCATCGAGATTAAGAAGGTCGATCTTGCCGGTTTTTGCGGCCATGGTGATGGCGCTGCTTGGGGAAGCGGTAAACAGCCAGAAAGCATCGAGTTGTTTGTTGGCAAAGGCCAGGGCCACCTCATTGTACCCGATATGGACGGGGATGATGGTGTCCCAAACCCCCAGATGTCTAAAGAAAAGTTCGCAGTTGGCAAAGGCTCCTGATCCAGGACTGCCGATCCCCACTCTTTTTCCTTTGAGATCCTTAACGCTCTTTATGCCAGAGCCTTTGCGGACAACGAGTTGGGCTGGGGCGCCATAGAGGGCGGCCACGGCCAGGACTTTGTCGTAGGTGTTGCTGTCGTCTTGCAGCAGCCCGTTACGGCCAAGGTAGGCATGGCCGGAGTAAACCAGGCCGAAATCGGCTTGACCGGCATGGACTTCGCGCAGGTTTTCTAAGGAGCCAGCGGATGGCTGGGCCGTGACGCTTAAGGTCGGGAGGGTCTTGATCTCTGGGTATGCCTCGATGGCTTCGGCTACCTGCTGGAAGTTGCCCCCGGCCGGGCCGCCCTTGAACACCAGGGTTTTTTTAAGGGCCAGGGCAGGAGGGGCAGGGTAGAGAATCAGAAGCAGGCCTGTGCAGATGATCAGCGCGAGGCTGAGAGGTTTTTTTGTCATGAGAGTTCTCTGTTGAAGAGGTGCGCGGCTCGGTAACTCCGGTTCTTTTATCCTGGAAAAATACTACAGTTCTTTTTAAGTCGGCGCAATATTGTTGACCGGCATCCTTCTCTTGTTTGCTGTCCTGGTGGGTGACAAGGGAATTATTCCGCTAAAAAGCAATCGGGAGAAAAATGAGTATTTTTGAGATTGCCATGCTGATCTGCTTTGGCGCTGCCTGGCCTTTTTCCCTGTACCGGTCTTACCGGTCCAGGACCAATGCCGGGAAGAGCCTTTTTTTTCTGGGGGTGGTTTTTCTGGGGTATGTCTCCGGGATTCTGCACAAGATATTTTTCAGCCCTGATCCGGTGATCGGTCTGTATATCCTGAACGGAATCATGGTGGCTGGAGATATCTACCTGTATTTCCGAAATCGTAATTTTGACCGCCTCGCAGGATGAACGGAGGATTCAGGGCGAAGCGATTTGATGAGCCTACAGCTCCAGTTGGACGCCAACCTCGATGACCTGGTCTGGGGGGATGTCAAAAAACGCTGCGGCATCCATGGCGTTGCGCGCCAGAAAGAGAAAAAGGTGTGAGCGCCAGCGCCACATTTCCGGGTGTTCACCGATGGAGAGTTTTTCCCGGCCCAGGAAAAAGCTGGCCTCTTTCATTTCCAGGTTTATCCCTTTGTTACGGGCCAGGGCGAAGATGGTATCGATCTTTGGCTCTTCCATGAAACCGTAGTGAGCAATGATGCGGTAGAGGCCAGCGCCCAGTTTTTCGGCTTCTATTTTCTCGAAATTCGGAACCCGAGGGATTTCCTCGGTGCGAATATTTAGAAAAATCACGTCGGAGTGCAGAATCTTGTTGTGCTTCAGGTTGTGCATTAGCGCGGCAGGCACAATATCATAGCCCCGGGTCAGGAACACGGCCTGGCCGTTGATCCGCTGCGGGGGATTGCGTGTCAGCATCGCTTTGAATTCTTCCAGTTTTGGGGTAAGGCTCCGCATCTTCTTGCCAAGGATTTCCCGGCCCTGTTCCCAGGTCAGCATAATGAGAAAAAAGAACCCGCCAATGGCCAGAGCGAACCAGGCGCCATGGAAGATCTTGCTCATGTTTGCCCCAAAGAAGGGAAGATCTATCGCAAAGAAAAGAGCGGTGAGCAGCCCGGCTGTCAGGGGGTTCCATTTCCAGCGTTTGCTGGCGACCACAAAAAAGAGGGTGGTGGTGATCAGCATGGTGGCGCTCACTGCCACGCCATATGCGGCAGCCAGTTTGCTTGACGATTGAAAGCCTAAGACAAGGCCGATGGTGCAGAGCATCAGGGCCCAGTTGACCGGACCCACATAAATCTGGCCCATGTGGGCGGACGAGGTGTGGGTGATCCGTAATCGGGGAAGGTAACCCAGTTGAATCGCCTGGCGGGTGAGGGAAAATGACCCGGTGATCACGGCCTGGGAGGCGATGATGGTGGCAAAAGTTGCCAGGAGCACCATGGGGATTATGGCCCAGTCTGGAACCAGGGCGTAAAAGGGGTTGGCTCCTTCTCCCGGATTGGCAAGCAGGAGGGCGCCCTGGCCAAAATAGTTCAGAACCAGGGCCGGAAAGGCGACTAAGAACCAAACCAGCTGAATGGGCCGTTTGCCGAAGTGACCCATGTCGGCATAGATTGCCTCGGCCCCTGTAACTGCCAGGAAAACAGCGCCCAGCACGATGAAGCCGTGCATCTTGTTGAAGAGGAGAAAATTGAGGCCATACCAGGGAAAGACGGCTACTAGAACCCGGGGGCAGTTCACGATCTGGGCAATGCCGAGGGCGGCAAGTACGCAGAACCAGAGGAGCATAACAGGGCCAAACAGGCGACCCACCGTGGCGGTGCCCCGTTTTTGCAGCAGAAACAGACCGGTCAGGATGATAATGGTGGATGGCAGGATATAGGGCTCAAGCAACGGGGTAATGTGTTTCACCCCTTCGACGGCGCTTAACACCGAGATGGCCGGGGTGATCATGCCGTCGCCATACAGTAGGCAAGCGGCAAAGAGTCCGATTCTAACCAGAGCCCACTGAGGGGTGCGTGGTTTGACATTATTCTTGGGTTTGATCAGGGCGGTCAGGGCCAGGACCCCGCCCTCGCCTTCATTATCCGCCCGGAGGATGAACCCGAGGTATTTGATGCTGACAATGAGCAGCAGAGCCCAGAAGATGAGGGACAATACGCCGAGCACATTGTCGGCAGAGGCCGCGATGCCATACTCGCCGTAAAAACATTCCTGCATGGTGTAGAGGGGACTGGTGCCGATATCGCCAAAGACAACGCCCAGAGCTGCCAGCGATAGGGCTGTAAGTTGTTTGCCGCGTATTTCCTTGGGGGGGATGCTCATGCCGCATTATTCCTTTGCTTGTCAATAAAACTGTACTATTGGCGGTTGCTTGTAAAAGAGCAATGAAAAAAACTCCGTTTTAGCCTTCTGGCTTTGCGCTATGCCTCGGCGGTGTTCAATGCTATGCTGTGGAATCGTCGCACGTTTTTCTATTATGCAGAACCGGAGCGGAAAAGAGGAGTTACAGTCCATGCCCGAAGGATACACAGCCATTTTTGCTCTCTTTGCCCTTGTGGCAATAATTACTTTTTTTCTGATCAGGGTGGGCAGGTCCAGGGAGCTGCTTGATGAAGAAAGGGATGGAGGCAAGATGGGATTGTTCGGAGGATTTCGCCATCAGGACGATTTTTTTGTGGTCGATGCAACCGGCAAAACTATTCTCATGCAGGCTGCTGCCCAGGGTTTTGAGGAAGGGATCGATCATGTTCTGGTCAAGGCAAGTGTTGAAGCGGTCAACTCTGCTACAGATGACGGCACCACCGCACTCCATTGCGCTATCGCCCCAGGCAATCCGGCCATTGTCTCCAGATTGTTGGACTTTGGCGCGCAGCCCAATGTTGCCGACCATGACGGCAGGACACCGCTCTGGCTGGCGGTTCACAAGGAAGATGCCAGGATCGCCGCGCTCCTTCTTGATTACAAGGCGGATCCGAATTGTCGGGTGGGAAAAAACCGGCTGACGCCGCTCATGGCGGCGGCCAAAAATGGACGGATTGAGGTGGTCAATTTGCTTCTTGATCGGGGCGCGGACCCCAGGCTCGTTGCGGAAGATGGTAGAACCGCAGCCCAATTTGCCAGGGAAAATTTCAAGGTGAACATGGTTGATCTGGTCGCGCACAACCAGAAGCTTGCTAAAATGGTATTGCGGCTTGAAGCCGGGTTAAAACCCCGGGGTTGAATGCCCTCAGTCCAGCCAAATTTTAGGGGCATGCTGGCTTGTTCCGCTTTTCGTGAAGCTCCTGTTCTGGCAGTTCTTGCTAAGGCAAAGAAATTTGCTCCTCTTCCTTGTTGGTTTTTTTGGTAAGCTACCCGTGATTTTATGGTGACAGATTGGGGCCGCATTAGTCGAGCTTTGCTCGGTGCTTCGGACTGGTGTTTTGTGGGTAAGGTGGAAGGAATATTACCGCTTGACAAAGGTTAAGCTTTCTCTTATTTAGGAAATAAGTTTTTTAGTTATATTCTTAATCTCTTGTTGTTGGCGTCGACCGGTGGGCTCCGGTGGGTAATATGATGAAAATTACGGTCCATGGTTCGGAAGGTGGTGGGAATGAAAGAAAAAAAGAATCGTAAATATTGGCAGATTGCCCTTGCGCCTCTTGTCCCTCTTGTGGTGGTTGGGGGATATTTCTGGCCGTATCTGGGGTATATTGTGCTGGCCATGCTGATTTTTATGCTGATACTTGCGCCGTTTCGTGGGCGTTTTTATTGTGGATGGTTTTGTGCCATGGGTGCGTTTTTTGAGCGGATTCTGTCGATGGTCAGCCGTAAGAGGAAAATGCTGCCCCTTTTTAAGGAAGGATGGTTCAAGTGGTCCATTTTTGTGCTTATGATGGGTTTGCTGACGTCCCGGCTGGTTCTGGCCAACGGTGATCTCAGAAAAATCGGGGCGGCTTTTGTGATGATGTGGACCATCTCCACGGGAATGGCTATAGGGATTGGCTTGGTTTGGAAGCCGAGGTCATGGTGCAGTATCTGCCCCATGGCCCTTTTTCAGGGGCTGATTGCTCCTCGGGCCTATCAGCTCCAGATCAGTGAGAGCTGCCGGGAGTGTGGGCTGTGCGCAAAGGTTTGTCCCATTGAGACCAATCCCGGCAGTATGCGGAGTATCGGTGTCGTAAAAAGCTCCGACTGTATGCGCTGCGGCAACTGTGTGGTCAATTGTCCTGGCAAGGCTCTTTCGTTTGCCGGGCAACGTCAGGTATCCTGTGTAACCGTCGAAATCTCGGCTGAAAAATAGTTTTTTGGTTATTTACCCGTTTTTAAAAATAATATGCCTTGATGCTGCGGGGGGCAGTATAAAAGTTAAGACTTAACACGTTCTGCTTGTTTATGTTTTTGGCCTGGACAAGGGCAAAGGATTTCGCCTCGGTCAGAACCTTCATGGAGGTGAAGTTGATGGCCTCTTCCGCCAAGTCCACATCGGCGGTGGTCGATGCGGCGGAAAGCAGGTTGGTACCCGTGGTGGCCAGGTTGTTGATGGTGGAGGCAAGCTGATTCTGGGTGGAGCCGATATCGGCTCGGGAGGCATCAATTTGCCCCAGGGCTGCATCGGCAATCTTGATCGCGGTCTGGGCGCTTTCCTGGCTCAGAACATTGACCTCGGAGAGTTTGCCCAGGGTTGGGCTGCCAAGTTTGTCTGCTGTGGCCGCAGTGATGGAGAGCTTGGTGGTTTCGCCGCTGTTCGTGCCCGTTTGCACCTCTTTACCGGTGAAGGTGCCGGAGAGCAACGGTTGCCCATTATAGGTCGTCTCTTGGGCGATTTTGTCCAGCTGGGCCAGAGAGTTGTTGATATCGCTCTGGAGAGCCTGACGGGTTTGGGTGTTTTGGCTGGCGTTTGCCGCCTGAAGCGCTTTTTCGCGAATGGATTGCACCAAGGCTGCCGACTGGCCCAGGGCGCTGTCTGCCACCTGGGCCATGGAGATGGCATCGTTGGCATTGCGTAGCGCCTGTCCCGTTCCTCGGGCCTGACTGAGTAGGCTGTCGGCGATGGTCATTCCGGCGGCATCGTCCGCCGCCTTGTTGATCCGCCGTCCGGAAGCGATTTTTTCCAGGGATGAGGCGAGATTTTTCTGGCTGCTCCCCAGTTGGCTTACGGCTAAAGAGATGCTGTTGTTGTTGATCGTGATAGCCATGGCAGATACCTCCTTGTATACCCCATACTATGCGGATTTGCCGCTGGAAGTCAATGGGGAATATGGGAATAAATCCGTGAACTTGAGGAGATGCGTGTTGCCAGCCGCCCGGAGAGCTTGATGCCAGGTGAAACAAAACGGCTTTAGTCCGCTTCTGTATCTGTTGGCTGATCTGTTTCGGATTCTGCCGGGAGTTCCTTTTTTTCCTGCAACATTTGCTTCTTTTCTTCCTTCTTTTTTTTCTTTGCCAGTTCTCGCTGCCTTTTTTCGTATTGATAGTTCGGTTTTGCCATCTTGCCACCTTTTTGGGTAGAGGGTTAATCTGTACTAAACATTCAGGGGTTCACCGCCCGGAGAAATACCCGCAGGGGAGCCGGGTAGCCCTCCACGGTCCGGGTCGGGTTGTGTGGATCGAGAAAATCCTTGTAGGATTCAAAGGTCATCCATGTTGTTTTCCGCTGTTCTTCGCTGCTCATGGGGTGGCTGCAAAAAATCTCCACCTCGGTAAAGCCGGTGCGCATAAGCCAGTTGCGCAGGCAACTGGCCGTGGGCACGAAATAGGTGCCCGGCACCTTGGCATAGCGCTCCTCCGGGAAAAGGGCCATGGGTTCTTCACCTGGAATGGCCTGGGATTCTATAATCAAAACCCCGCCTGGCTGCAAGGCCGCCCGGATCTCCCGCAGCATCTCCACCGGCGAGATGCGATGGTAAATGATGCCCATGAGAAATACCACATCAAAACAGGACGGGAACAAGGGGATATCCTCCACCCCCATCAATTCAATGAACAACTCGTCGGCTCCGGCCAGGTGGCGGAGGGTCTTGAAACAGTAATAATGCTGGAGAAAGGGCTCCAGTCCGACAACGCAGCGCGGCTTGTGCGGCAGCATGCGAAACATGTAGTAGCCGTTGTTGCAGCCCAGGTCGGCCACCACCTTGCCGGTGAGGTCGGGCAGTGCGGGCAGCAACCGGTTCCACTTGCGCCAGCTTTGCCATTCCGCATCGACTGCAACCCCGAATACATTGTATGGCCCCTTGCGCCATGGCATGAAACTTCGCATGACCTCATGCACCAAGTGGCGGTCCGCTTCGTTCAGTTCATCGGCTAAGCCGATGGTTACCGTATCTTTGCTGAAATCGGTGAACTGCGCCTGCAGATGGTGTAAGGCCTCGTAGGGCTCGCGGAAACGGAGAAAGCCTTTCTTGGGCTGGGCCAGCCGGGTAGCCGTCTCTTCCCGCCGGGTACGGATGGCATCCTTGTTGGCGGTTTTCAGCAGGTCAAGATAATCGCGCATAGACGTGTCTGGGCAACAACTATTTATTGTAATCGCAAAAAAAAGTCGCGATTACAACGGTTATCGCTTTGCCCCGCTGAATGTATGTCGCGGATCTGTGACTTTTTTCCCGTTTTGCAAGTCCATTATTTTTTGCCGGACGGCACGTTGATTTTCTTGTCCGCCTTCAGCTCTTTGTTCTCGCGGAAGAGCAGGAAGGTCTTGCCGATGATCTGGGCGATTCGGCTTTTGGATTTTTGGGCCAGCAGTTCGGCGGCCTCCACCCTGGCGTAGGGACAGCCGTCCTGGAGCTTGACCTTGACCAGTTCGTGCGCGGCCAGTACTTCTTCCAGCGCGGCGGTGAGATTGTCGGTAACGCCATCCTTGCCGATCATGACCAGGGGGGAAAGATGGTGCCCCAAGCCGCGCAGGTGGCGGGCCTCTTTGCCCGTGAGATACAATTTTTTGCTCATGTTTTTTTCCTAAGCCGTTGTAGTTATGATAATATCGTCGTCCTGATATCAGAGACGGCATAAGGAGCCGTAACGAAATGCTCAATAGTGGAGAGGTCGTTTCGTAACGGCTCCTAAAAGAGGTTGGAGATGATTTTGGAGCCGCCGATCCACATGCCGATTACGGCGCCAATGGCAGGCAGGATAAAGGCTAGAAAAAGCCGCAACAACCGGTTGCGCCACCAGCCGCGAAAGGTGGCCATGTCCTGGAGAACGGTCTCAAATTCAATGACCAGCGGCGGCCGGACCATGACCTGGATAAAGGCCGTGATATGTCCCACGCCGAGCACAGGGATCAGTATCCTGAGGGGTGCGCCAATAAAGGCGCCAAGGATGGTGAGCGGATGGGCCAGCGCCAGGCAGGCCCCGATGGCGGAGGGGGTGCCGGTTGCCAGAATCCAGAAAATCAGGTTGTCGCCAGCCACTGCCGACCCTTTTTTAATGGCAATCAGGATCAGGGCTATCACGATGATGGCGGAGAGGGTCCAGCCAACAATCTTCCAGATCGGGGGAACGGTCGGAATTTGGTTGATGGCTTCCATTTGGCCGTTGCGGTCTTCCCCAAGCGCCTCCTTAATTCCTGCCACATGCCCGGCTCCCACCACGGCTACCAGCCGCTTGCCCTTGGCTTCTTTGATTTTTTCGGACAGATAGGTGTCCCGTTCATCGATGAGCACCCGTTTGAGCTCAGGCATGGCCTGGCCCATTTCATTGAGCAACTCGGAGAGAACATCGCTCTCTTTCAGCTCCCGCAGCTTGTCTTCGGTGATCTCTGTTTTCTCGAACATGCTGGTGAGGATGCTTGCCAGCATGTAGTTCTTGCGCCAGAACGAGGTGGAATTCCAGGCCCGACGCAGGGTGACCCGCACATCCCGGTCGCAGAGCGCCACGGGGATTCCGTATTTTTCCGCCTCCTGCACCGCTTCCAGCAGTTCGGTGCCCGGCTTGACCCCCATCTGGTCACCCAGCCGTTTCTGATAAGAGGCCAGGACCATGTTGATCAGCAGGGTGGAGAGCTGTTTCTTGCGGATGATCTCCCGCAGGTCGAGAAGCTCCCAGGTCTTGCGCTTGGCCAGGGCCTCGTAGCGCTTCTCGTCAAGCTCTACACAGACGCAGTCCGGCATTTCGCCGGCAATAATCTGGCGGACCAGCTCCACAGACTCCTTGGAGATATGGGCCGTGCCGATGAGGAAAATTTCCCGGTCGCCTAACTTAAGGCAATGGACGTCCGGGGGATAATTGGGGGCGGAATTCGCCGTGGGTTCAGTCATGTTTTCAGGTCACATTAGAAGCGGTATTGCAGCCCGGCGGTGATAAGGTGGGCTGCGGAGTTGTCGAAAGTGCCACTTGGGTTCGGGGCCGCATTGGCAACAGTGCGGCTTTCCTTGTCGTCAAAGAGATAGGCAGCGCCAATATTGAGATTCTCAGTTGCCTGATAGCGCACGCCGCAGGAGTAGATTTTGGCGTTGGAATCAGGCAGTTCGAA
>JAPLJG010000119.1 GCA_026388735.1 Deltaproteobacteria bacterium
GAGCAGCGACTGGTCCGGGGCCGGGGCCATTAGCTCTTTTGCCCGCTCCAGCATGGTTTCCACCATGGATTCGTTGATCTGGGAAAACGAGGTCGGATGGAATTGGTAGCGGCAGTCGCCGTAGGTGGCGCTAAACTGGTCCGGGCCGAAGAGCTTCTTGAAATGCAGGGTCTCGGCGGGCCGCTTGGTTTCCAGATAGTAGTCGGACTGAGTGGGGTCAAGGTAGACAAAGGCTGCAGTGACGGCAACAGGAAGCTTCTGGAGATGCTCGCTCATCAGTTTCATTTTGCGGACCAGCGGCCCGTTCATCAGGTCCACATTGAAGATCACCGCTTGTTCCGTGTAGCCGCCGCGGATGATGAGATAGTTGAGATGCCCGGCGATCAGCCTAAAGGCCGGCTCGCTCAGCTTCTGCTGGAGAAAGCGGTAGATCTCCTCATGCTCTTTGGGCTCCAGCGGCGAGGCGGTGAAATATTGCCGGTTCTTGGGCAAGGCGGCCTTGTCTCCCAGGAGCAGATACAGGGTGGAGCCATGGAGGAAGGCCTTGCGTTTTGAGGTGGTGCGGTAGCCCCGGGCCTTGGGGGAGCGGATTACCGATTCGGGATGGCCGGGTAGCCGGTGCTGTTTCCAGAAGGTCATCAACCCCTGGTCTTTTATCTGCAGCTCCATGGAATAATCGAGATGGGCCAGAGGAGAGCTGTAGAGGATGGCCTGGCCTTCCGGGCCAATGGTTGAAGGGATGAGCGGCTTGAGAAAGCTGGCAAAGGAGCGATCAGTTGCCGCAGCAGGCGCCCAGAACTTTTGCTCTTCGGATTGTTCCTCCTGGGGTTCTCTGGCGCTTTTAAACCCACGATCGGGAGAGGAATCCGCAGCAGTCCTGCGGGTTTTTGGGCCGAAGGTTTTTTCTGGCCCTGACTTTCTCTTGCGGCTGGGTGGGCGCTCGGGTGCTGAGGCAGGCCTCCGGCAGGGTTCCTCATCGAACTCGCAGCTTTCCGGGCGTGGCCTTCTGCTACCGGTAAACCCATGACCGGGAGCGGAAGCAGCGCCTGGTCTGCGGGGTTTTTTGTCGAAGGGTTTTTCTGACGGTGATTTCCTCTTGCCGCCGGATGGGCGATCAGTTGCCGAGGCAGGCTTGCGGAAGGGTTCTTCCTCGAATCGCTCCGGGCGTGGCTTTCTGCTGCCGGTAAATGCACGGGCAGGCGGGGAATCAGCCGCCGGCCGCCGGGTCTTTCCGCCTACGGGCCTTTCTGACGGTGATTTTCTCTTGCCGCCGGACGGGCGATCGGTAGCCGAGGCGGGCTTGCGGAAGGTTTCTTCCTCAAATTTTTCCGGCCGGGGCTTTCTGCTCCCGGTAAATGCACGATCAGCCGGGGAATCAGCGCCAGGCCTGCGGGTCTTTCTGCCAGAGGGTCTTTCTGACGGGGATGTATTTTTGCCGTACGAAGGGCGAGCGGTTGTCGAGCGAGTGTACGGGCTGCTGTTTCGTGCGCGGGCTGGTTTTTGGGTTGGCTTTTTTTTGCTTACAGACAAGGGGTCACCAAGAGGAAAGAAGGGAAAGAAATAAAAAAAGTATACACGGCTCCAGGAGATGCATAAAGCAAATTCGTCCCACGGTGCATGGGCCGTAAGGAAGAGCATGTGGCCTTGCCTGTGTTGCGGTTGCGTGGGGAGGGTCGAAGCATGGGTAGTTTGCGTATGGCTGGCTCTGTGGAACTTGCTGACAAAATGCGTTTTTTGCGGTATATACGCGTTCCGTGGGCCGGATTCCGGCCCGGAAAGCAGAGAGGAAAAAGGATCACATGAGCAGTATATTGGAAAAAGAAGTCAAACGCCGCCGCACCTTCGGCATCATCAGCCATCCCGACGCGGGTAAAACCACCCTCACCGAAAAGCTTCTGCTCTTTGGCGGGGCCATCCAGATGGCCGGGGCGGTCAAGTCGCGCAAAACCGACCACCACGCGGTCAGCGACTGGATGGCCATCGAGAAGGAGCGCGGCATCTCGGTGACCACCTCGGTGATGCAGTTCAACTATCGGGATTTTGAGGTCAACCTGCTGGACACCCCAGGGCATAAGGATTTTTCCGAAGACACCTACCGGGTGCTCACCGCCGTGGACAGCGCGCTCATGGTCATCGACAGCGCCAAGGGAGTTGAGGCCCAGACCGAGAAGCTTATGGAGATCTGCCGGATGCGCAACACCCCGGTGATCACCTTCATCAACAAGCTGGACCGCGAGGGCCTTGAGCCCCTGGATATCTTAAGCGAGATTGAGGAAAAGCTGCAGATCGAATGCACCCCGCTTTCCTGGCCCATCGGCATGGGCAAGCGTTTCAAGGGGGTCTACAACATCATGCGCCAGGAGCTGAACCTCTTTACCCCCAGCAAGGACCGGCGGCCCCAGGACTCCATCGTGGTCAAGAGCCTGGACGATCCCCTTTTGGACCAGATGCTGGGCAGCCAGGCAGACCGGCTCCGCGAGGACCTCGAACTCCTGGCCGGGGCGGCCAGCCCCTTTGACCATAAAGAGTATCTCAAGGCCAGCCAGAGCCCGGTGTTCTTCGGCAGTGCGGTGAACAATTTCGGGGTGAAAGAACTGCTGGATGCCTTTGTCGAGCTGGCTCCGGCGCCAGGGCCACGGCAGGCGCTCAGCCGCATGGTTTTCCCGGAGGAGGAGGACTTTTCCGGCTTCACCTTTAAGATCCAGGCCAACATGAATCCGGCCCACCGCGACCGGATCGCTTTTTTCCGTATCTGTTCCGGCAAGTTCACCAAGGGGATGAAGGTCATGCACCATCGGCTCGGCAAGGAAGTCTCCCTGGCCAATGCCACCATCTTCATGGCCCAGGACCGCACCAACGTGGAGGAGGCCTGGCCCGGCGACATCATCGGCATCCACAACCACGGGACCATCAAGATCGGCGACACCTTCTCCGACAAGGAGGTGCTCAAGTTCACCGGCATCCCCAACTTTGCCCCCGAGCATTTTAGGCGGGTATTGATCAAGAATCCGCTCAAGATCAAGCAGCTGAACAAGGGGCTGGTGCAGCTGGCCGAGGAAGGCGCGGTGCAGCTCTTTCGCCCGACCATGGGCAGCGACTACATCCTGGGTGCGGTGGGCGTGTTGCAGTTTGAGGTGACCATGTCTCGGCTCAAGGCGGAATACGGGGTGGACGCGGTGTACGAGCCGGTGAGCTATGCCACGGCTCGTTGGATCGACTGTGACGACCGCAAGAAGCTTGACGAGTTCAAGAGCAAGAATCAGGCCCACCTGGCCCTGGACGCCGAGGGGCATCTGGCCTATCTGGCGGAAAGCGAGTGGCGGCTGGGCAGGGTCCAGGAATTGTTCCCGGATATCGTCTTTCGCAAGACCCGCGAGCACAGCTGAGCGGCGGGTATAAGAAAGCCCCGATGAGGCTTCGCCGCTGAGAAGTGTGGGGACTTCAGGGTGGTGAAAAGCGGCCATCGGGGCGTGCTGGTATTGTCGGTGAAAGTGGCAGGGAAAAGCAAGCGGAAAAAAATGATTTTTTGCGGTGGGCGTGCAGGGCCGGTGTTGACGGGGGATGGCAAAGAAAGGTATCCTTAAAACCGCATCCAGTACGTCTTTTGAGAGAGTCTGAACCGCAGGAGTTGCATAAAGAATGGAAGATTCTGACGTTGAGATTGTTCAGGAACCGAGCGCGGTCAGTCGGATCTTTGAGCTGATGCTGGAGCGGCGTAAATCCTTAAGCATTATCCAGCACGGGCACCGCAGTGATGCCTGGGTTGTCAAGGTCTCGCCCACGCGGTTGATCCTGGCTAAACGGGATAAAGCCTCGAAATTTACCCCCGGCGAGGTGGAGTTTCAGTTTTGCTGTGTGTTTGGTCGCAATATCGTGGGCAAGAGCCGGATTCTTCGGCTCAAGGATGACTATCTGGAGCTCGCTCTCCCTGCGGAGATTATGATCATCCAGCGTCGGCATGCCTACCGGGTTGTGCCGACAGCCGACAGTGTCGCCATCTTTCAGACCGTGAGCAAATGGATCCTCTCCGGCCGGATCGAGGATCTCAGCGGCAAGGGCGTGCTTGTTCGGTTGCCCCAGGAAACACCGGTTGTTGTGCCCTGGGAGATTCGGGCGGTCAGCCTCCAGCTTAACCATGCGGTGCCGGCCAACGAATTTACGCCGCCGGGAACAGTGGAGAGCTTTCAGCTCAGATTCGAGTGGGCGAGTATTGTCCGGAAAGCCGATAACGGCACCACGAAGCTGGCGACCTATGGCATCCGCTTTGCGCCGACCCCTGCCCAAGAGCGGCAACTGGCCCAAATCATCTTGAAATTCGAACGGGTCGCCCGATTGAAAGGGCTCACCGCCTAAATCCCGTTATTCCGCCTGGTACCCCGCCTTACGCAGGTAGTATTCGTAATCCCCCCCGTAGGACCGCAGCTCCCCGTGATCCACCTCCATGACCCGGTTCACCAGCGAGCGGAGAAAATGCCGGTCGTGGCTGACCAGCACCACGGTGCCGGCAAATTTTTGCAGCGCTCCCAGCAGAATCTCCCGTGACTGGATGTCCAGATGGTTGGTGGGCTCGTCCAAGATCAGGAAATTGAGCGGCCGGGCCAGCAAGGTGGCCAGCACTACCCGGCTTTTTTCTCCGCCGGAAAGGAGCTTGATCTGTTTGTCCACGGTGTCGCCTTGGAAGAGAAAGGCGGCGCAGAGATTGCGGATGGTGCCGATGTTGGCTTGGGGCAGGGCGTCCTGTACGGTGTCAAAAACGGTCCGTTCTGGGATCAAAATATCCATGGCATGCTGGCTGAAATATCCGAGGCTGACGTTGGCCCCGATGGTGGCGCTGCCGTTGCTCGGTTCGGTCTGGCCGGCCAGCACTTTAAGTAAGGTTGATTTGCCCGCGCCGTTGACCCCAACCACCGCCACCTTCTCCCCCCGCTGGATCACCCCGGAGATGCCGGAAAACACCGGCGATGCGCACCACGTCATCGCCGCTGCGGGGCGGTTCGCTGAATTCGAAGCTGATCAGCCGCTGTTCCGGGGGCAGCTCGATGCGCTCGATCTTTTCCAGTTTTTTGACCCGGGACTGCACCTGGGAGGCGTGGGAGGCGCGGGCCGCGAATTTGGCGATGAAATCCTCCTC
>JAPLJG010000116.1 GCA_026388735.1 Deltaproteobacteria bacterium
CCACAAGCATGAGTCTCCTCCCAGATACCTAGTAAGTTTCGCACCTTCTAAGTAACTGATGAGGCTCATGCTTTTCAACTATTCAACAAAATTCCTCGCACCGATTCCCGAAAGGAACCATTTTTCCTTAATTCCAAAATTGCATGGAAGCCGTCATCGTGGTAAAAAATAAGGGTCATGCTTAGAACAGCACTTTAAAAAGTGTGATAACATCTAGTTATGACAATGAAAAATAGGTACGCAAAACGTTCAAAAATTTCAGAGCCTAAATTTCGGCAACTCGCAAGGCTTTTTGCACTCAGTCTGGAAGCCACCCAGATCGCCGAATTGGCCGGCATCGTTTTCTCCGCGCCATTCGTGAACGATTGGCTACGTTCTGTGAGCAGCAATCCCCATTAGCCGGGGAGATCAAGGTTGATGAATCTTTCTTTGGCCCTCGGCGCGTTAAGGGAAAACGATTGTCTTCGGTGTGTTCAAGCGTAACGGCAAGGTCTACACCGAAATAGTGCCCGACTGCTCCAAAGCCACGCTGCAAGCCCTTATTCGTGGCAAGGTCGAGCCAGAAAGCATCATCTATTCTGATGGCTGGCGTGGTTACAATGGCCTTGTCGATGTCGGCTATGGCAAGCATCTCCGCGTCGATCATGGCCGGAATGAATTCGCCAGGGGCAAAACCCATATCAACGGCATCGAGGGCTTCTGGGGCTTTGCGAAATCTCGTCTCACACGATTCCGAGGAGTGAGCAAAGCAACCTTTTTCTTGCACCTCAAAGAGTGCGAGTTTAGATTCAATTATCGTGACCAGAACATGTACCGGGTGATCCTCGAAATCATCCGAAAAAATCCTCTGTTCTAGTCATGACCCAAAAATAATTGTAGTAGGGGGGTAACTTTTAGGAGCTCAGCCATGGCAAACATTACCAAGACAATCTACGCACCGAATTCCAGCGCCGTGCAAGAGGTTGACATCTACGCCTCAAATGGCACGACACTCCTCAAAACCGACAAGTACACAAACGGCCAAAAGAGTTCCGTCTCGTGGTACGATAGCTTGGGACACAAGGCCCTCACAGAAATACTTGCTGCGGACGGCAGAACGGCAACCGAATATGATCAGTTTTTTTACAACAGCTCTGGAATATTGAAGGAAGAAAAAATATTCACCGGAAATGGGCAACTCTCTGAGATTGATCTGTTCAACATGGGGGCACTGGGAACCAAATACGTCTTTACTGCAACAGGGATCACCGAGTCTGATTACAATGCGGCAGGAACTTTAAGTTGGGTTGTCAATTACGATGGGTGGGGCAACCTTCTTTCCGCTTCTCACTATGCCGCTAATGGAAATACGATTACAGAAACAGACTTGTTCAACGGAAACATCTTGGCCGCCCAGGAATTATACAACAACATAGGGCAGGTGCAGACAGTCAATCTGTTTTCTCGGGACGGCAGGACGATCATCGAAACTGATACATACAATTACAACGCTTCTGGTCAGATTGCCAAGGAGACTCACACCAGCAAGGGCACTCTTTTTGAAACGGACACTTACGCTTATACAGGAAGTGCTCTTAGTACGATAACCAAGGCCAACGCTACGGGCACAATAACCGAAGTCGATTATTTCAATGCAGCAGGAAAACTGGATCATATCGTGCATCCTGCCCAGCCGCCAGCACCAACCGGAAATGGGAATGCAGGAACATCGCCCCCTGCGACAATCCCCTCAGTGGCTAATTGGAGTAGCGTATCAGGCTATGGCGAAGTGGATGTTCTCAAGGCGTTAGATATCATTACCGGACAGACCTTGGCGGATGTGAGATCGACTATTCCGCTTGAATGGGGACTGACGGCAGCCCATTTTCAGGATGCTTGGGCAGCCGGGTATACGGGCAGGGGGGTCGTGATCGCCGATATCGATACAGGGATTGACCTCCATAACACATCGCTGACACATAACCTGAGTCAGTATGATTGGAATTTCTTGAACAATTCTGCCAACGTTCAGGACGACAACGGCCATGGTTCCTGCACGGCAAGTGAATTGATAGCAACCAATACCGGAAATGGGGTGGTCGGCGGCGCATACGATGCTCAACTCATGGTACTCAAGGCAATTGATGCATCAGGAAGTGGTACAGACACAAATATAATCGCTGCCATCAACTACGCTGTGGCGCATGGAGCAAATATAATCAACATGTCGTTAGGTGGCACAAGCCCGGATACCATCTTGGAAACAGCCGTGCAAAATGCCACCAATCATGGGGTGCTCGTGTGTATTGCCGCGGGTAACGACGGTGGGCATGCGCCGGAATATCCTGCGGCATACGCCAAGGACGGTGGGAGCTGTATTGCTGTCGGCGCTTCACAGCAAGCGGGCACCGGTCTATGCATGACATCGTTTAGTAATCAAGCTGGTTCTTCGACGCCTTATTGCTTTGTCGATGCCCCGGGGTCAGCCATCTTGGGATACAACCAACACGGGCAGGTGCTATCTTGGGGTGGAACTTCCTTGGCTGCACCCCTGGTGGCCGCTGAGGCAGCAATCTTGGAATCGGCAAATCACGCCATGTCCGCGACACAAATCCTGCAAGATATCGAACAGGCCACAATGCAGATATTCTTGGCTGGCACCACAAAAGTATGACCCTTATAAGTCGTTGGGCAGTTCGCTTGAAACATCGCAGGCGCACAGCCTGATTTGATCCAGCTAGCAGCAATTTTAACAGCGTTGCCCAGACCAATTCAGGGGACACTATACTTAATTCCTCCTCTTGTGAGGTGATAATCCCACACCGGAACACTTGAAGGACACAAGGCAACTATCACCTCGCACCCATACATCCTTATCTTATATTGCCAGCCTTTTCCTGCCACGGCGCAACCTTCAGCAACAACAACATTCCCGGCACCGCCAGCAAAGCGCAGAGCAGAAAGAACCCCATCCAGCCGATCATCTCCACCAGCCAACCGGTGGCGGCGTTGGCAAAGGTGCGCGGCATGGCGGCAAGGCTGGTGAACAGGGCGAACTGGGTCGCGGTGTAGGCGGGATGGGTGGTGCGGGCGATGAAGGCGACGAAGGCGGCGGTGCCGAGGCCCACGCCCAATGCTTCAAGGCCGATGACAACGGCCAGTTGGGCGAGTTCCACGCTGGTGATTTCGGCATGGTGCCCAACCGATGCCAGCCAGGCAAAGCCGAAGATGGAGACCACCTGTACCACTCCGAACAGCCACAGCGCCCGATTGATCCCGATCCTTACCATCCACAGGCCGCCGAGCAAACCGCCGATGACGGCGGGCCACAGCCCGGCATTCTTGGCGACCAGCCCGATCTGGGTTTTGCTAAAGCCCATGTCCATATAAAACGGCGTGGCCAAGGCGGTGCACATGCTGTCGCCGAGTTTATACAAAAACAGAAAGGCGAGAATCAGCAGGGCGCTATTCCAGCCGCTGCGGGTGATGAATTCGTGAAACGGTTCGACCACCGCTTCGCGCAGCGTCTTAGGCGGTGCGGCGCGGTGCGGCTCTTGGACCGCAAGGGTCATCGCCACGCCGGGCAGCATGAACAGGGCGGTGCTGATGAACACCATGTTCCAGGGCAGAAAATCGGCCAGGATCAGCGACAGCGAACCCGGCACCAAACCCGCGATGCGGTAGGCATTGACATGCACTGCATTGCCGAGGCCCATCTCGCTGTCCGCCAGTAATTCGCGGCGGTAGGCATCCAGAACAATATCCTGCGTGGCGCCGAGGAAGGCGAGCAGCGTGGCAATCCAGGCGATGGTGTGCAACTCACTTTGCGGCGAGAACGCACCCATCATCGCGATCACCAGCAACAAGCCGATCTGAGTCAGCAGCATCCAGCCGCGGCGGCGTCCGAGCAAGGGCAGGACGTAGCGGTCGAGCAGCGGCGACCACAGAAACTTCCAGGTGTAGGGAAACTGAATCAGCGCAAACAGACCGATGGTTTTTAGATCAACGTGTTCGCTGCGCAGCCATGCGGGCAGGAGATTGAACAGCAGGTACAACGGCAGGCCGGAAGAAAACCCAGTGAACACGCAGATCGCCATGCGGCGGGTGAAGAGTTGTTGCCAGACGGTCAATTGGTTGTGCGCTTTGCGCTCGCCCTCTTCCACTTGCGGCCCCCACCTGTTATTGGACGGATACCCTAAAGAATAAGAAACCCGCTCTCCTTTTGGGGAAGCGGGTTCAGGACATCTCCGGACGTTACCGGATTAATAAATGGCGGAGAGCGAGGGATTCGAACCCTCGGTAGAACTTTTGATCCTACACTCGCTTAGCAGGCGAGCACCTTCGGCCTACTCGGTCAGCTCTCCACAATTCGTATTCGCATGTTGTTGGCGGAGGAAGTAGGATTCGAACCCACGGTACTTTCGCACAACGGTTTTCAAGACCGCCGCCTTAAACCACTCGGCCATTCCTCCCTCAAGTCCGTCAGTTATGTACCATTTCAAAAATGGGCTGTCAATGCTTGAAGGGTTTCCGACCCGGAAGAAAAGCGCCCGATATTCTTAGCGGACCGCCTCGATAGCCTCGGCCAGCTTTTTCACCCCGATGATCTCCATGCCCTTGACCCCGCCCTTGGGCACGTTGGCCAGGGGGACAATGGCCTTTTTAAAGCCGTGCTTGGCCGCCTCCCGTAACCGCTCCTGGCCGCTGGGCACGGGCCGGATTTCGCCGGAGAGGCCCACCTCGCCGAAGGCCACCAGCTCCACGGGCAGGGGCTTGTTTTTCAGGCTGGAGAAAACCGCCAGGAGCAGGGGCAGATCGGCGCTGGTCTCGCTCACCCGCACCCCGCCCGCCACGTTGATGAACACGTCCTGGCCATAGGTGGCGATGGAGCCGTGCCGGTGCAGCACGGCCAGGAGCATGGCCAGCCGGTTCTGCTCCAGCCCCACCGTAACCCGGCGTGGATTTTCGCTGTGGCTGTCATCCACCAGGGCCTGCATCTCAACGAGCAGGGGGCGGCTGCCTTCCCAGATCGCCATGACCACGCTGCCGGGCATGGCCTCGGCATTGCGGGATAAAAAGATGGCCGAGGGGTTGGAGATCTCGCGCAGACCCTTGTCGGTCATGGCAAAAACCCCCAGCTCGTTCACCGCGCCGTAGCGGTTCTTCACCGCCCGCATCACCCGAAACCGGGAATCGCCGCCGCCTTCGATGTAGCAAACCACGTCGATGATGTGCTCCAGCACCCTGGGTCCGGCCAGGTCGCCGCTCTTGGTGACATGGCCCACCAGGAAGATGGCCACCCCGGTCTGCTTGGCAAACTGGGTGAGCAGGGCGGCGGACTCCCGCACCTGACTGACGCTGCCCGGCGCGGACTGGCTGTCCGCCACCTGCATGGTCTGGATGGAATCGATCACCATAACCTCGGGGTGTTCCTTCAGCGCCGTGGCGCAGATATCCTCCACCCTGGTTTCCGCCAGCAAAAGCAACGCCTGATCCGGCAGGCCAAGCCGCCTGGCCCGCATGGCAATCTGCTGGAGCGACTCCTCGCCGGTTACGTAGAGGCATTTGCGGGTGAGGCTCAGGTTGCAGCAGACCTGGAGCAAGCCGGTGGATTTGCCCACCCCCGGATCGCCGCCGATCAGGACCACCGAGCCCGGCACCAGGCCGCCGCCCAGCACCCGGTCCAGCTCACCCATGCCGGTGGAAAAACGGACCAGCTCATCTTTGCCCACCTCGGCCATGGTCTGCACCTGGGCCAGACTGCCGGAATAGCCCTGGAAACGGCCCGCCGCCACGGACGAAGGCTGCTGCTCGGCCAGGGTATCCCAGGCGCCGCAGCCTTCGCACTGCCCGGCCCATTTGCTGAACACCCCGTTACAGGCGCTGCACACATACGCTATTTTTTCTTTCGCCATTCTTTCCCGCCGCCTTACTTTGTCCTTTTTACTTTCTGCCTTCTAACGCCTTGCGCACCGTTTCGGCCAGCGCCCGCATGGTCAGAGGCTTCATGATGAAATGACGGATACCCATCCCCCCGGCCGAATCTTCGCCGATTGCCGCACTGTATCCGGTGCAGAGGATCACTGGCAACTCAGGCCGGATCTTCCGAATCTCTTGGACAAGCTGCAGCCCGGACATCTTGGGCATGGTCTGGTCGGTGATCAGCAGATCAAAATCCCCAGGCTGGCTGCAAAACTCTTCCAAGGCCTCAAGGGAGTTGGTCCGAGCCGTCACCCGGTAGCCAAGCCCGGAAAGCATGGCCTTGCCCATCTCGGCAATGCTTATTTCGTCATCAACAAAAAGAATCCGCTCCTGACCGGAAGGCAGCGACCATTCCTGCACGCTTTCCGCCGCAGCCGCCCCCTTGCCGATCTGCGGCAGATAAATGCGGAAAACCGTGCCCGCACCTACGGTGCTTTCCACCTGCACCATACCGCCATAATTTTTGACAATGCCATGCACCATTGCCAGTCCCATGCCCGACCCCTTGCCCACCCCCTTGGTGGTAAAATACGGATCAAAGATGCGGGAGAGGATCTCCGACGCCATCCCCGGTCCGGTGTCGCGGACACTGAACAGCACATACTGCCCAGGCAGCAGATCGGCTTCCCCGGCAAGTTCGCCTGCATCCAGTTCCACATTTTTCAGGACCACAGTCAGAACGCCGCCCGTCTCCTCCATGGCATGGAAGGCGTTGGTGCAGAGATTCACCACAACCTGATGGATATTCGTGGGGTTAGCCAGAATGGAGCCACAATCCGGATCAATATCCTCACGGATTTCAATACTCGCCGGAATCGAGGCCCGCAAAAACTTGAGCGCCTCCTTGACAATGGGCCTGGGCGAAATCAGACTCCGTTCCTCCCCGCCTTTCCGACTGAAGGCCAGAATCTGCTTCACCAGATCCTTTGCCCGCAGCCCGGCCAGCAGAACCTGCTGAATATCGGCTCCGGCACCGCCAGCCTCTTGGGGCAGGCTTCTTTTCGCCATCTCGGCACAACCGATGATGGCAGCAAGAATGTTGTTGAAATCGTGGGCAATCCCTCCGGCCAGGATGCCGAGGGCCTCCATCTTCTGGGCTTGGCGCAACTGCTCTTCCAGCTGCTTTCTCCCACTGATGTCATGGCAGATGGCAATAATCTCCAACTGCCCTTCGCTGTGCACCCGTGTGCCGTTGATTTCCACAGCGGCAAACTCACCCTGACCATCGACATACTCGATTTGCAGATGGCGAATAAAGCCCAGATTGACGCAGTCCTCCAACGCCTCCCGGTTCCTGGCCAAATCGTGGGCCGCAGTCCACTCGAACACCAGATGGCCAAGAATCTCGGCCAAATCTTGATGGCCGCTCAAACGCACATACTCCTGGTTGGCATCCAGCACCCTTCCCTCGCCATCGACTTTCACAAAACCGGTGCCGGTGGTTTCGATCAGAACCCGGTATTTCTCCTCGCTTTTACGCAGATCTTTTTCCATAGCCCGTTGCTCAGCCAACATCTGGTTTGCCGCGTTGGCCAAAGAACGAAACTCTGCAAAATGGAGACCTCCGGTCTCCATTTCCACCTTTTCCCGCGCCGCCTTGTCAAAAAAAGTGCCAAAGGCGGCAAAAGCCTGCTGAATTCGCCCTGCGGTTTTACGAACAAACAGCAGCCCGGTCAGGAGAGCGGCAAACATCAACAGCAGGTTCAGGCAGACAGTCTTGACAATCTCGTACCGCAACTCCCGCCTGGCCCCGGCACTGGCAGCCTCCAGATCATCCAGATAGACCCCGGCCCCGACGTACCATTGCCAATCCTTAACCCCGCATATGTAGCTGAGTTTCAAGGAGTTACGCTCCTCGCCCAGTTTCGGCATCACATAACGCAGGAATCCGCCTTCCTTGCGGGCCAGGGCGATGGCTTCCTGCACGATCTTCACCCCGTTGGCATCGGTCACCCCAAGCATATTCTGACCTTTGGTCGGGTAGGTCAGGGCAAGCCCGTCCCACTGCCCGGCAAAGACATAGTCGCCCTCTCCAAAACGCATCTTCTCGATGCGCTCCAGCACCTCACCCTTGACCTCGGCCTCGGTGTCATCCAGGTATTCACCCGCGCCGATGAAACAGTCAAGCTGCGGCAAATATTTGATAAAAGAAATCTTCTCGAACTCCTGGTCCGGGGGAAACCCCGGCTTTGGCCAGCGGTAGGTGATAAAGCCCTCTCCCTTGCTCTTGGCAAGCGCAATCATCTCCCGGATTACGAAGGTGCCCTCGGTATCCTGCATGGCCAGGAGATTTTTTTGCTCAAGTTCCGGTTGGGCCGCATGGAGCTGCACCGTGCCGTCCATAGCAAAGATGAAAAAATAGCCCCTGCCGTTGTTAAAACGCTGCTTGCGCAAAGTCTCCCGCACCAGGCCGCGAAGCTCCTTGGTGCTGTGGGAGCCTTTGCTGATCTCGTAGAGGTGGCTCACCGTCCCATGGGCGTCCCGAACCCTGGATTCAAGACTCCCCTGCACCCTGGCCCGAACTTGATTTTTCTTGAACTCGATATGGGATATCGCCTCGGCGACCTCCGTTTCAAGCTGCTGCTTGCGCGACTCGATCTGCCTCCCCCAGAGCGCATCGACCTCGCTCCGATAGCGGCCATACTCCTGTACGACTTCAATGCCGCCAAGGATCAGAACCACTCCGGCAACCACCAGCGACATGGTGACCAGCAATTTTCTGGCAATACTATTCGCGGGAAGGATCATTGACTACCTCTATGATAAAACGTTCTCGTCGCATAACTATTCAGACCAGCCGGGCCAAGACCTGATTGGCCACGGGCAGACCTGCCTTGGTAAGACGCAGACTGTCTTTGCTAACCGCGACCAGCCCCTGCTGCTGCAATTCATCCAGCATCTTCCCATAATAGCCCGGCGGCGTCAAACCAAACTGCCGGTGCAGCCGGGCAAAAGAGACCCCTTGGATCATCCTCAACCCCATGATCACGCTTTCCCGAAATCGCGCTTCCAGCGGCAGGCATTCGCCCTCAGCCAGGGGGAGTTCCCCCCTCTGAACCAGACCGGCAAACTCCTCGGGCTCCTGAACCGTACTGAACCTGAACCCGGACAGGCAGGAGACCGCCCCGGCCCCAAGGCCCAGATAGGCGCCATTTCGCCAGTAGTTGAGGTTGTGGCGGCACTCCCGGCCCGGTGCGGCATAGTTGGATATCTCATAACGCTCCAACCCGGCCTGGGCCAGAAACGCATGGGTGCGTTCGGCCATGGTCAGGGCCTCCTCCTCGTCGGGCAGGATAAGGTCGCCTTTGTCCACCAACCGGGCAAAGGGAGTTCCCTCCTCGATGGTCAACTCATAGCAGGCCAAATGCTCCGGCGCGTGGGCAAGGGCCTGGTCCAGACTGTCCTGCCAATCCGCCACGCTCTGGCCGGGCAGACCGTACATCAAATCCAGATTGATGTTAGTAAACCCCGCCCGGCGAGCTGCGCCGATGGCGGCGTCAGCCTCGGCCATTGTGTGGCTCCGGCCAAGCCCGGCCAACAACCGATCGGAAAAGGCCTGCACCCCGAGGCTCAGGCGGTTGACCCCGGCCCGGCGCAAGGAGGTCAGCGCTTGCTCGCTGACGGTGTTCGGGTTGGCCTCCACCGTAATCTCGGCATCTTCCGTAAAATTGAAGGATGTGAGGCTCAATTCTACCAGGGAAGCCAACTCACCACCGCCATAGATGGTCGGGGTGCCACCGCCGACAAATAGGGTGGCAAAGGTCCGCTCCCGGCACCACTGCTGCCCAGCCCAATGGCGGATCTGTTTGGACAGTGCCGCAAGATATGCAGCCGGTGGGGACTGGCAGGCATAGGAGTTGAAGGAGCAGTACGCGCAGCGACTCTTGCAAAAGGGGATGTGGAGATAGAGGCCGGGCGGCTCTTCGCCGCTGCCTGGATGAATGACGGAATTGGGCACCATCAATCTCCGGCGACAAGCGCCCGGGACTGACGACGAATATCCTCCAGCAAGCCATGGTCGGCAAAGCTGAAAGGCTGGTCACCATCCCCCACGATGAGATGGTCCAGAAGCTGAATCCCGGCAAAGGCCAGGGCAATGAAGAGATGACGGGTGAGCCTGGTATCCTCCGCCGAGGGGGTCAGGCTGCCGGAGGGATGGTTGTGGGCGATGACCACCGAGGCGGCGTGGCGCTCCAGGGCCAGCTTGATCAACTCACGAGGATGCACGGTGTTGCTGGCCAGGGTTCCTTCCGCCACCAGTTGGGTGTCGATAATAGCCAGGGAGGCGTCGAGGAAAACCGCCATCAACACCTCACGTTTGAGACCGCGCATGCTGTGGACCAGATACTCCCCCACCTCGCGAGAGGAACGGAGGTACTCCTTGGCCACCAGCCGTTGCTTGAGATACCGCCGGGCCACACCTTGGACAAAATGCAGGGCGAAACCGTTCTTCGGCCCAATGCCTTCAATGATCTCAAGCTCACCCTGGCTTGCATCCAAGGCCTGAGCCAATGAGCCGAACTGCTTGAGCAGCCGACGGGCACTCTCCTTGCAATCCTTGCGCGGCGTGCCCAGGGAAAGAAGCAGCTCCAAAACCTCGGCGTCGGTAAAGCCATCCAGGCCGTGGGCCAGAAACTTGTCCCGCAGCCGCTGCCGGTGGCCGTCGCCTTTTTTTTGCCAGTCGGTTTTATCCATGCTTGGCTCTTTTAAAGGATGCCAATTAGCCAGCCAAGGGAAAGCAACAAAGGTGGGACCCAAAGACCACGGTTTGACGGTTGCCACGATGGTTTCGCGTCAGTTTTTTTCCGTGCCAGAACGTGAAAATAGAGCAGCATCGCAATGCCACTCAACCAGGCCACGACGAAGAGGTAAAAAGAGCCCCCGGCGATCTGGTTCCAGAAAGTGAATTTTTCCGGATCACCGATCCCACTCTTGTCCAATGCCCGATCTCCTTGCCAACCAGAGATCACAAACGAGGCACCCGCCAGTAGTTGCAGGAACAAAATGCTCATATAGACTTTTCTTGTCATGATAGCATTCCACCTCGCCTTACTTCTTTCGTGGTTTCCGTGACTATCACCTCACTCCGCCAACGCCTTAACAAACAAATCATTGGCCAGCCCCGGATTGGCCTTGCCCCCGGTCTGCTTCATAAGCTGGCCCACAAAAAATCCCATGACCTTGGTCTTGCCTTCCCGAAACTGCGCCGCCTGCTCGGGATTGGCCGCGATGATCTCCCGAACAATGGCCAAGATCTCGCCCTGGTCGCTCATCTGCACCAGCCCCTTCTCCTTGACCACGGTCTCCGGGTCCTTGCCGGAGACCATCATCTCCTCGAACACGGTCTTGGCGATCTTACCACTGATGGTGCCTGCGTCGATCATGGCCAGGAGTGCGGCCAAGTTCTCGGGAGAGACCGGGCACTGACTGATGTCCAGGGCCTCCTCGCCCTTCATCAAGCGCATCAGCTCGGTCATCAGCCAGTTGCCAAGTTTTTTGGCATTGGGATAGCCAGCATACGCCGCCTCGAAATAATCAGCCAGCTCCTTGGCAGAGGTGAGCACTGCGGCATCGTCTGCCGACAACCCCAGTTGTTCAATAAAACGATTTTTCCGGTCATCGGGCAACTCGGGCAGGGTGGCGCGGATCTCCTCAATCCAGGCCTCGTCGATCACCACCGGCACCAAGTCCGGATCTGGGAAGTAGCGGTAGTCGTGGGCCTCCTCCTTGGAGCGCATGGAATTGGTCACGTTGCGGTCCGCATCCCAGAGCAGGGTTTCCTGGATGATCTTGCCGCCGTCCAGCAGCAGGTCGCGCTGGCGGCGCACCTCGAACTCCAACGCCTTCTGCACGTTTTTGAAGGAATTCATGTTTTTAAGCTCGGTGCGGGTGCCCAGCTCCGTCTGACCCACGGGTCTCAGCGAGATATTGGCGTCGCATCGAAAGCTGCCCTCCTGCATGTTGCCGTCGCAGATGTCCAGGTAGCGCAGGATGGCGTGCAGGTTTTTCAAATAGGCCGCGGCCTCCTCCGGCGAACGGATATCCGGCTCGCTGACGATCTCGATGAGCGGGACCCCGGTGCGGTTGAGGTCCACATAGCTCACCGGCTCGCGCTCGTCGTGGATCAGCTTGCCCGCGTCCTCTTCCATGTGGATGCGGGTGAGGCCGATTCGGCTGGTTTTCCCGTCCACCTCGACCTCCACCCAGCCATGCTCGGCAATGGGCAGGTCGAACTGGGAAATCTGGTAGCCCTTGGGCAGGTCGGGATAGAAATAATTTTTGCGGGCGAACTGGTTCATCGGGCGAATAGCGCAGTTAGTGGCTAGGGCCATCTTCATGGCATACTCCACCACCGTTTTGTTCAGCACCGGCAGGACGCCGGGCATGCCGAGGCAGACCGGACAGGTGTTGGTGTTAGGCGGGTTGCCGAAGGCGGTGGTGCAGCCGCAGAAAATCTTGCTCTTGGTTTTGAGCTGGGCATGGACCTCAAGGCCGATGACGGTTTCAAATTCCATGGTGTTCTCTCCCTTATGAAAACCGGCGACAGGGGCACAACCGCCGGTCAGTGTGTCTCTTTTCCTTTTCGCACCCAGGCTTGAACCCGAGTCAGTTCCTGCTCCCAGCCGGAGCCGATCCGCAGCTCAAGAAACATCCGAAACAGCTGATCCACGGTGCGCACCACCATCTCGTGCAGGCTGAGATGCTCCAACAGCCTGCCTTCCACCGCCTCGGGGTCGTTGCCTTCTTCGGCGGAGCCCATGGTTTTGGGCGGCTTCACATTACGGAACTCCATGAGGGTGGCCTTGAAGGAGAGGTTCCATTCATACTCCCCCCGGGTCAGCAAGATCCGGGCCTGCTCCAGCTTCTTGCCCATGGCCAAGCCGGTGCGCGCCTCCTGCAACTCGGTCATCAGCCCCCGGCAGATCAGCTTCTCGCGGTTCTCGCCTTCGCCGTACTCAAGCATCATGTGCTTTTCAAAGACCAGTTGGATATCCTCCCCAGCCTCGGGAAGAAAGATGGTGCCCCCCCGCTCCTCGCTTTTGAACCAGAGCCAGGTGAGAAACTCCTGGCCAACAAATCTTTTTTCGTCAATGATATCAAGTAAATCCATGCGCGTAAGGCCTCTGGGGTCAAATGAAGATTGCGGGAGTGATGTCGGCCAGGGCCTCGCGGCCGGGGGCGTCGAGCAGATGCTCGGCGGTGAGATACGGCACCTGCAGCATCAGGCTGAGATCAAAGGTTTGCTTGAAAAATTCCTCAAGCAGCTCCTGGGCCTTCTGGCTGGTGGAAAAAAACAGAACCGTGGCCTCGGCCAGATTCCAGCAGAGATCATAGACCGCCGGGGTCGGCGCCGCCTTTTTCATCAGCATCAGCTTGACGCTCTCCTTGATCTCCACCCGATGGGCCCTTGCCAGCTTGGGAATCTGTCGCTCCTTTTTAAGCCGCTCCTCTTCTTTGAGGCAGAACTTGTTGAGCACCTTGGACGACACCATCCGCTCGTCCAGCCGTAAGGAAAGCACGACATGGTCCGCTGCTGCGTACGAGGCATAGGCAAACTCGCTGTCGAACATATTGAGCACGGAAACCCAGCCCACAGAGCGCTCTTCGTAACTCTCATCAATATCCCGGAAAGAATTTCTGGCAATCCGCTCGGCGGCGAACTCCCAGAAATTCGCGGGCAAATCCCCTTCCACCGCATAGCGAACATAACTTGCCGATCTGGCCAACAACCCCATGGCGCACCCATTATAAAAAGTCAGAAAAAAAAGCCCTGCTCCGCGCAGAAGCTCCATCTTAGTCCGCAACAAAGCAGAAGATATAGCAGACCCAGGCGGCCGCCACAAGCTATTTAAGCAGCGCAGCACCCGCCGGAAAACCCCAATAATTACACAAGCTCATGGCGTTATCCGGCAGAGCAACAGGGAAGAAGGCGGGGCAAAAAAAGGAGAAAGAAGACAGCAAAGACTTGACACGGAAAACCGACTGTTGTAAAAGTGCCTTTTCCTACAGGTTGGGTCGTTAACTCAGTCGGTAGAGTATCTGCCTTTTAAGCAGAGAGTCGCGCGTTCAAGTCGCGCACGACCCACCATTTTCTGTACGGATATTAGTCCCCATCGTCTAGCCCGGTCCAGGACACCGGCCTTTCACGCCGGCGACACGAGTTCAAATCTCGTTGGGGACGCCAGAAATTCTAAAGGGAATCAGCCGCACGCGGGTGATTCCCTTTTTTTATCATGACTGCGCCATGACCTGCATCCAAGACTACCACCAACTGCTTGCCCCCCTTGACACGGAAATCGCCCGCATCGGGGAGATGCATGCCGCAGCCCTTTCCTGCGGGCCGGGCTGCGCCCACTGTTGCTTAGCTTTCAGCGTGCTGCCCATTGAAGCGGCTTGCTTACGGGAAGCCATTGCTGCCCTGCCGTCGGCCAGTCAAAAGCGGCTTCGCCGCAACCTTGCAGAAGGCGACAATCGCTGCCCCCTGCTCATTGATGATCTGTGCAGCGTCTATGTAAACCGCCCCATCATCTGTCGAACCCAGGGGCTCCCCCTGGCCTATGTGGATACAGAGCGCCAGGCCATCGAGGTCTCGGCCTGCCCGCTGAATTTCCCGGACGATTATGCCTTTATCCCAGAAAAGCTCCTATTTATGGACCCGTTCAACGAACGCCTCGCCGAGCTCAATCGTGCCTGGTGCCATAAACAGGGATTACCCCCGGACCAGCGCATCCCCCTTCGGGAGATTATCGGCCCCTTCCCACCGGGGGCCTGAGGCTCACTGCTCCGGCAGGTCCTCCCCTGCCAGCAAGGCCCTGGCAACCCTCTCTTCCAGCTTGTCTTTGTCGAGGGGTTTGGCGCAATAGGCCACAGCCCCAAGGGCAAACGCTTTTTTGGCCATGGCGGCGTCGGGCAAGCCGGTCAGCATAATGGCCGGCAGGTGCGGCAACGCCTTCTGCATCTCGCAGAGCACATCAAGCCCGTCCATCTTACGCAGATTCATGTCGAGAATCGCCAGATCCACCGGATTTTTCTCCGTGAAACGGAGGGCCTCGTCCTCGTCATGGAACACATGCACCACGTGGCCCTTTTTCTGAAGAATCTTTTTGATCAGAACCCCTGCGTCCAGCACATCATCCAAGACCAGAATCCGCGCCATCCCGTTATTGCTCCTTTTCCTGACCTTCGGCAATGACCGGCAGGAAGAGATGAAAGCAAGTGTGCATATCCAGGGTGACAAGCTCCGGCTCCAAGGGCGGGGATTTGACCTCGATCCGGCCGTTATGATCCTGGATGATGCCGAAGGAAACAGACAACCCCAGGCCGGTACCCTTGCCCACCCCCTTGGTGGTGTAAAAAGGGTCGAAGATCCGACCCAGCTGATCCTGGGGGATACCAGAACCGGAATCGCCGATGATGATCTCTATCTGCCCGCTCTCCTCATGCCAACGAGTCCACACCCCGATGATACCTTCGCTGCCAATGGCGTGGTGGGCATTGGTCAGCAGATTGACAAAAACCTGGCGCAGCCGCTCGTTGTCAAAGCAGGTTTTCGGCAGATTCTCGGCCAGACAGCGGTGGATAAAGATATGGTCCATGTTCAGGGTATGGTTGACAATGGCCAGCACCTCCTCCAGGCACTGGTTGAGATCGCCATACAGCTTGTTGTGCTCCAGGGTCTGACGGGAAAAATTCAGCAGATCAGCAACAATCCTACGGCAGATCTTCGCCTGTTTTTCAATGATCCCCAAGGTTTCATGCACCTCGGTCTGCTCCTCGAAATCCTCCTCCAGCAGCTGGGCATAACCAAGGATAATCCCAAGCGGGGTATTGATTTCGTGGGCAACACCTGCGGCAAGCTGGCCCACCGAGGTCATCTTTTCGGAGTGCACCAGCTGTTCCATCATTTTTTTAAAATGGGTGAGATCCTTGGCGATCCCCTGATAGCCCTGGGTCGCGCCTGTTCGATCCGTAATGGCCGAGGCGGTGATCATCAAATACAAGGGGCCATCCTCCCTGCCGACAAACTCCGCCTCGAAATCCTTGATCTGCCCATCTGCGGCAAGCAGTACCCGATACTGCTCCCCACGCTCCCGGTCGAGAAAAAACTCCGCCAGGGGTTGACCGACAAGATCCTGCCGCCGCTCGACTCCCAAAAGACGCAGACCGCTCTCGTTGATGTCGCAGAGCCTGCCGGCCGCATCACAGAAATAGATCATATCTTTCGATCCTTCGAAAAAGCCTCGAAATTTTTCCTCGGACAGGCGCAGGTCAAGGGTGCGCTCCTCCACCTGCTGCTCCAAGGTCTGGTTCAGGCGGGACAGATCGGCATGCGCCTCCACAAGCCTTTCATTGGCAATCTCCAAGGAAAGCGCGTCGTTTTTGGCCCTGTCGATGAGAACCGCCGTGCTGTGATAGTGGAGGGTCAGGATGGCCACTCCGCAAAGGGCGATGGTATTGAGTCCGCCACTGTAAGGGTCAAGTGCATCCCACAGCTCAGGCAGGTCGGCAAGCCGAAACACATAGGGCAGGAGATGCCCCACCCCGCGGGAAATAGAAAAGACCACCATCACCACGGAAAACCAGAAGAAATACTCCCAGAGGATGTTTTTCGGCTCCAGCCGGGTGAGCCGCCGGGCAAAAAACAGGGCGCACAAAGCAAGAATGACCATCACGGTGGCGCCAAGATAATCCACCAGATAGACGGGAAACAGGGGGAGGCTGAATGCGTCTTCCATCAAGAGACCTGCCCAGCCCGGCTTTGCCCACGCTTTTCGATGATATCGCAGAAATCGCGCAGAGCGCTGGTGAAAAACCAGAGAGCCGGAACACAGAGCAGATGGTCAAAGCGTCCCAGGTAATAGAAATAATTGAGCAGAGTCCGGGGGCCGACAAAATAGTCTCCCACCAGATTAACGCCGGAATCCCTGATATCGGCGTACATATCCCCGGAAAACCAGTGGATGAACAGATGATCCACATCCCAGAGGAGAAAAAAAAGCAGCGACAGCTTGAGGGATCTCCAGGACAATCCGGTATCCGGCGGCCTGGTGTGCAGAACATAGAGCAAGAGCAACAGGGCCACAAACAACAGGAGGTGGGCCATCAGGTGAACCACCGGGCCTTCCGCCTCCCCGTGCGCTTGAACCGCCCAGGCCGGGCCGCTCCAGCAGAACAGGCAGGCGCAGGCCAGCAGGAACGTGTGTTTTTTCATCCGGAATCCTCCCCCTGTCAGAGTGTGCAGATGCATGCTCACAATTATCAGGTTGTCCCGCTGGACGCAAGCGATATCCAGGGGAACCCGCCCCGAAGATCAGCAAGAAGATGTTGATTTTTTTAGACAAATGAGGCAATCAAAGAAGAGTATTCCTAACCTCCCCCATCATGACTCTTGCCGGAGATGACTGTTTGAGTGCTGACCAGCCCAATTTTTCCTGCCCGGAAGGGGAGTTTCCCGCCTCGCTCCTCATTGTTGATGACGACCGCGACATGCTCTCCATGCTGGAACGGATCGTGCGCAAAAAATGCCGGTGCGAGGTGAAAGTAGCACCCTCCGGAGAGGCCGCCTGGCAGCTTTTGGCAGACTGGCAGCCCGACCTCGTGCTAACCGACATCAAAATGCCTGGGCTGGACGGCCTTGCGCTCTTACAAAAAATTAGGGAGCAGTATCCGGCCATCGCCGTGATCATGATGAGTGGCTACGGCACGGTGGAATCCGCCATTGCCGCCCTGAAAAACGGGGCCTATGATTTTATCCAAAAGCCCTTTGACAATGAGCATCTGCTCCATACCCTGCAACGCTGCCTGGAACATCTCTGCCTGCTTGAAAAAAACCGGCGGCTGCAAAGCCGGCTGGTCGACCAGGATGCCTTCCCCGGTTTCACCGCCGCCTCGACAAAAATCAATGGCTTGAGCGCGAGGAATAAAAGGCCGATGGTCACGGTGAACTGCCCCGCCCTGCCAGAACACATCCTGGAAAGTGAGCTCTTTGGCTATGCCAAAGGCGCTTTCTCCGGGGCGACCCACGATAAAAAAGGGTTATTTCTCGAAGCCAACGGCTCAACCCTGCTGCTGGACGAGATAGGCGACCTCCCCCCTACGCTCCAGACCAAGCTGCTCCGGGTTCTCCAGGAAAAAGAGATCATGCCCCTGGGCCAGACAAAAAGCCTGGCCGTGGATGTCCGGGTGCTGGCCTCCACCAATCAGGACCTGGAGGAAAAAATGCGCCAGGGGCTTTTCCGAGAAGACCTTTTCTACCGCCTCAACGTGGTGACCATCACCATGCCGCCCCTCAGAAAACGGTCGGAAGACGTCCCTGCCCTGGCCCAGCATTTTCTTGCAACCTTTGCCAGAGAATATGACCGCGAGGGTCTTGCCTTTGCAACGGATGCAATCCCAGCTCTGGTGAAGCGGCACTGGAAAGGAAATGTTCGGGAACTCCAAAATGTTATCAAGCGGGCGGTATTACTTGCCGATGCCCGCACCATCTCCGCCGGACAAATGGAAGAGCCAGAAACGGAGAATTGCTCCAGCCGACCAAGCAACGAAAATCTACACGCCCTGCCCTACAATCTCGCCAAACAACGGTTGGTGGAGGATTTCTCCGCCGCCTATCTGGCCGACGCCCTACAGCAAAACAGCGGCAATGTCACGGCCGCAGCCCAGGCGAGCGGCATGAATCGCCAGGCCTTTCAAAAACTCATGCAACGCTTTGGTCTTACCTCAGAAAAATTCCGGTAACAATTTTCCCCCAACGCCTACCATCTTTCCACAGGAAGCCGCCGTGCCGCAAAAAAGGTGCGGTGCATATTTTTTGCGGCACACCTCGTCCTGTTTCCAGGTCTTCTTCCTCCCGGCAGCCTGCGATAAAAAAATAGCATCATCCACGCACAATCAATACGATAAGCAAAATATACCCCCCAGACTGTCTGTTCGGCACTGTTATTGCTCTATCACAACCACAGTGGAGGCGCCGACAACCCTCCCGAGCATCAAGTAAAGCGCATCTGACAGTGAAAACTACAAAGGAGGTGCAACGGCACAACAGGGGGAACTTCGTGGAAAAGCCGTCTTTTAAGACATTTTCATTTCAGACAGGAGGTGGATGGTATGAAAGTCAAGTTCAGTATGTTGCCGTTACTCGCCCTAGTGATGATGGCCTTGCCCATCACCCCGCAGGCACAGGCCAAAGAAGAGGCCCCTGCTCCAACCATTACTCTTGACAAGACCTCGCTTGACAACGGCGGGGAGATCACCGTCAGCGGCCAGGCCCCGGCAGGCGCCCAGGTCTATGTCGAGTTCTATTCCGCCGACAAAAAGGTGCGGGCCAACCGCTTCGACGGCAAGAAGGACGAAAAAACCGGCAAGATTCCCTACAAGTTTTATATCACCCAGGAAATGCCAGCGTTCTATAAGATTCTCGTGCCCAAGGCGATGCAGCCGGAACTGGATGCCGCCAAGGCCGCAGGCAAGGACTGGAAGTATTCCGAGGTGCTGAAGAAGATCGGCGCCGACGCGGCCTACAGCGCCCCGGCCAAGATCAAAATCGACAGCTATCAGGCCACCATCATGGCCAGCATCATCGGCTCCCGCGGCGACCTGCTGGACGCCATGGACGAAAAAGAGAGCAAGCGCGAATCCATGAAGCTGGTGAAGGGCCGCTTCAGCAAAGTTGACAAACTGCTGGCCGCCAATGTCGAAACCCAGCCCGACGGCGCCTACACTGCTAAAATCAAGATGCCAGCGGGCCAGGCTCCCGGCAAGTACAGCGTCACCGTCACCGCCGTCACCGAGCGCATCAAGGAAGGCGATAAGGAAACGATCAAGAAAGTCAAGAGCGAGGCCGCCACCTTCGAGAACACCGTAACCTTTCCCACCATGTATCTTAATTCCGCAGGCACCAGCATCAACCTGATCTGGCCCTTCCTCCTCTGCCTGGGCATCTCCATCTTCGGTGTGCTCATGGGCGCGGGCGGCGGCTTCATGCTCAACCCCGTTTTAGTCTCACTCTTCCCCCTGCCCCACACCATCGTGGCAGGCACCGTCATGCCCACCGTATTGTTTTCTCAGGGCTCCGGCATCTTTAACTACTCAAAGATCAAGTTCATCAACTGGAAGCTGGGCATCGGCGTCGGCTGCGCCATGCTGGTGGGCGCCTTCATAGGCCCCAAGCTCACCGAGATGATCACCCTCGACCAGTTCAAATTCGCCTTCGGTTGGATTCTGATAGTACTGTCCGGCCTGATGTTCTGGCAAACCACCCCCGGCTATCTTGATAAAAACAAAAAGGAGCAGGCCATCCTGAAAGAGTTCAAGAAACGGGCGGAAGAGTGTGCCAAAAAAGGCGAGGAAGGCACCAAAGCCTGTCCCACGGATCAAAAATAAGAATACTATCAGGAGGAATCCATTATGAAAGTAGATTTCTGGGGTCATGAATTTGAAGTCAACATGTGGGTCGGCTGTCTCGGCGGCTTTCTCATTTCCATCCTGTCCTCGATGTTCGGCTTCGGCGGCGGCCCGTTCATGGTGCCGCTGATGACCGTCGCTCTGGGGTTGCCCATGTACATCGTGGTCGGCAGTTCACTCTTGGCCATATTCTTCAGCACGGCCATGGGTTCCATCCGGCACATGCAGTTTGGTAACTTCGACCTGCTGCTCTTTCTGGCCATGTTTCCCGCGGCCCTGCTGGGCGGCTACCTCGGCCCGCAGATCGCCAAACGGGTGAGCCCGACGGTGGTGAAGCGTATTGCTTGCGGCGGTCTGTTGTTGCTCGCCCTTAACCTGCTGGGCGTTTATTAGAAAAAAGAATCGTCCAAGTCAGGCTCCCGCAGTTCTTCCCCCCTCCCGCTGCGGGAGCCTGGCCTGGCTCCGACTGAAAAATAGGACATCACAAACTCAGCAGTCCTATCGGGACAGCAAGAGGGTAAATGCATGGCACACATTTTCGTCTTGGACGATGTCTTGGATGCCGCCGTACTGACCCAGCGAATCCTGAGCAAAAAAGGACACCAAGTGGCGATTTTCACCGAAGAGCTGGAAGCTTTGCAGTATGCCAGGAAAAACCAGGTGGATCTGGCAATCCTGGACATTAATCTAAAAAAAACCAATGGGATCAGTGTACTGGAAGAACTCAAGCGTGCGGACCCAACGATCCGGGTCATCATGCTCACCGGATATCCGACCATTGAAACAGCCCGGCAGGCCCTGCACCTCGGCGCGACGGACTACTGCGTAAAGCCCATCGACAAAAGCGAGCTGGAACAAAAGGTTTCCGCCGCGCTGGCCCATTAAGCCGCGCCCGGCACGCTACATCCACAGGAGTCACCACCATGAAAAAATCAGTCTGGAGCATGTGCGGCATGTGCACCGTCCGCTGCCCCATCCGGGTCGAGGTCGAGGGCAACACCGTGACCTGGCTCGAAGGCAACCAGCATTTACTGAAAGGCTCGCTGTGCGCCAAGGGCTCGGCCGGACCCGCCCTGGTGGCCGACAAGGAACGGCCCCAGCAACCGTTGATCAGATGGGGCGGACGCGGAGCCGGACGCTGGGAGGCGGTGAGCTGGGACTTTGCCCTCGACTACGTCGCGGACAAGCTCAAAGCCATCATCAAGCACCATGGCCCGGAGGCGATCATGGCCAGCTCCAGGGGCGGCCCATTCCAGGACCTGGTCAAGGCCTTCACCCATGCCATGGGCTCGCCCAACTACAGCAACCACGACAGCGCCTGTGGCAGGAATGTGCACCATGCCAGCATCTCGTTGTTCGGCTTGGGTCGCAAGGGCTTTATTTACGACATCAAAAACGCCAAACACCTGGTGCTCTTTGGTCGCAACATCCTCGCCTCCCTGAGGCCCGCCGAGGTCAACCAGGTCATGGACATGCTAGACAAGGGCGGCAGGCTCACCTATGTGGACGTGCGCCAGACCCTGACCGGGATCAAGGCCACCAATTTCTTCCAGGTGCGGCCCGGTACGGATTACGCCCTGGCCCTGGCCCTGATCCACGAGATCATCAAGGCCGAGGGCTATGACGCTGATTTTGTCGAACGCTACACCACCGGTTTTGACGAGCTGGCCTATTTTGTAGAAAACTACTCGGCGGAATGGGCGGCCAAGGAATGCGGAATCAAGGCCAAGGACATCCACAATCTTGTTGACCAGCTCATTGCCGATCGGCCCAAGGTCATCTTCCATCCGGGCTGGATGCTTTCCCGCTACAACGATTCCTTTTACGCCAGCCGGGCCTTGAACTGCCTCAACGCCCTGATGGGCAACATCGAGGTCGAGGGCGGCCTTATCTTTGCCAAGGGTGCCGGAGACTGCGGGGGTAAAGGGCCACGCGCCCTCAACGAACTCTCGCCCAAGCCGACCGCAAAAAGGGCCGACGGGGTGGGAGACATCTACAAACAGTTCGAAAAAGGCCCCGGCCTGTTCCATCTTTTCTACAAGGCCATGGCCACGGCCAAGCCGTATCCGATCAAGGGGATCATCTGCGTCCGCCACGACCCCTTCTCCTGCTTTCCCGACCCACAGGCCCAAAAGGAGGCGCTGGACAACTGCGACCTGATCGTTTCCATCGACACCCATTACAGCGAGTTCGGCTGGTATGCCGATGTGATCCTGCCCGAATCGACCTATTTAGAACGCGACAGCATGATCGCCCTGCAAAAGGGGATGAAGCCCCGAATGATCATGCGCAACAAGGCCATCGAACCCCAGGCCGACACCCGCGACCTCTACAGCATCATCAAGGGGCTGGCCACCCGGCTCGGACTCGACCAGTATTTCCCGCACAATACTATGCAGGAACTCTGGGCCTGGCAGCTAGAACCCACCGGCTTCAGCCTCGCCGATTTCGAGAAAAAGGGTTTTGTCGAATTCGCGGACAAACCGGTGATGTACGACCGGGACAAGCTGGAGGGTAAGTTCAAGACTCCTTCCGGCAAGATCGAAATCGTCAGCCAAAAGCTTGGCGAATGGGGATTCCCCTCCTGGAAGCCCTATGTAAGCCCGGCCAAGCCGCCGAAAGGGCAGTATCGCTTGGTGTTTGGCCGCTCACCGCTGCATTCCCACAGCCATACGGTCAACAACCCCTTGCTCAACGAAATGATGCCGGAAAATACCCTGTGGATCAACACCAGGGAGGCTGGCAAGATGGGGGTTGCCGAAGGGGATTTCGTCGATGTCATCTCCGGGGACGTCACCAGCGTGGTCGTGGCCAAGCTGACGGATTTCATCCATCCAGAGGCTGTCTATACCGTGCATGGCTTTGGCCGCCAGATTCCCCTCCAGACCAGAGCCTACCACGCAGGAATGAGCGACCAAAAACTCATGAAGGGTCAGTTACAGAACATGGACCCTGTGGGCGGCGGACTCAACCTCTGCGAGACCTTTGTTATGGTGCGGAAAAGTTCTAAAAATCATCAACGGAAGGTGGAATTATGAACACCTACACCCTGTACCTCAACAGCAAACGCTGCATTGGCTGTCACGGCTGCGTGGTCCATTGCAAGGCCAACAAGGGGTTGCCAGTGGGGCCAATCCTCTGCGAAATCAGCCATGAACCGCTCAAATCCGTGCGGGGGGTTCCCAAAACCGAGTTCAAATTCCGCTCCTGCTACCACTGCGAGGACCCCTTCTGTGTCACCATCTGCCCCACCGGAGCAATGAAAAAACGGGAAGACGGCATCGTCTATGTGGAGGCGGTGGAATGCATCGGGTGCATGGCCTGTGCCGGGGCCTGTCCCTGGGGCATCCCCCAGCACAATCCGAAAACAAACAAAGCGGTGAAATGCGATTACTGCATGGACCGCCTGGATGCGGGTCTGCAACCGGCCTGTGTGACCAAA
>JAPLJG010000106.1 GCA_026388735.1 Deltaproteobacteria bacterium
CACCACTCGACCAGTGCCCTCAATACCAATGTCGAAACAACGCGGGGCGCGGTCGTATTGTATGGCAAGGCTAATAATGCAGCCGAGTTGAGTTTGGCTACCAAACTTGCCAGTGATGTTAATGGAGTGAAAAGCGTAACGAACCGGATGGTCATCAAGTAGTCCGAGTTGAAAGTCCACGTCTTAAAAGGCTAGACGATCACTGCTGGCAGTGGCGGGAACAGGCGGGTGGGGGAGCAGGAGCAGGGCCAGGGGGCACAGGGGGTACGTTACCTCTTCAGATTTTTAACAATAGATGCGTGTGACGGGTTTCGAGGCTCATCCGCAGGAGGAAGGAATGAAGATCGTTTTATGGATATGTGGGTTCCTGGTATTTGCCACCCCTGCGCTGGCAGAAGGCATCAACGTGCCGGGCGAATTGAGCCATGTTGCGGGAGGGGCGCTCATTGCTGGTGTCATTACGGGGACTGTTGCCGACAAGTACTGGCCGGAACATCGGGCCATGATCGGCTTTACAGGGAGCACTGCCGTCATCCTGGTTGGGGAAGGGCTACAGATGGCCGAAGGGGAAAAGTTTTCTGATTCACTCCTGGATATAGCTTCACACATGTTTGGCGCAATGCTCGGTGCAACAATCACTGACCGGTTTCTACTGTTGCCGATTGTAGAGCATGATAAAGCCGGCGCTACCAAGATTGGCATGATGATGCGGCAGAGTTTTTAGAAATTTTCCGTAAATAGCGCCTGATTTTTAATAGTAATTATTGCTGCTGCCCTGTGCAGCAGAGCCTCATAGGTTTTGGTGCGTTTTTCTTTTCCAGTACAAGTACAAAGGAGGAATATTATGCTCGGAACGATTTTGCTCGTTGTTTTGATTCTGATGCTGGTGGGAGCAGTACCCAGGTGGCCTCACAGCCGCGAATGGGGTTACTATCCGAGCGGCGGACTTGGCTTGATCCTTTTGATTTTGGTCATTCTGATGCTGTTGGGCCGGTTTTAGATAACCGAAGCGTCTGATGTTGCTTGCATAAGATGGTTTAAACGATTTTTGAATGCAGAGTGGCGAACTTGGCCCTCAAACCAGCTATGTCTGACAGAGCACAATAGGGAGGTGTATGAACTCATGCCGTTAATTCAAGTGGTATTGGTCCTGGTGGTGGTTGGTGTTGTTCTATCGCTCATCAACCGATTCATTCCAATGGCAAGATCCATAAAGTCAATTTTGAATGCTGTTGTGATTATTACCGTGGTTTTGTGGCTCCTGAATGTTTTTGGACTTTCCAGCTACCTTTCCACGATCCGTGTGGAGAGGTAATCCGTTTTTTGTCAGAAATAAAGAGATTTACAATGCTGTAGTAAAGGCAAAGATTCAACCTGATGAGGTTCTGCAATATGGCAACCGCAAACAAAAATTACAAACCATTGAGTCAGGAAATGCACTACATCATGGACCACGCCCATGCGCTCGTGGATGCTACTTCCGGAGAACTCGATGAACGGATCAATTCAGCCAGAACCGCGCTGAAGAAAGGTCTGGACGCAGTCAAGGGCGAGTACGGCGACCTTGAATCTCAGTTCCTGGATAGGGTTCAGACCGCAGATGAGTTCGTCCATGTAAAGCCATACCATGCCATCGGCGGCACTTTTATCGTCGGCCTGCTCTTGGGCTGGGTCATGTCCAGAAAATAGCATGGGCCGGCCTGGTGCTGATCATTTTCGGCGTCTCTGTGCGGCTGCCGTCAGGGATTGGAGGGATAGCCAATTTAGGATTTTTTGGGGGATGCGTGGGGTCAGTTCAGGTATTGCTCCGGGCCTGTTTGGGAATGATTTCTCCCCTGTCGTGCACCTTTTGCCGCAATGGTCAACTTAACAAGACAGGATAGATGGTTAAAGCATGACACGAACACTTGAATACGCCGAGAGCGTCATCGACACCGTGCGCGAACCATTAATTTCCCTGGATCAAGACCTTAGGGTGGTATCGGCCAGCCGTTCTTTCTATAAAGTCTTTAAGGTAAAGCCTGAAGAGACGGTCGGGCAACTTATCTACGACCTGGGCAACAAGGTTGAGCACGTTTTTTCCACCATCGGCAGGCGCATAATGCTTTTGAATGCCCGGCAAATTATACGAGAAAAGGGCAAGGAACGGATCATTCTTCTGGCCATTGAGGATATAACGGCGCGTAAGAAGATAGAAGCCGGTCTGGAAAAAACCCGAAAAGAACTGGCCATTATTAAAAAAACAGCAGATGAAGCAAGCGAATTTGCCGAGAGCATCATCAACACCGTGCGTGAACCCTTAATTTCCTTGGATCAAGACCTCAGGGTGGTCACCGTTAGTCGTTCTTTCTATGATTTTTTTAAGGTAAAGCCTGAGGAAACGGTAGGGCAACTTATCTATGACCTGGGCAATAAACAGTGGGATATCCCCAAGTTGCGGGAACTTCTGGAAACCATCCTGCCACAACATACAACCTTTGACGACTACGAGGTTGAGCACGTTTTTTCCACCATCGGCAGGCGCATAATGCTTTTGAATGCCCGGCAAATTATACGAAAAACGGGCAAGGAACGGATCATCCTTCTGGCCATTGAGGATATCACGACACAGAAAGAAATGGAACGGGAGATCATTCGTGTCGCTTATCATGACCATCTGACTGGTCTGCCAAATCGAATGCTGCTCATCGACCGGTTTAATATGGCTATGCGCCAGGCCGAGAGAAACAGAACGAAAGTGGCCCTTATGATGCTCGATCTTGACAAGTTCAAAGAGGTCAATGATACCCTCGGCCATCATGTCGGAGATATACTGCTCCAGTCTGTTGCTAAAAATATGACGGCAATCCTCCGGAAAGGAGATACCGTTGGCCGCTTTGGTGGGGATGAATTTGTTTTCGTGCTTTCTGGCCAGAAAAACGTCCAGAATGCCTTGGCGGTTGCTCGGAAAATCATCGAAATTTTTCAGAAGGCTATAGTTTGTGATGGTCACATAGTAACTATCACCAGCAGCATCGGGATTGCATACTATCCAGATAATGGAGCAGATATCGATACCATTCTGAAAAAAGCTGACAGCGCCATGTATCAGGCCAAGCAAGCGGGACGGAATCAATACTGTCTCTATAATCAGGACTGAAGCTGATCACACTGCTATGGGGGTTAGCTTTTGGTTGTAAATTGTCGCAGGTATGCGTGGCTGGCAGATGCTGTTACCTACGGGATGAGTAAAACAGATCAACGAAAGAGGAGGCATCGTGAAAGAATTTAAACGCATTCTTGTGGTGAGCAGAATGATTCAGCCATCCAGAAAAGCCATACAATATGGCGTTTCGTTGGCTCGGAAATATGAGGCGCAACTCTCTGTCATTCATTGCATTTACAATCCATTTGGCCTCAAAGGTTGGAGTATGGGGACCCTGTCGCTTGAAAAAGAGTATGCAAATATTCTTTTGGAGGCCAAACGGAAACTCTCCGAGCTTGTCGACTCCGAGCAGGCAAAGGGCTGGTTATAAAGGAATTGATCCGGACAGGAGAGCCCACAGAGGAGATTTTTAAAACCATTCGGGAAGAAAAAATTGACCTGCTGATTATGCTTGCCCATGAAGAGGGCCATCTGGAAGACCTTTTTTTCAATCGCAGTAACGATGAACTGGTCAGAAAGATGCCCTGTGCGATCATGCTGGTGAAAAAAGAACCCGGAGAGATTTTGGAGAGGTAAGGGTGGGGCATGAACATGGAGAGAATACATGGCAGTTGATGACAGTAACAAGATAAATTCAGTTTTGCCAACGGCGTTGCAGAGTCGAGTTAAGACCTCGGTTCCTTTTGCCTCCTCCCTGCTGAACATCGTTAAAAATCCTTTTGCCGTAGCGGTTGCCGCGATAAAAAATTTGACCCCCACTCAACAAGCCGCCCTGCTGGGCAGTGAGGCGCTACAAACCTTGAACCTCGAGCCAACGGTCCCAGCCGAGCCACTGTTAGCCAACAGCACAACGCCTGATTCAACAACGATTCTTGAGTCTCAAGGCCTGAGTCCTGCCCAAGAAGCGGCCTTGGCGGTTAACGAAACGGTTCAAACCGCTCTTGAAACCCAAAACCTGACCCCCGCCCAACAAGCTGCTTTGGCGGCTAATCAAGCGACCCAAACCATGGTCGCTCCCCCGGCCGCCGCGGAAACCACGATTCCTGCTGCGGCCGGGGTTGCCGGACAAACTCCGGCCCCTGGCGCAGTAACTACAAGTCTGGCTTCTGGGGCGGCGTTGGTGGTTGAGGCGCCAGGGGTGAATATTGTCCCCCCTGCGGCCACGCCAACGCAGCTGGAGGTCTCCGCCACGGAAACGGCTGTTGCCCCCGCAGTGTTGAATCCCACTCAGGTCGCAACCGCTCAACCCATTTCGTATAAAAATGCGTTCGCGGTTTATGAGGTCAAAGATCCCAACCCCGCGCCAACGAATCCAGCGTCGATAAGGCAAGAAGTTCATTCGTTGTTGTCAATCGGCAGGGTGCGGCCGATTGATCCTTTGGTTCTTAAGCAGGCATGGGAAATAAGAAAAAAAACCAGAAGTAAAGAAGTCGCGTTTCAGGAAGACAACACGGATTTTCGTCCGCCACTGGCTGAAAAAGCCATCCAGCAGAAGATAGTGCAGGCCAATGAGGATCTGGCTAAAAGCGGGGTACCCTTGCACTTGGTTCTTGCCCAAAATGACGGAGCCTTTGTCCTGGATATCTATGATAGTTCAGATGGTGCCGTGTGTCAGGTGGTGCAGGAAGTCCCTGTTGATCTCGACAACCTGTTGACCCTTCTGGATAATCTTGAACATGAAGCCGGTATTATTGTCAATGTCAGGACATGATGCCTATGGGGTGTTACGCGAATCACTCGCTTAAGTTCCTAGGGATTGCTGTTGGCCCCCGTCTCACCGGCATAGGGGAAAATCACGCTTTGCTCATCCGATTTTCTTAAAATGTGATGCCGGAAGATTCCCGAAATAAATTTGCTCAAAGCAGCGGACGCACTTACGGGACAGCAGAAATTTTAGGCATTACTCATTATCAATCATTGTCCGGAGATACCGATGCCTGTTGACGCTTTTGATTCTGATGCTTCTTCTCTCTCCGACACGGAAGAGCTCAACCCCGAGGTCCGGTACGATGCAGCCCTGATCGAGACAGGGGATTTGCAGCGCGCGATTTTCAACAGCGCCAACTTCTCGAGCATCGCCACCGACGCCAAGGGTGTCATCCAGATCTTCAACGTCGGCGCTGAGCGCATGTTGGGCTACACGGCGGCCGAAGTAATGAACCAGATCACCCCGGCCGACATCTCCGATCCTCAGGAGTTGATCGCGCGTGCCACCTCGCTAAGCGTCGAACTCGGGACCACGATAACGCCGGGCTTTGAGGCGTTGGTCTTCAAGGCTTCGCGAGGGATCGAGGATATTTACGAGCTGACCTATATCCGCAAGGACGGCAGCCGTTTTCCGGCAGTGGTATCGGTTACGGCCCTGCGCGATGCCAATGAAAACATTATCGGCTATCTGCTGATCGGCACAGACAACAGTGCGCGCAAAGAGGCGGAAGAGGCATTGCTCAAAGAGGGTGCCTTGCAGCGTGCGATTTTTAACAGCGCCAACTTCTCGAGCATCGCCACC
>JAPLJG010000033.1 GCA_026388735.1 Deltaproteobacteria bacterium
CTGCAGGAGATGGGGCATACGGTGGATGACAAAGGCTGTTTTTCCACCGAGTCTGTCGATTATCCGGATTTTGCCAAGGCTGTCTGCGTCCAAGTGCAGAACGGCAGTTGTGAGCGCGGGATTCTGATCTGCGGCACCGGGGTGGGGATGTCCATGGCGGCCAACCGTTTCGAGGGGATTCGCGCGGGGTTGTGCAATGAGCTGTTTACGGCGCGGATGAGCCGGGAGCATAATGATGCCAACGTCCTCTGTCTTGGCGCCAGGGTTATCGGCCCCGGCTTGGCCGTGGAAATAGTCCGCGCTTGGGTCAGCACCGAATTTGCCGGGGGCAGGCATCAGCGGCGGATTGACATGTTCTAGAAAACGGGCCTGCCCTGTTGCGGGCCCCATGCACGGTTTTTCATTGCGCGGCCGGAATTACCTGGAGTAATTTTTCGGCCGTGATTATTTTGTCGAAATATTACGGGCGTGGTTTTCAACCCATAAATAACCAGGAAGGATACTGCAGTGTCGTATTTGAAAGAGAGTGATCCGGATGTGTACTGTTCCATTCGCCAGGAGTTGGCACGGCAGAGCAATCAGCTCGAACTGATTGCCTCCGAGAACATTGTCAGCGAGGCGGTGCTTGAGGCCCAGGGGTCTATTTTTACCAACAAGTACGCCGAGGGGTATCCTGGCAAGCGCTACTATGGCGGCTGCGAATACGCCGACCAGATCGAATCCCTGGCCATCGAGCGGGCCCTGAAGATTTTCGGGGCCGAATACGCCAATGTCCAGCCTCATTCCGGCAGCCAGGCCAATATGGCGGTCTATTTTTCCTCGCTGCAACCGGGAGACATGGTCCTGGGTATGGATCTGGCCCACGGCGGCCATCTCACCCACGGGGCAGCGGTGAATTTTTCCGGGCAGCTCTATAAATTTGTTTCTTACGGGGTGAACCGGGAAACCGAGCGTATTGACATGGCCGAGGTGGAGCGCATTGCCCTTGAGCAGAGGCCGAAGATGATCGTGGCCGGAGCGAGCGCCTACCCCAGAGTTATTGATTTTGCCGGGTTCCGCGCTATAGCCGATAAGATCGGCGCTCTGTTCATGGTGGATATGGCCCATATCGCCGGGCTTGTTGCTGCCGGGGTCCATCCCTCGCCGGTACCGTACGCCGATTTTGTTACGACCACCACGCACAAGACCCTGCGGGGTCCGCGGGGCGGCTTGATCTTGGCCAAGGCCGAGTTCGGCAAGAAATTGGACAGCAAGATCTTCCCGGGCATCCAGGGCGGGCCGCTGGTGCATGTCATCGCCGCCAAGGCCGTGGCCTTCAAAGAGGCCATGGGGGAGAAATTCAAGCAGGATCAGGCCCAGGTGGTCAAAAATGCCCAGGCTCTGGGGGAAGGGCTGGTTCGTCACGGCTTCCGTCTGGTTTCCGGGGGCACCGACAACCATTTGCTCCTGGTTGATCTGAGCAACAAGGGGGCAACCGGCAAGGAGTCGGAAGAGGCCTTGGAAGAGGCCGGACTTACCGTCAACAAAAACGCCATTCCCTTTGACCAGCAGAGCCGTTTTGTCACCAGTGGGGTGCGCATCGGTACGCCGGCTGTGACCACCCGTGGTCTCAAGGAGCCGGAGATGGCCAAGGTGGCTGACTGGATCAACCGGGCCATCGAAAATCGTCAGAACAAGGAAGCCTTGAACGCCATCCGGCTTGAAGTTCGCGCCCTGTGCGATACCTTTCCCTTGTACCCTGACATGGCGCGGGAAAAAGAGTAACCGATCATGACAGACACCCGCCCATCCTGGGACGAATATTTCATGGGGATCACCGAGATGGTGGCCCAGCGTTCAACCTGTCTCCGTCGTAAGGTGGGCGCTATTCTGGTGCGGGACAAACGCATCATCGCCACAGGCTACAACGGAGCGCCAGCCAAGGTCAGCCATTGTCTGGATATCGGCTGTCTGCGAGAGCAGCAGGGGATTCCCTCCGGGGAGCGGCATGAGCTCTGCCGCGGCCTGCATGCCGAGCAAAATGCCATTATCCAGGCGGCTCTGCACGGGTTCAGCATCGAGGGCGCTACCCTGTACTGCACCAATATGCCGTGTTCCATCTGCAGCAAGATGCTGATCAATGCACGAATTGAAAAAATCTATTATAAAGAGGGATATGCCGACAACCTTTCCTCTTTGCTGTTGGCCGAAGCCAAAGTTCCTGTTGTCCAGCTGGGGTAGCGCTCAATAGCCTCAATTCTGCCCCGGCGCAGATATCGTTAAGGCAAAGTTATGAAATGTCCGTATTGCGGTCATCTGGAAAACCGGGTTGTTGACTCCCGCCTGAACAAGGATTTTACCATCACCCGCCGCCGGCGGATGTGCGATGCCTGTAGCCGCAGGTTCACCACCTACGAGCGGCTTGAGGTGACCATGCCCATGCTGATCAAGAAGGATGGGCGTCGCGAGGCCTGGGACCGACACAAGGTGGTGGAAGGCCTGCAGAAGGCCTGCGAGAAGCGACCGGTCAGCATGGAGCAGATCGATGAGTTTGTCGATTCCTTGGAGCGGGAGCTTCAGGATATGGGCGAACGCGAGATTCCTGTGAAGCTGGTCGGAGAGCGAGTCATGGATGGTCTGCGCAAGCTCGACGGCGTGGCCTATGTTCGTTTCGCTTCGGTGTACCGGCAGTTCAAGGATCTGAGCGAGTTCATGGCCGAGTTGAAAGGCATGTTGGGCGGCCCGGAAGAAACACCGGAATGAAAGACGACCGCGCCTGGATGCAGCTTGCGATCAGGGAGGCGAGGAAGGGGCTGGGCCGCACCTCGCCAAACCCTTGTGTCGGCGCGGTGGTTGTTAAAAATAATCGACTCATTGCCACGGGGTATCATCATAAGGCCGGAACCCCCCATGCCGAGGTGCATGCCCTCCGGGCCGCAGGGGCAAAAGCCCGGGGCGCCACCATCTATGTGACCCTGGAGCCCTGCAACCACACGGGGCGGACTCCTCCCTGCACCCAGGCCATTCTAGCGAGTGGGATTCAACGGGTGGTGGTTGGTATGCTCGACCCCAATCCGCTCGTTGCTGGAGGGGGCTGTAAGATTCTTGCTGCCCAAGGCCTTGAGGTTATGCAGGGCGTGCTGGTCGAGGAATGCCGGAGCCTGAATCGGCCCTTCAGCAAGCATGTCACCACCGGCCTGCCCTGGGTGATCATGAAGGCCGGGATGAGTTTGGATGGGCGCTTGGCCCTTGCTTCCGGTCAGTGTGCTTGGATCACCAACGAGCAGTCCCGGCGACAGGTGCATCGTCTGCGGGATAGGGTGGATGCCATCCTCATCGGCAGTGGCACTGCCCTGTGCGATGATCCCGCTCTTACCACCAGATTGCCGGGCCGCCGCGGCAGAGATCCGTTGCGGGTTATTCTGGACACCGCGCTCAGGCTGCCGCCAACCTCCAGGATGCTGCAACAGACTTCAAGTGCTTCAACCTGGATTTTTTGTGGGCCGGATGCGGATGTGAAACGGGCCGAGGCCTTGGTTGCAGCAGGCGCGGTCATCAAGCAGGTCAAGCTCGATGACGCAGGCCAGCTTGATCTTGCCGCGGTTCTTTGTGAGCTTGGCAGGGCGCAACTCACCAGTATTTTGGTCGAAGGAGGCAGCCGGGTGCACGGCGCTTTTTTGCTGGCCAATCTGGTGGATGAGGTGAATATATTTGTTGCCCCGATCTTTCTCGGCAGCGACGGGGTGCCGCTTCTGAATACTCTGGGTCTGCAAAAGGTTGCGGACGCTCCCCGCGTCAGCACCACCAGAGTGCGGCGGTTTGGCAACGATGTGCTGATCGAAGGGTTGATAGAAAAAAAATAGCTTAAAGCGTGCAGCTGATAGCTGACAGCTTAGGAAAGGAAATGTTTACCGGGATCATACTGGGACAGGGCAGGATACTGGAAAAAAGACCGGTCGGCGGCGGGATGCTCTTTGCCATCGGCGCGGATTTTGATCTGTCCGATCCTGAGGAAGGCGAGTCCATCGCGGTCAACGGGGTCTGTCTGACGGCCAAGGAGATCCAGGGCCGTCGTTTTCTGGTCGATGTCTCGCCGGAAAGCCTCAATCGCACCAATCTCGGGCAGCTGGCAGTCGGCGGCGTGGTCAATCTGGAGCGCGCCTTGCGTCTCACCGATCGGTTGGGCGGGCATATGGTCAGCGGGGATGTGGATGCCACGACCCCCATGCTTCCCCGTCAGCCCCTTGGGGATTTTGTGCTTTTCAGTTTTCAGGTGCCTCTAGGTTTTGGCAAGTATATCATCGAAAAGGGCTCCATTGCCATTGACGGCATCAGTCTTACCGTCAACTTTATCGACGATAAAGCCTTTTCCGTTTCCATCATTCCCCATACCCTTGGCATAACCACTCTGGGTGCGCTGAAACAGGGGAGCGTGGTGAATATTGAAGTGGATCTGATCGGTAAGTATGTAGAAAAATTGCTCTCCGCCAAGGATGCAGACGGCGGTGGGGTGGAATCAAAAATCAATTCCGCTTTTTTGGCTGAGTACGGCTTCTTGAAATAAGGGTGTCCGGTTGCAAGCGGCGAAAGTTTTGAGGTGATACCATGGCGGTAAGTTCCATCGAAGAGGTGATTGACGAGATCCGGGCCGGGAAGATGATTATCCTGGTTGATGATGAGGATCGCGAGAATGAAGGCGATCTGTACATGGCCGCGGAAAAGGTCACCCCAGAGGCGATCAATTTCATGGCCACCCATGGTCGGGGCCTCATTTGTCTGACCCTGACCCCGGATCATCTTGAGCAGCTGCAGATTCCCATGATGGTGCAGAACAACAAGTCGCCTTTTGAAACGGCCTTCACGGTCAGCATTGAGGCCACCACCGGCGTTACCACCGGCATTTCCGCAGCGGATCGGGCTCGCACCATCTTGGTGGCTGCCGATCCCAACGCCAAGCCCAGCGACATCGTCAGCCCAGGGCATATCTTTCCCCTGCGGGCACGGCGGGGCGGGGTTTTGGTCCGCACCGGCCAGACCGAGGGCTCAGTTGATCTCTCCCGCTTAGCCGGGTTGCATCCTTCCGGGGTGATCTGCGAGATCATGAAGGAAGATGGCACCATGGCCCGGATGCCCGATCTGGAGATCTTTGCCAAAGAGCACGGGCTCAAGATCGCCACCATCGCCGATCTGGTCGCTTACCGTACCCGCGAGGACAAGCTGGTCCATCGGGCCGCCGAGGCCAAGATCCCCACCCGCTATGGCGATTTCCGGGCCATTGTCTACACCAACGATGTGGACGAACTCGAACACGTTGCCCTGGTTAAGGGAGAGATTGACCCTGCCAAGGAGATCATGGTCCGGGTGCATTCTTCCTGTTTGACCGGCGACGTCTTCGGCTCCAAGCGTTGCGACTGCGGCGGGCAGCTGCATAGCGCCATGCGCATGGTCGAACATGAGGGCGCGGGCATCATCCTCTACATGCAGCAGGAGGGCCGCGGCATCGGGTTGATCAACAAGATCAAGGCCTACGCCCTTCAGGAGGGCGGGATGGACACGGTGGAGGCCAATGTGCATCTGGGCTTCAAGGCCGATCTGCGCGATTACGGGATCGGCGCCCAGATCCTCCGGGATTTGGGGGTGCGTAAGATGCGGCTCATTACCAACAACCCCAAGAAGATCATCGGCCTTGAAGGCTATGGCCTCAAGGTCACTGGACGGCAGGCCATCGAGATGGTGGCGGAACCGGAAAATATCGATTACCTGAAGGCCAAGAAGGACAAGCTTGGCCATATGCTGGATCTTTTCACCGGCAGCAAGGATACAAAAAACTAAGTCTTTGTTCACTTTTTGGAGGAGAAACGATGCCGAAATTTTTTGAAGGAAAACTGCAGGCCGAAGGGAAGAAATTCGGGATTGTTATTGCCCGGTTCAACTCGTTCATTGCCGAGCGTTTGCTGGAAGGCGCCCTGGACACCCTGATGCGTTCCGGGGTGAAGTGGCCAGGGTTCCCGGCGCCTTTGAGATTCCGTTGGTTGCCCAGAAGATGGTCAAGTCTGGCCGCTACGACGCAGTGATCTGTCTTGGCGCCGTTATCCGCGGTTCTACCCCCCATTTCGATTTTGTGGCCAACGAGGCAACCAAGGGGATTGCCCAGGCCAGCATGGAATCCGGGGTGCCCATTATCTTCGGGGTGCTTACCACCGATTCCATCGAGCAGGCCATTGAGCGGGCCGGCTCCAAGGCCGGCAACAAGGGCTCCGAGTGCGCGGCCACCGCCATCGAGATGGTCAACCTCCTGCCGCAGCTCGCCTGATTATTCATGGGAAACCGACGCAAGGCAAGGGAGCTTGCCCTCAACGCCCTGTTTCAAGGGGAGATGACCGCAACCTCGGCGGTGGAGAATTTTCCGTTGCTCTGCGAGAATTTTGAGATCAACAAAAAGGCCATTCCCTATGGCCGGGAGCTGGTATACGGTATCACCGACAAGAGAGATGCGCTCGACGCCAAGATCGAGGAAAGCGCGGTGAACTGGCGGGTCAGCCGGATGTCGGTGCTGGATCGCAACATTATCCGCCTGGCAGCCTATGAAATGATGTTCAAGGAGGATGTGCCGCCCCGGGTGGCCATTGACGAGGCCATCGAACTGGCCAAGCGATACTGTGCCGAGGATTCTCCGGGTTTTATCAACGGGATACTTGATGCTATCCTGAAAAATATCGGCAAGGAAAAGTAGCCTGTAATGCAGGCAAGCCTGCGCTCCATCAACGGAACCGATCTGCGAGCATAATGGCATCAGGGAACATTAAGCAGGAAAAACCAACGCTTGGGCGAGAGATACTTTCCGTATTCGGGGTGTTTGTCGCCCTTTTTCTGCTCCTCTGCCTGGTCAGCTATACCTCGGTGGAGCCGCTGGTCCAGGCAGCCACCGCCAACTGGGGCGGGGCTGTGGGCCAGTTTGTCGCCGGGCTGCTCATGGATCTGCTGGGGATCACCTCCCTCTGGCTCCCTTTTCTCCTGCTTTTTTTCGCCATCCGCCTGTTCTCTCCGGACTGCACCCTGGATACCCTGCCCCTGATCGTCTTCGGCTGTACCGGGATTCTTCTGGCCAGCGCAGGCCTCTCCGGTTTCGCGGCCCTGAGCTCTTTTACGGTTTTTGATCACACCTATCCGGTTGCCGGTTTCTTGGGCACCCTCCTGGCCCAGTATGGTCAGCTGTTCTTCGGCGGACCCGGCTCCTTGCTGTTGTTTTTCGTGGTGCTGGTTATCTCCCTGATGCTGATCAGCAGCTTTTCCCCCTATTCCCTTGGCAATCGGTTGCGCGGGTTTCTGGCCTCTCATTGGGCGGCTCGGAAAGCGCCTGAGGCTAACGGCTCTGCCAAGCAGGGCAAGAAACAGGCGGCAGTGGTCCCGCTGGTAGTCGATGCCGAGGCAAGCCAGGATGACGACAATTTCATTGTGCCCAAGGTGCATGCGCCGGTAAAGCTTGAGGCCGGGACCGAGGACGACGCCTTCCGCCTCCTGCCCGCAGCCAGCGGTGAATACCGGCTTCCGCCCCTCTCCCTGTTGGATAAGCCGGAAAACACCGAGGTGGTCGTGGACCGTGAGTATTACTATGCGGTCAGCGCCGAACTGGAAGAAAAGCTCAAGGATTTCGGAGTGGTGGGCAAGGTGGTCGGCATCTCCCCCGGTCCAGTGATCACCACCTACGAGTTTTCCCCGGCGCCGGGGGTCAAGATCAACAAGATCATCGCCCTGGCCGACGATCTTGCCCTGGGGCTCAAGGCCGAGAGCGTGCGCATCGTCGGTTCCATCCCCGGCAAAGCCGCGCTGGGCATCGAGATTCCCAACCCGACCCGCAATATCGTCTATGTCCGCGACATCTTTGCCAATGAAAAATTTCAAAAGGCCAGCTCCCGACTCACCATCGGCTTGGGCATGGATGTGGTGGGCAACCCGGTGATTGCCGATCTGGCGCGGATGCCCCATCTGCTCATCGCCGGGGCAACCGGCTCGGGCAAGAGCGTGGCGGTCAACACCATCATCTGCTCGATTCTCTTCCGGGCCACGCCCGAGGAGGTCCGCCTCCTGCTGGTGGACCCCAAGCGCATCGAGCTTTCCTGCTACGAGGATATCCCCCATCTCCTGCACCCGGTGGTGGTGGACCCCAAGCTGGCGAGCCGGGCCCTGCTCTGGGCGGTGCGGGAGATGGAACGCCGCTATCAGCTGATGGAAGAGGCAAAGGTCAAGAGCCTGGCCAGCTACAACGCCGAGGCGGTGGACAAGCTGCCCCTGATCGTTATCATTATCGACGAGCTGGCCGACCTGATGATGGTTTCCTCCCGCGAGGTCGAGGATTCCGTGGCCAGGCTGGCCCAGATGGCGCGGGCTGCGGGGATGCACCTGATCCTCGCCACCCAGCGGCCTTCGGTGGATGTGCTCACCGGCCTGATCAAGGCCAACTTCCCAACCCGGATGTCGTTCAAGGTCTCCTCCAAGATCGATTCCCGCACCATTTTGGACGGGAGTGGGGCCGAACACCTGTTGGGTGCAGGCGACATGCTCTTCATGCCCCCAGGCACCAGCAAGCTTCAGCGGATTCACGGCGCTTATATCTCGGAAAAGGAAACCGAGCGGATCGTGACCTTCCTCAAGGAGCAGGGCGCTGTGCGCTATGATGAATCCGTGCTGAAGCTGGCCGAGGAAGCCGAGGCTGGTGAGGGCGACGAAGGCGGGGAGTCGGACGAGAAATATGACGAGGCTGTAGCCCTGGTTTGCGAATCGGGTCAGGCCTCCATCTCCATGGTGCAGCGGCGTCTGCGGGTGGGCTACAATCGGGCCGCCCGGATGATCGAACTCATGGAAAAGGAAGGGGTGGTCGGTCCTGCAGATGGCTCCAAGCCCCGCGAGGTTTTGGCCAGAAAATCTTACTGATTATTTTTCACGGCATCTTGCTATAGTTTAATGAATGACTAAATTACAGAGCACAGTTCTGTTATTTATAGGATTTTGGTGAGGAATGAATATGAGAGTGGCTGGATCGCCCATTGATATAACCAAGGTTCGGACGGTTGTGTACCACATGCCGGACGGCCAGCAGTTTTCCATCAACATGGAAGGCATTGAGCAGTTTGTCGAGCTCGGACCGGGGCGCGTCTGCGACACCTCGGATATCGACGGGGTGTTGCATTTCTTCCCCCGCGGCAATGCCTAGTTTCCGAGTCCCCTGCTTCGACCCATGCTGATCAACCCCAAGAGCGACGGCCATGTCCACACCCGGCTCTGCCATCACGCCACCGGCGAGATGGAGGAGTATGTCGTGGCCGCCATTGGCAAGGGGTTGGAGGAGCTGATCTTTCTCGAGCATCTGGAATGCGGCATCCGCTACCCCGAGGACACCTGGCTTTCCGAAGAGGATTTTGCCGCTTACCATCGCGAAGGCCAGAGGCTGCGGCAGGTGTATGGGGGCCAGCTCCGCATCGGCCTCGGGGTGGAGGTGGGCTACAACCCCAAGCATGTCCCTGCGATTCTTGATTTTCTCCAGCAGTACACCTGGGACCGGGTCGGTCTCTCCTTCCATTACTATGAGATCAAAGGGCGCCACTACAATGTGGTGAGCCGCCGCAAGGCCAATCTGGAGCCCTTGGGTAAGCAGGGGGTGGAGCGGGTGATTTCCGAGTACTTCGCCACCCTCTTGGAGGCGGTTGAGGTTCTGCCCGGCACGGTGCTCTGCCATCTGGACGCTGTGCTGCGTCATCATCCTGAGGTGCATTTTACCGAGGCGCATCGACGGCAGATTACGGAGATTTTTCAGGGGATGCGCGAAAAGGGCATGGCTTTGGAGGTGAACACCTCCGGGTTTTCGCATCGGGGGGAGCAGTATCCGGTGCGCTCACTGATCGAGGAGGCTGTGGCCTTGGGGGTTCTGCTGGTGGCTGGGTCTGATGCGCACCGGCCCGGTGAGGTGGGGCGGTTTTTTGAGAGGTTGTGGTAGTCCGCGTTCGCGGAACACTTATCTCTGGGCGGACTCCATGCCGAGGTGCAATCCCAGCCCGAGGATCGCGGTGCTCACTATCTGGACAAGGTGGAAGAGTCCGTTGTGGTCAAAGGGGAAAACAAGGTGGAGCGAGAGATTGCTCGCCTGCACTGCGGCCCCCGCCAGATTGAGGAGAATTGCCAGGGCAACGACTGCGGCGCCTTTCAACCGATGGGTAACGGCGAGAAAGGTGTAGATGGCCAGGGCGCTCAGCATAATCGTTGCCGCGTAAACGATGAAGACGATGAACTTTCCGCCTAGCAGCGCGGTCAGTCCGAGAAAGGCCGCGCTTATCCCGATGCCCCATGGGACAAGACGCTTCGCCGCCACTTTTCCCCGCCAATCCGCAACAGCCCCCATGATGAACAGCAGTACGAGGGTTCCCAGACATAGGTAGAGAGGGGTCCATAATGCTATGCGCATGGATTTTGGTAGCTCCAGGGCGTGTAGCAGGGCGCCGAGGAAGGATGCGGTTGCGAGGAGGGTGAATACCCAACACCAGAGGTTGGTTCGCCAGCGATTTGTGGTTGCAGAGCGCAGGAGGAGTGCGATGATCAGGGTGCATTCGATGGCCAGTAGGGCATCGGTGGCGCTGGTTGTCAGTTCGGTTGAGGAGTTGATTAGGGGCACTGATGGCTCGTTTGGGTAGCGAATAAATGGGTTTGTTCATTTCTTTGCTTGCCCAAAGAAACGAACCAAAGAAAGGGCACCCCTGTCACTTGTCCCGCCGAAGGCGGGATACCCTGCGCTCCTCAAAGCTGCCGGGAGGTTGCAAACTCGCTGCGCTCAAACAGTGCAACCTCCCTTTTCGGCAGCTTTTCCGGTGCTCGGCGGCGTGCCAATGGGGAAATATGGGGTAGCCCTATTTTGTGCAGATTTTCTTTGTTAATGCTGCGGCATCTTCAAAACTAGCAACATCTCTCCATTTACCATCTACCATAGTTCCATTGTCATTGCCGTACCCAGAACTCCAGTACGCAATTATTGTTGATTTTTGTGTTGCGCAATTTATTTGGTATGTTGCGCGGTATGTAGTTGTACCTTCTGGACTCGTAACTGTTGAATATGTTTTTACCTGGAGAAGATTTGGATTCTCCGTGGTAATTTTTTTAAGGCTCTCCTTGACATAGTAATCTTTTGAAATCTGCGGTCCTGCTATTCTTGATTGATGGTACAAAATTTTTGTTTCTCCGGCATTCGCAGAAGAGGTAAGCAGGAAAATAAACAACAACGATAGTATCGTTTTCATTTTTGGTTCCTTGTTTTTTTCTTCACGCCAAGCTAATCATCAACGGAATAACATGCAGCTTCTTAGAAACGGTCTGGGTGGTGCCGAGCTTCCAGTCGGTGCAGGTGGCCTTGTCGCCCAGGAGGGCGTCGATCTCCGCCGTCAACCCCTTGATGTTGATGATGGGATGGCGGCTGAATACCTCGGGCAGGCCGTAGGTCAGATTGCAGGCCAGGCATTTGCCGGGGCGCTCGTGGAGTTCCAGCGCTAGGGTGAGGGTGTTTGCAGCCTGGCTCTTGAAGACGAGGCGGATGTCGTAGGCCCCGTCTTCGGCATCGCCGAACAGGGCGTCAAAGAAGGCGTTGGCCCGTTCGGGCGGGAAGAGGGTCTGCAGGGTTTCCTGGGTGAAAATATCCTGTGCGTTGTTCATTTCTATTCCCTTGAAAATATGTAAAAAGTTGTCTTGCTGGTGTCTGGTTTTTGTAACGAGCTACTCTACCAGCCAGGCATGAAAATGAAAACTTTTTTGTCGATTGCCGCATAGCTCTTGTGTTAGAGTTGCCGCCATGCAACCCACCCTATTTCCCATGGAATCAAAGTCAAAGCCCCAGCCCGTCCGCCCTGCCAGCCAGATCAGCCGCAAGGCCTTGAACGAGGCACAATACGAGGCGGTGACCACCGTGAGCGGTCCGGTGCTGGTTATTGCCGGGGCAGGCAGCGGCAAAACCCGCACCCTGGTCTACCGTCTGGCCCATCTTGTTGAACAGGGCGTGCCTCCGGAGCAGATCCTGCTGCTGACCTTTACCCGCAAGGCGGCCCAGGAGATGCTGCACCGGGCCAGCCTGTTGCTCGATGATTCCTGTCGGCGGGTGATGGGCGGCACCTTCCATGCCACGGCCAACCTGCTGCTGCGCCGTTATTGCCGCCATCTTGGTTATGAATCAAATTTTACCATCATCGACCAGTCCGATGCCGAGGGCATCGTCAACCTGCTCAAATCCTCTCTGAACTTGGGCGGCGAGAACAAGCGTTTTCCCTCCAAGCGGGTGGTGATCTCCATCCTGAGCAAGTCGGTGAACAAAGGACTGGGCATTGAGGAGCTGGTCGAGGCCGAGTACGGCCATTTTCATGATTTTGCCGACGACCTGCAGACCATTGCCCAGCATTATCGGCGGTTCAAGCTTGAGCACAGCCTCATGGATTACGACGACCTGCTGGTAAATTGGCGGCGGATTCTGGAGGAGTTTCCTGAGGTGCACACCGAACTGGCCAACCGTTTCAGCCACATTATGGTGGATGAGTACCAGGACACCAACCCGATCCAGGCTGCCATCGTCCGGCTGATGGCAGCCAAGCACAACAACGTGATGGTGGTGGGCGATGATTCCCAATCCATTTACAGCTTCCGGGGTGCTGATTTCCGCAACATCATGGAGTTCCCTTCGCTGTTCCCCGACACCCGTCTGATCCGGTTGGAAGAGAACTACCGCTCCACACAGAAGATTCTCGATTTGACCAACGCCATCATCGAGAAGGCCCAGGAAAAATACACCAAGACCCTGTTCACCAACATCACGGGCGGGGAAAAGCCCGTGGTGTATGGGGCCCGCGATGAGGCCACTCAGGCCCGTTATGTGGCGGAAAAGATCGTGGCCCTGCACAAAGCGGGCGAGCCGTTGGATGAGATGGCGGTGCTGTTTCGTTCCGGCTTCCATTCCTACAAGCTGGAACTGGAGCTGACCCACCGGCAGATCGAGTTTGACAAACGCGGCGGCCTCAAACTCAACGAGCTGGCCCATAACAAGGACATCATCTCCTATCTGCGGGTGGTGGCCAACCCCCACGACCATCTCTCCTGGAACCGGCTCCTGCTACAGCTCGACAAGGTGGGGCCCAAGACGGCCCAGAACATCCTAAGCCGGGTGAAAAGCGCGGACGACCCCCTGGCGGCGCTTAGGGAATACCCGGCCGGGAAAACCTGGAAAGAGGGTTTGACTGATCTGTTGGAGATGCTTGAGGCGCTCCGGCAGCCGGGCATGACCATGGGCCAGATGTTCGAGCGGATCATGGACTACTACGAGCCGATATTTGAGCGGCTCTATCATGACGATTATCCCCGTCGCCGCAGGGACCTGGACGAGTTGGGCCGGGTGATGGGCGGGTATGTTGAGTTGCAATCCTTTCTTGATGACGCTTCCCTCGACCCGCCCCAGGCCGGGGCTTTGGAACCGGATGGCGGCAAGCGGTTGGTGCTCTCCACCATCCATTCGGCTAAGGGCTTGGAGTGGGACACGGTCTTTATCATCAACCTGGCCGAGGGCCGTTTCCCTTCTGCCCAGGCCGTGCTGCCTGCACACCGGGAAGAGGAACGCCGTCTGCTCTATGTGGCCGCGACCAGAGCGCGCAAGCAGTTGTATCTGGTCTATCCCCAGGAGGTCATGTCTTACGACTCCTCCTCGACTGCGGGCGGGCCTTCCCCGTTTTTGCAGGAATTGCCCCACGCCCTGACCCAGTCGCCTGCCCCAGCGGCCTGGCAGTCCCAATCCTCCGCCTATGACGCGGAACAGGAGGAACGGCCCGATTACAGCATCCCGCCGCTGAGGTCTGCATATCCGCCGGGTCTCTCCAGCCTGGCTGCGGCTGCTCCGGCTCCGAGCATCAAGCTCGGCAACCGGGTGCGCCATCCGTTTTTCGGGGAGGGGGTGGTGGAAAAGGTGGTCAGCCCCAAATCGGTGGAGGTGCTCTTTGCCCGGCATGGCCGCAAGACCCTGCATCTTGACTATGCCAAGCTGGAGTTGGTTTCATGATGAATTACCAAGAGGCGTGGGGTTTTCTCGACAACCTACAGTTCTTCAAGATCAAGTTGGGCCTTGAGAGCATGAGCCAGTTCCTCGATTCGGTGGGCAATCCGCACCGGGGCCTGCGTTTCGTGCATGTGGCAGGCACCAACGGCAAGGGCTCCGTCTCCACCACCATGCGGACTATCCTGACCAAGGCTGGCTATAAGGTAGGGCTCTATACCTCGCCACACTTGAGCTGCGTGCGGGAGCGGTTTCGGATCGATGAGCGGTTCATCTCTGAAGAGGCGTTTGCCCGCCAGGCCAGCGTGATCCGCGAGGCGCTGGGGGAGCGGCAGATCACCTATTTCGAGTTTGCCACGGCCCTGGCCCTGCTCTGGTGTGCCGAGGAGCAGGTGGATGTGGCCATCCTGGAAGTGGGCATGGGCGGCAGGCTTGACGCCACCAATGTGATCACCCCTCTGGTCTCCGTGATCACCAATGTCAGTATGGATCATGAGCAGTACCTCGGCAATACCCTGGCTGCGGTGGCCTTTGAAAAGGCTGGGGTGATCAAGCCCGGTGTGCCGGTGGTTGCCGGGCTGGCACCGGATGAAAGTCTGGCAGTGGTGGAGCAGGTATGCCAGGAACGCAAAGCCCCCCTGTTTCTGTTGGGGAGGGAGTTTGATGCGGTTCGAGGCCCGAAGGGAAGCTGGGAGTATCGGGGCCTCGCCCACAGCCACTCCCTGGCCGGGCTGCATTGCCGCCGCA
>JAPLJG010000100.1 GCA_026388735.1 Deltaproteobacteria bacterium
CTCAACAACAAGGCAAAAGTCATCATCCATAAGGCCTACGGTTTCAAAACAGCGACAAACTATATCAGAAATCTTTATCACTGCATGGCGAATCTGCCATTACCGAGAACCATGCATACATTTGCGTGACGAACCAGAAAAACAAGACCAAAGCCCTCCCCTATTCCCGCTCCAGCCGCACCATGGTTTCCTGATGGGCGGTTTGCGGAAACATATCCACCAGGCGGACTTCGGCCAGCCGGTAGCCGGCCTGGATAAGCCCGGCCAGATCACGGGCCAGGGTAGCGGGGTCGCAGGAGATGTAGATGATCTGCCGGGCGTTCAGGCCGGGCAGCAGAGGGATGAGTTCGGCGCAGCCGGAACGGGGCGGATCGAGGAGGAGGCAGTCAAAGGTGGCCTTTTCGACGAGCAAACGTCTGGCTGCCTTGATGGCGCTTTCCTGGCTGAACCGGCAGCGGTCGGCAACTCCGGTAGCCTCGGCATTGCGCACGGCGCTCCGGATGGTGGAGCGCTGCATGTCCATGCCGGTTACCTTCCAACCCAGCATCGCCAAGGGAAGAGAAAAGTTGCCCATGCCGCAGAAGAGATCCAGCGCCTTGGTGGGCTTCATCTCCCGTGTCCACTCCAGCAACAGCCGGATGCAGTTTTCGTTCTGCCCCAGATTCACCTGGCAGAACCCCCCCGGTTCCAGGCCAAGGGTCAAGGGCTGACCGCACAGCTCGGCAGGCAGGGAAAACTCCAGCCGCAGCTCATTTGGCTGAACCTCCCCCCTCTCGGTGAAATACGGCCCCTTGGCCTGGCCTTCCACGCTGAAAATCACTGCCGCAAGCTTAGGCAACGTCTGGCATAAGAGTTTGGCTGCCTGGTGCTCGGCGGGCCGGGTTTTTCTGGTGTAGTGGATGAGCAGGATGACCGAGTTGTGATCGGGATTTTCGAGCAGTTCGATGGCCGAGGCCAAGTCCATAAGGGACTGGAACGGTCTGCTTTTTAAAAGCTCGGCAAGCACCGAGTTGATACCCTCCCCGGCCAGGGCGCAGCGGGAAACAGGGACCAGGCTGTGGCTCTGGCGGCCGAAATACCCCACCACCCCCTGCGCCACCTGCAATCTGATCCGTTGTCGGTAGCCAAAGGGCTGGGGCGAGGCCAGGGGGGCTCCCAGAAGAGCGGGAAGCTCCTCCTCCCGGCATAACCCGGCTCGGCAAAGGGTTTCTCCCAGGATACCGTTTTTCAAGCGAAGCTGTTCTTCATAAGCCGCGTGCTGAAAATCGCAACCGCCGCAACTGTGGGCACCCGCTGCTCCGAGGGTTGACGCACCTCCAAGAGTTCCGCTTCCTGGTACTGTTTGTGCTGACGGCGCAGGCGAACCCGCACCACCTCTCCAGGCAGCACGCGCGGCACCATGATCACCTGGCCATCGGCCAACCGCCCCAGACCAAGGCCCCCTTTGATTACCTTGTCAACCGTGAGTTCCACGGAATTGGTCATCGGTTACTCCGTGTTTGTTTCCTTTCTTCTTTTGCGTGCCCAAAAGAAGAAACAAGAAAAAGGCACCCCAGCCAGTCCTGGCCCTGCGGGCTTCCCTTACTTCTCGCCGGGAGCGGGACGCGGAAAAACTCGGGCTTCGCCCTCAGGCAGTTCCCGCGTCTTTTCCGCCCCCGTCTGCGAGGCGCGGCAGGACAAATGGGGGGAGGAAGGAAAGATTCCCATTGGCACGCAGCCGAGCACCGGAGAGGCTGCCGAAAAGGGGATTTGCACTGTTTGAGGCGAAGCCGAGTTTGCAAAGCCCCGGCAGCATCGAGGAGCACAGGGCATCCCGCC
>JAPLJG010000059.1 GCA_026388735.1 Deltaproteobacteria bacterium
AAACTTGCATACAACGAGCAGCGGCCACACGATTCCCTTGGGGATATGACCCCTGCTGAATATCTGTCAAAAAACGCTGGAAACTCTATTTCTCAACTGTCTACTTGACAGGGAAGCTTACGACAGCGCTAATTTACGGTTGGCAAGCTCAGTGGTCTGGGCACTGATAACATTCAGGTAGCCAACGACTCCTGCACGATATTGGTTGGCGGTAATGGCTAGTCTGTAAGGTGGACTTATCTTGCCTTGTAGCATGCATTGATACCCTATGTTGTTCATTCTTGGTTTAGAAGGAAAAAACTGATAGGATACACAGCAATATAGACGGATGATGCTATGTCTATAAAATTATGGAAGAGACTAATCTAATGGTATTGCGGATCATGGTATGAGTGAAAGCGATCCAGCATTCCACGATGCAAAGACAATGAGAGAATACCTAAGATGAGTAGGGCTCCTGAGCTGACCGAAGAATTTCTTCCGCCTGACGAAATTGTACAGGCGGGGTTAAATGGCGATCTGGTTCTTTTTGTCGGTGCCGGTGCGTCGATGTTATTGGGCTTACCATCTTGGCGTGGGCTTGCGTCGAAAGTCCTGGAAGACCTTGTCCATGCTGAATATTTGGCTCTTCAACAGAATTTGCGGGTTGATTCTGGCTCGGGGAGCTTGCCAATCGTATGATACAAGGCGATTTTCAGCACATCAAAACTCCTGAAGCCGTACGATTTCCTGGTGGTCACTTTGACCTTGTTGTTGAACCCTTCCACCGCACCCAGAGCGATCCGGTCTCGGCAGCGAAACCAATTGAGCAACTGTTCCCGATGAACACGCAACATCTTGACGATTTTTTTCATCGGCTTGAGCCGCGAGCGCATGGTTCTTCGGCACCAGTCGTCCAAAAATTTCCCTGCCCAGGCCGGACTTCGATAGCCCCAAAAGGCGCGGAAATCTTCCTTGAGCAAATATGCCCGGACGGTCTTGAGGTTAATAGCCAGCAACTCCTCAAGTTTGACCACTTGCCTGTCCGTCAAATTTTCCGGGCGTTTGAGAAGGCACCAGCGGCTGCCGGTCAGCGCCGGCTCTTTTCCCTTGGCTTTCAGTTCCCTGGCTTCCGTTGCCCGAACCTTGTCAATGGCCTTGCCAAAGTGGCTCATGACATGAAAACGGTCGAGGATGTGCAGGGCCTCCCCGGCCAGCTCCGCCACAACCCGCAGATACGGCTTCCACATGTCGCTGTAGACAAAGCGAAGTTTCCTTGTTCGCTCTTCTCCAAACTCTTTGAAGAACTTCCGCAGTGTCTTCTGCGTTCTTTCCTGGCCGATCCAAAGCAGCCTCTTGCAACCGGCATCGACCTGGTAAACCAGGGTCAGATATTTGTGCCCTTTCTTCCAGGCGATCTCATCAATGCCGATGGCGGTCACTCCGTCAAGATTGCGATGGGCCAGACCCCAGGCTACCGCCATCGCCACCGCCCGGTAAACAGAATCCCAGGTGGTGTGAAAAACTTCGGCAACCTCTTTCCTGCTCAACCGCTTGGCCCAGCGAGCAAAAAACCAGGCGTAGGTGGTGGTCAGATGATTCTTGCCTTCAGCCCACGGCACCCGCTCGACTTTTACCCCGCAATGAGCACAGTCAACCCGGCGCAGTGCGTAGAGGAAGAAAACTGTCAGCCCCCACAACGGCACAAACTCGAAACGCCGCTCACGCAAGGTGTCATAACCCGGACCAGATCGGCCACATCTGGAGCATACAGGCCGGGTCCCTTTGCGAGGACGAATCTCAATATCAAGGATCATGCGAGTCCGCGGATCACGCCAGCGGACAGCATCATATACAAATCCTGGGTGCAACTGCACCCGATTCAGGATAGACTTGATCTGCATCCCGCTTTTTCCTCCTTGGCAATGGATTTCTTGGTCGATCTCCATAATGCCAAAGAAAACAGCGGGATGCTTTATTTTCAACCTCCGTCAGGGAATGACCTCAAACGGTCAACATTATCCTTGGCCCTGACGGGTACCCACAAATTCTGCTGAAGAGCCAAACATATAAACGGCATTGAAAATTTTTGGAATCAAGCCAAGCGCCACTTGCGAAAATTCAACGGTGTTCCCACGGATCATTTTCACCTATATTTGAAAGAGTGCGAGTGGCGATTTAACAACTCAAAAATAAATACACAAATAAAGCTGCTAAAACAAATAGTTAAAGACAATATGGGCTAGTTACCTAGGACAGCCCCAAATTCAAAGGCTTAGAGGATTTCCTCTAAGCCTTTGAATTTGCCCAACCCCTGCCCGTTTTTTTTATTTCCCCCGCTTTGTCTTTCCGGAAAATCTTCCGCCAGGCACCCTCACTCGAAATTAGGACTTATTCTCATTGTATTTTTTTCTCATAACTTGCTAATATAAAAAGGATGCTCATGAACTGGCGAGCACGGTTACCCGTGGTCCTTCCCGGTCTTGGAATGTTTGTTTTTTTAACCACATCCTGACGACACCATGAGTTGCCACCAGAAAAGATGGGGGATTCCCTTATGGCAATTATAGAATCGTATCTCGACTGAAGGAGTTGGTTTGAATCAAAACGACTACACATTGCTGGTTGTCGAAGACAACATCTCCATGCTCAAAATGATTACCAATATGCTGACCAACATAGGCTACCAGAATGTCGTCACGGCTCGAAACGGTAAGGAAGCATGGGAAAAAATCAACACGCCCATGCCCCGGATCGACCTCGTCCTCTCGGATATGATCATGCCGGAAGAGGATGGCCTGCAACTACTCCAGCGCATCAGAACTTCGGAAGAATACTGGAACATGCCGTTCATCATGGTCACCTGTGTTGACGACCTCGACAAAATCATGTCCGTGACCGAAGAACACATCGACGCCTATTTGGTCAAGCCCGTCACCGAGGCTGTACTGAGGCCCAAAATTTACTCTGCCCTCAAAAAAGCTTACGATCCTGACCCGTACCACCGCGCCCTGTATCTGGGGAAAAAATTCCTGCGCCAGGGACGGCTTGAGCTTGCCATCCAATCCCTGGCAGAGGCCAGAAACCTCCAACCCGGGCAGTCCGCCACCTATTTCCACCTTGCCCAGGTACAGGAAAAAATCGGCAGGATGGACGAAGCCGAGGAAAATTACAAGCGTTGCAAGGACTGTAGCAACGATCTCTATGTCAACTCCCTGGACGGGCTTGCCCGGGTTTATCGACACAAGGGTGATCACGCCAAAGCCATGGCCGTGCTCCAAAAAGCGATCGAAATCTCTCCCAACTCCCCGGATCGTCATATGGATCTTGCCGTGCAGCTCAGTACCTTGGGCAACCCCGATGAAGCACGATCCTCCCTGGCCACGGCGCTTAAGCTCTCCAGAAAAGAAGTTCAACTCCCAGATAAGTATATCGAGGCCTGCCTGGACTGCGGCATGGATGCAGAAGCCGAGATGATCATGCAGCGGAACATGAACAGCAACATGGAGGACATTATTCTTTTAAACCAGATGGGCATTGTCTGTAGACGGCGAAAGGAGTTTGACCGGGCCAAGCTCTACTATGAACGCGCCTTGCAGCTTGCGCCTGGAGACGAATCACTCCACTCCACCCATGCGGCCCGACTTGTCGAAATGAAAGACTACCATTTTGAGAATGCGGTGACCCTGCTGACCATGCTGGATAAACGCGAGGCAGCGCCAAGCGCCTAAAAGACTTCATTCCCCACGGCGCAACGGTTCGGCACGCCATCCCCCGAGATTATCTCTGCCCACAAAAAACATTGCGTCACAATTTGGCTGGTTACCGATTTTTAGCAAAAATTCCGCAGAACAGCCCCACCCGCCCCGCGTGTTTTGAAAAAAATGGGCAATTCCAGGCAAATACGGTTAAAATACGAAAAATTTCGATTAGCTTGCCGCGCAAACACCCTCTGCAACCGCACAAGCCATACCCCAACAAACCAGGAGAATCGTTCCATGCATCTTCCCAACAGCCGACGCTCTTTCCTCAAAGCCTCGCTGCTGACGACCCTTGCTTTGCTCCACCCCGGAAAGGCACGGGCCAATTTCCCCACGGAAAAGCAGCCGTCGGGCCGGCTGAATCTGTACAACATCCATACCGGCGAAAAAATCAACACCACCTATCGCAACCCGGACGGCCAGTACAATGCCCAGGCCATCAACGAGCTGAATTGGCTGCTGCGCTGCCACTACACAAACGAGCAGCACCCCATTGATCCCCAGACTTTGGATTTTCTCGACCTGGTGAACACCCAACTGGGCTGCAACAATGAGATCCATATCATCTCCGGCTTTCGCTCACCGAAATACAACGATTACCTTATCAGCCAGGGGCACAAGGTGGCGAAACACAGCTTACACATGGAAGGCCGCGCCCTGGACATCCGCATCCCAGGCACGGCCCTACCCACCCTCCAGCGGACCGCCCTCTCCTTCCGTATTGGCGGCGTTGGTTATTACCCAAGCGAAGATTTCGTCCATATTGATTCAGGAGCATTCCGCACTTGGTAGTCTGTCCGAAAAAATTATCTGCCCCCATGTCCCTGGCCTTGCACCTCTTCCGCTTTTTCTGCTGCGCGCTTGTCATTGCCCTGCTTCCTGTTCCCGCAATGGCAGCACCGGAAGTTCCCTCGACAAGAGGAGAGCTCTGCCTGCTGCCCGCGCTGGAGAAGGCCCTTTCCCAGTATCGGCAACTTGCCGCGCAAGGTGGCTGGCCCCAAATTCCTGTCGGCCCCACCCTACACGAAGGCGAGATGGATGAACGCATCCCCCTCCTGCGAGAACGCCTTGTCATAAGCGCCGATCTGGCTACGCCGACCGATGACCAGGGATATTTTTTCGACGGGACCCTCAAGGAGGCGGTGCAGAGATTCCAGACCCGCCATGGCCTCACCGCCGATGGCACTGTCGGGCCCAGAACCCTGACCGAGCTCAACGTACCCATCAGCGAACGCATCCGGCAACTCGCCGCAAGCCTCGAACGCTGCCAGCCGCTGCCGTCTCTTCTGGAGCGGCGCCATATTCTGGTGAACATCGCCGACTTCACCCTCAAGCTGTACGAGGATGGCAAACTCCGGCTCTCCATGCCGGTGATTGTCGGCAAGACCTACCGGCAAACCCCGGTGTTCAATGGCTGCATCTCTACTCTGGTTCTCAATCCAAGCTGGGAGGTGCCGCGCAGCATCGCCACCAAGGATCTTCTTCCGAAGATCCAAAAAAATCCAGGCTACCTGAACCAGTTGCACCTCCGGGTATTGCGGGACTGGACGACCAACGCGGAGATTGACCCGGCCACCATCGCCTGGGCAAATCTTTCCCCGGCGCGCTTTCCTTACCGGCTTCGTCAGGACCCCGGACCAGCCAATGCCCTTGGCCGCGTGAAGTTCCTCTTTCCCAACCCCTACGATGTCTACCTGCACGACACCCCGGCCCAGGCGCTGTTCCAGCAAGACTCACGCACCTTCAGCTCCGGCTGCATCCGCCTGGCAAGGCCTCTGGATCTGGCTGCGTATCTTCTGCAAGGCACCCCCCTGGGTTCCATGGATGCCTTAACCGCCGCGCTCTCCCGCGAAAAAACGCAGAGCGTGACCATCCCCTTGCCCATCGCCGTTCATATCGCTTACATGACCGCCTGGGTTGACCATGAAGGCATCATCCAGTTCCGGCGCGATATCTACAATCGGGATCCGGCTCCGCAATAGGGAAAGGGAAAAATTGAGGGAAGGGCGCAATGGAGCTAAGAATCAGCCCCTGCTTGAGATGAGAATCCCCAGCACGATAAGGATCAGGCCGACCACCTTGTACATGGTGACCTGTTCGCTGAGCAAGATTGCGGAAGCCAAAAAGACCAAGACAAAGTTGAGGCCCATGAACGGGTAGGCATAGCTGAGATCAAAGGCGGTCATGGCCGCCATCCAGCAGAGCGAGGCCAAAAAGGCCGCGACAAAGCCGCTCATGATGAAGGGGTCGAAAAACAGCTTGAGCAAAAAGATCAGCTTGGGGAACATCTCAGCGGGCAAGGCCCCGTGAAATGGTATCCGCCACTTGATGATCAACTGACCGTAGACCGTGAAGAGTATCGTGCCGAAAATATAGAGATGCGCCATCAGTTTTCCCCGCTCCATTTTCTGATTGTTTCACAGACCGTGTCGATCTCCGCCTCGGTAATGCCGTAATACAGCGGCAGACGGATGAGCCGTTCGCTTTCCTTGGTGGTGTAGATATCCCTGCCGGAAAAACGCCCGTATTTCAAGCCGGCCACCGCGCTGTGCAGCGGCACATAGTGGAACACCGCCCAGATGACAGCCTTTTTGAAATGCTCCAGCAGCGCGGTGCGCTCCTCCAGATCCTTGACCTTGAGATAGAACATGTGGGCATTGTGCTGGCAAGTTTCCGTGACCACGGGCAGCTCGATGACCCCAGCTGCGGCAAGGGGCGCAAGTTTGTCGCGGTAGGCCAGCCAGCTTTTGAGGCGCTCGGCGTTGATGGCCTCAGCCATCTCCAACTGCCCCCAGAGGTACGCCGACTGAAGCTCGGAAGGCAGATAGCTGCTGCCGATGTCCACCCAACTGTACTTGTCCACCATGCCGCGGAAAAACTGGCTGCGGTTGGTGCCTTTTTCGCGGATGATCTCGGCCCGCTCGGCAAAACGGCTGTCGTTGATGATCAGCAACCCGCCCTCGCCGCCGCTGGTGTAGTTTTTGGTCTCATGGAAACTGTAGGTGCCGAGATGGCCGATGGTCCCCAGCGGCCTGCCCTTGTAACGGCTCATCATGCCCTGGGCCGCATCCTCGATGACGAACAGACCGTATTTTTCGGCGAGCAGCATGATGGCGTCCATCTCGCAGCCCACCCCGGCATAATGCACCGGAACAATGGCCTTGGTCTGCGGGGTGATCGCCGCTTCGATCCGGGTTTCATCGATATTCATCGTGTCCGGGCGGATATCGACAAAAACGATGCGCGCCCCGCGCAGGGCAAAGGCGTTGGCCGTGCTGACAAAGGTGTAGCTGGGCATGATCACCTCATCGCCGGGCTCGATGCCGATCAGGATCGCGGCCATCTCCAGGGCATGGGTGCAGGAAGGGGTGAGCAGGGTTTTCCGACAGCCGAGCTGCTCTTCGAACCAGCGCTGGCAGCGCTTGCCGAACGGGCCGTCGCCGGAGATTTGCGGGCTCTTCATGGCCTCAAGGACGTACTGCTCTTCGTTGCCGGTGTGCGGGGGCTTGTTGAAGGGGATCATCGTTGTACTCGCTTCATGAAATTAATGGCGTTTGTGCCCTCATTAAACAGCAGATCCACAATGCTCACCCCGTGCTCAAAGGGCCCAAAGAGCTGGGTGTATTCCGGGTAGCCGCTGTAATCCATCCATTCAACCTCTATTCCTGCGGCGGTGAAGATCGGGACATCGAGATAGTCACTGGCAGCAGGGCCGCTCAGGTAGGTGGTGGCCCCCAGTTTCTGGCAGAGCTCCAGGAGCCGTTCGCTCTTGCCCGGCGCCAAGGTAAATTCGCTGGAGCAGCGGATGATGGTGGTGATGCCCAGCATCGCATTGATGGCCGTCAGAAACTTACGGTTTATCTCGCTTAAGTATTCCTCGGTGGCCGTGAGGTACAGCTCCTCAAAGGCATCCTTGTACTCCTTGAAATGCGCGGCCTTGGCGTAGTTCTGGGCCAAGGTCTTCCAGTGCTGCTTGTGCCAGACAGGGTTGCTGATTTTGGTCTCCCGGATCGTCTGGTTCAGGGTCTCCTGCCGTACGGGAATGGTCAGCCACACAAGGCCTTCTCTGGTTTTGATCTTGTTGCGGTTGCGCCAGTCGTTCTTGGTGTACTGCATGTCATCGTAGAGCACAAACTCGTCAACGCTGCGGATGATATCGAAATACCCCTTCCAGGGGATATAGTTGGACTGGAGGATGGCGATCTTCTTCATGGATTTGGCTCGATATTGATGGCTTCCTGGATGATGTAAAGCGGTCGGCCCTTGACCTCGTCAAAGATCTTGCCGATGTACAGGCCCAAAATCCCCAGGATGCCGAAGAGAAGGCCGAACATGAAAAACATCGAGACCATCAGGCTGGTCCAGCCCTCGGCAATGTCGCCGTAAAGAAAATAACTCAAAAACAGCCAGGCCGCATACGCCATGCTGCCCAGGGCAATAAAAAAGCCGAACTGGATGAAGAGCCGCAGCGGCTTGTTGGAGTGGGCCACGATGGAGTCGATGGCGAGATTGATCAGCTTGGCAAAATTATAGGACGATTTGCCGTACAACCGGTCGTCATGCTGCACCGGAATCTGGGTTCGCCTGAAGCCGGCGATCTTGACAAACAGCGGAAAGGAGCGGTTCTGTTCCCGGTAGCGATTGACCGTGGCAATCACCTGCCGCGAAAAAATGCCGAAATTGGCGATGGTGCTGTCGTGCTCCGTGTCGGTGAAATACTCCAGCACCCCATAAAACATCCGGGAGGCGAGCTTCTTGAAAAAGCTGTCCTGCCGCTCCACCCGCTGTCCGAACACGATGTCGTAGCCTTCCATGGCCTTGGCGTAGAGTTTGGCGATCTCCTCGGGTTTGTCCTGCAGGTCGCAATCCATCACCACCACCCAGTCGCCCTGGGCATGGTCCAACCCGGCGGTAATGGCGTAGTGCTGGCCGAAATTGCGCGAGAAATTGAGGCCCTTGATCCTGCTATCCTGCCGGGCAAGGGCCTGGATGTGCTCCCAAGAGCCTTGGGGGCAGGCATCGTTGACCAAGATAATCTCAAAGTCATCGGTGATGGGGGCAAGGGTGGCGGCAACCCTTTCGCAGAGCGCACCCAGACACTCCCTGCAGCCATAGACAGGCGAGACAACACTGATTTTTACCGGGGCAGCCATTGCTATGCCTCCTGCGCGGTGCGGCGGGATGTGGGGATATCCATGGAACTCATCGGTCTTTCAGGGAGCATCGTTCTTCTCCGAGCAGGCGGATCGGGTTTTCGGCAAAGACAAACACCGTGTAGGCGCCAAGGGGAAATTCCTCGGCGGCCTTGGGCATGGCGCGTTGCTTCAGGCCGGTGTTCCAGTTGTCGAGCTTGTCGTTGGGCACCAGAAAGAACACCTTACCAAGTGCCGCATCCTTTTCATACCAGCGGTCGCTGGAAAGCCAGAGGCACAGGCCGAGCCCACGCCAGTCGATGTCAACGGGACGGATGGCCACCGCACCCTTGCTGAACACGGTGTAGATATGCGAGTCCCAGTAGGGGGCATAACCGTAAGTAAGCCCACGGTTTTCCAAGGTGGAGACTAAATCGGCCCGGGCCTTGGCCGTATCCTGCCAGCCCTCGGGGGAGATATTTTTCCAGGTGCCGCCGAGGGCGAGCACAAAGGACGCGACCAGCACCGCCTTGGCAACCGGCGGGAAAAAGCGCCACACCACCACCGGGCAGACCAGGATCATCATCAGATAGGGGATGATGTAGCGGATGTTGTTGCGGGCGGCATAGGCGCCTTCGTGCAGGGTGCTCACCGAGTAGAGAAAAAAGATCAGGGCAAAGCCAAGGTAGGAGAGCAACAAGAAATACCTCTGCCCCTGGTCCATGCGCTGAAAATTCCGCCTAGCATAATAGGCAGGCAGAGCCAGAGCCACGGGATAGAGCCCCAGCTTCAGCAGGGAAAGCACCCCCTCCGCCGAGGCCAGCACCACCTTGTTTCCCCACTCCGCACCGATAAAATTCAGCAGCCCCAGCAGCGAATAGGCAATGTGAAAAGGCAAATCCTGGAGCGGAACCAGCAGCGCATTGTTGGCGCCTCCGGCAAGGTGGAGTCCGGCGAACAGCAGCTTGTGGGAGAGCGCGGCCAGCAGAAGTACTGCGATAATGGCTGCCGCAGGAATGATTTTGAAAAAAAGCGCCGTCTGCCAGGCACCTTTTCCGCCCCCGACCAAGACGTCTCGCTCCGCATAGAGAAGCGCCAGAAAAGCGCCGAAAAACGGCGCTATGTAGTACACCAGAAAACGCACCGGATTCTCGATCACCACCAGATACAGCAAGACGAGCAGGAGGACAAACAGGGCTGGCCTCGCAAACCTTCCGGAATCCGGTCGATTGGCGCGGAACCAGAGGAAAAGAAAAGAGAGGATAAAGGCAAAATACCAGGTGTAGGCGGCCTCGCCATAAACCTCCCGCAGATACATGGGGGAATACCCAAGGCCGATGATGACGCACCCCATCACCGCTGCTGTTCGTGAAAGCCCCAGCGCCCTCAAAAGTAGCGCCAGCAAGGTCATGGTGATACCAATCACCAGAGAAACGGAAACCCCATGGGCAAAGAAACCGTTTTCCCCAGCCATGACCCACGGGATCAGCAGCAGATGCTTGTAAAACACCCAGAGATCATTGTTGACATACCACCAGGTTTTCGGAAAAAATTCTCCGGAGCGGACGATTTCTTCCGCCAAGATATTGGCAATGGCGGCGTCGGAGTTGAAAAACGCCTGGTAGGAGCAAAAGATGTAAAAACCTAGGGCTCCGATGGTGGCGGCGAGCAAAAGCCCGGCACCGCGAAAAAGCCATTTCTGCATGGGGGTGGTTGGCAAGGTAGTCACTGCGCTCTCTGGGTCCGTAGTCGGCAGAAGGGGAACAGGGTAAGCCTGTTGGGAGATTTAAGGGAATAGACACCGTCCGTCACCTGCTTTGGCAGCGGCGCTGCACCCCTTTAAAAAACACCTGTCCCAGGCTGGATCATCGTGAAATAATACAAAAAATTCTCCTGCACTGTCAAGGGGAATCCGCAGACATCCATAGGCCTGCCGCCCCGAGAACTCGCTGGGCTCACCGGCTCAGCGTGAACGGCATCGCTTGCAAGACCGCAACTGCTTCCATCCCCAAAAAACACCCATATTCGTATCGTTATCGTGCAACTGCCATTGTCATTATCCTCCATATCGCGTATACTATGCGGCTTACAATCGCCAGCGCTCCTCATCTCCGTCGAGGCAGCCGGAAACGCACCCCTGTTTTTTTTCATTGAACCCAAGGAACCATCATGATCACCGCAGTCAATATCGCCCTCTCCTACGGGAAAAGGATTATCTTCAAGGACGTCAACATCAAGTTCGCCCCAGGCAACTGCTACGGCCTCATCGGCGCCAACGGCTCCGGCAAATCCACCTTCCTCAAGATCCTGGCCGGAGAAAAAGACCCGGACAAGGGAGAGATCGTGGTCGGGCCCAGGGAACGGATCGCGATGTTGCGCCAGGACCATTTCGCCTTTGACGAGGAAACCGTATTCGACACGGTGGTCATGGGACATAAGCGGCTCTACGAGCTGATGCACGAGCGGGAGGCGCTCTACGCCAAGGCGGAGCTCAGCGAAGCGGACGGCATCCGGGCCGGGGATCTGGAGGCGGAGTTTGCCGAGATGAACGGTTACGAGGTGGAATCCGAGGCCGCCGTTTTGCTCAAGGGCCTCGGCATCCCCGAGGAGTTCCGCGAAAAGAAGATGAAGGAGCTGGAAGGCGGCGACAAGGTACGGGTGCTGCTCGCCCAGGCCCTGTTCGGCAACCCGGACGTGCTGCTACTGGACGAGCCCACCAACCATCTGGACCTCAAGTCCATCACCTGGCTGGAGGATTTTCTCTTCCGTTTCCAGAACACGGTGATCATCGTTTCCCATGACCGCCATTTCCTGAACCAGGCCTGCACCCATATCGCCGACATCGACTTTGGCGAGATCCGGGTCTACGTGGGCAACTACGATTTCTGGTACCAGGCCAGCCAGCTCTTCGTCAAACAGAAGCAGGACGAAAACAAGAAGACCACGGCCAAGGCCAAGGAACTCACCGACTTCATCCAGCGCTTTTCCTCCAACGCCTCCAAGGCCAAGCAGGCCACCTCGCGCAAAAAGCTGCTGGACAAACTCACCATCGAGGACATGCCCTCCTCGTCGCGCAAATACCCCTTCGTGGTCTTCAAACCCGAACGGCCCTGCGGCGACATCATTCTGGAGGTGATCGGCCTGGGCAAGGAACTGGACGGGGTCACAGTCCTAAACGACTTCAACCTCACGGTCCACAAGGGCGACAAAATCGCCTTCATCGGCGCCAACTCCGTGCCCAAGACCACCCTTTTTGAAATCCTCACCGAAGGGATGACCCCGGATCGCGGCAGCTTCCGCTGGGGGATCACCATGTCCACTTCTTACTTCCCCAAGGAAAACAGCGCATTCTTCGACAAGGAGATGACCCTGGTGGAGTGGCTGAGCCAGTACACCCCGCCCAGCGAGGGGGAAAACTTTGCCCGAGGATTTTTAGGCAAGATGCTCTTCTCCGGAGAAGAGGCCCTGAAAAAAACCAGCGTACTCTCGGGCGGCGAGAAGGTGCGCTGCATGCTCTCCCGGATGATGCTCACCGGGGCCAACGCCCTGATCCTGGACGAACCCACCAACCATCTGGACCTGGAATCGATCACCGCCTTAAACAACGGGCTCATCGCCTTCCCGGAGGTGATCCTCTTCGCCACCCACGACCACCAAATGGTGTCCTCCACCGCAAACCGGATCATCGAAATCCTCCCCAACGGGATCATCGACAAGAGGATGGATTTTGACGATTACCTGGAAAATGCGGAAGTAGCGGAACTGCGGGAATCGCTAAGCAACGGAGAGGTGGCGTTGAGTCTGTAACGGTTGAGCGGATCCTCTGTCATTCCGGCGGAAGCCGGAATCCAGCACCCACGAGCTTCTGGACCCCGGCTTCCGCCGGGGTGACTATGAAAGGAAGTGCAAAAATCCCATTGGCACGCAGCCGAGCACCGCAGAGGCTGCCGAAAAAGGGCTTTGCACTGTTTGAGGCGCAGCCGAGTTTGCAAAGCCCCGGCAGCATCGAGGAGCACAGGGCATCCCGCCAAAGGCGGGACAAGAGACACAGGGGGCCTTTTCTTTGGTTCGTTTCTTTGGGCAAGCAAAGAAATGAACAGAAGAGAATACGAGAGAGAAACGCTATTTCCCCGCCCCCTCAACAGCCTCGCGGGCTAATTGACTAATTCGCCCCCAATCCCCCTGAGCCACCGCCTCAGGCGGCGCAACCCAAGAACCACCCACACAAGCCACATTCCCCAACGCCAAATACTCACAGTAATTCCCCAAACCAATCCCACCAGTCGGACAAAAAACCACCTTGGGAAACGGCCCAGCAATAGCCTTGAGCATGGGGATACCGCCCGCAGCCTCCGCCGGAAAGAACTTAAAATGGCTGTACCCCCGGCGCAGACCGGTCATCAGCTCGGAAATCGTGGCAATCCCAGGGATCAGGGCAATACCCCCCTGATTGGCAGCGTCCAGCAACTCTGGAGTAAGCCCAGGGCTAATGGCAAAAACCGCCCCGGCCTCGCTCACCGCCGCAAGATCCTCCGCCGTGGTCACGGTCCCGGCCCCCACCACCGCCTCCGGCACCGCACGGGCGATCTCCCGAATAGCCTCAACAGCAACAGGGGTCCGTAGGGTAATCTCCAGCACCCTGATCCCGCCAGCCACCAGCGCGCGGGCCAACGGCACCGCATGGTCAAGATCCTTGATCACCATGACCGGCACCACAGGCCCCTGGGCAAAAACCTCGGAAGGCTCCATCTTCCAATTTCTTGTCAGCATCATCCTTGATTCCCTCGCAATATGTCGTCTTGCCTCAAGCCATCGGACCGCAGGAAGACTAGGCGTGAGCGGCTTTGTTCAGCGTTTCGGCGGCCCATTGGTTCAGGCTTTTTCCGGCTGCTTCCGCGGAGGCGGCAACAGCCGCGTGGATTTCGGCGCTGACGCGAATAAGGAGCTTGCCGGAGTACGGTTTGTTTGGCCGCTGGCCAAGCGCTTCACAGGAGGACAGGTAGCCATCGACCGCTTCCTGGAAAGAGTTTTCCAATTCGCTCACCGTTTCTCCATGGAAGCCGACAATATCTCGGATACCGATGATATGGCCGACAAAAATGTGGTCTTCGGCGTCAAACTCAACACGAGCGGCGTAGCCTTTGTATGTCATTCCGTTCATGGTTTCACCTTCAATTCTGTGAGAAAGTTACGGGCATCCTTTACCCGATACCGGAGCGCGGCCTTGTCTGGATGCGGACGATGGAAGGTGACGCGGAGGCCATCCTTTTCAAAAGTGGTTCGTCACGCAAATGTATGCATGGTTCTCGGTAATGGCAGATTCGCCATGCAGTGATAAAGATTTCTGATATAGTTTGTCGCTGTTTTGAAACCGTAGGCCTTATGGATGATGACTTTTGCCTTGTTGTTGAGGCCT
>JAPLJG010000118.1 GCA_026388735.1 Deltaproteobacteria bacterium
GGAGTGGTGAACGGCACGATACACGTTAATGATACAGTGTCTGCGCAGGCGAGGGCCGACATGTTGGTCGCATATAACTTTGCCAAGGGCCTGGCGCCGGGAACAACCATATCTGCTGGTGCGGACCTGGGCGCATTATATCCCACAGGTATTCCCCCGGGCACCTATACATCTGGCAGCACGATGCTGGTTTCGACACCTCTCACGCTCAACGCAGGGGGCAACGCGAATGCCGTCTGGGTCTTCCAGATCGGTTCCTCGCTGACCACGGGAGCCAGTGTTTCGCTGGCTAACGGCGCTCAGGCCAAGAACGTGTTTTGGGTTCCTACTTCTGATGTGACTATTGGCGTGGGTACGATCTTCTATGGAACCATAGTGGCCGGTAGAGATGCCACTGGTCAGACTGGTACCGTGATAAACGGCAGGATATTGGCCGGGGCGATCACTGCTGGCACGATTGCTTTGGACACCAATACGGTTAACGTGCCTGCTCCGTAAGCTACGGTATGAACAACGTCCCTTCTGCCGATCTTGGCTTGTTCAAGATAATGTGATCATGGAGGCAGAATGGATTGACAAATATTTTGCATCTTGCAGTTGCAACATGCGAGGAGTTTTAAAATTCTTCAGGAGGGAACTATGAAATATGTAAGAGCCTCAGTAACACTAGGTTTGGTGGCACTCACTGCAATTGCCACTCCATTTGCAAAGGCCGATGATTCGTCGGGCGTGTACGTCGGTGGCAACATCGGCCAATCGCGCGCGCGAATCGACGAGGACAGAATTACCAACGCCCTGACGGGAGCAGGCTTTACCACAACCGGGTTCGAAGATGACAACCATGATCTCGGCTTTAAGCTGTTTGGCGGCTACCAGTTCAACAAGTATCTTGCCGTTGAAGGCGGCTATTTCGATTTGGGAAAGTTTGATTTTACTTCAACCGGGGTGCCTACGGGAACTTTGAGCGGTAATATCAAAGTCAGAGGTGTGAATCTCGATGTGGTCGGTATTTTGCCCATTACCGAAAAATTTTCCGCCTTTGGCCGGGTTGGAGCGAACTACGCTAAAACCGAAGACTCCTTTGTCGGGGGTGGATCCCTCACAGCGCTCAATCCCAATCCCACCAAGCGCGATACTAATTACAAATTCGGCTTGGGACTTCAGTACGCTTTCAATGACGCTCTCGCCATGCGCGCTGAGGCGGAACGCTACCGGATCAACGATGCCGTTGGCAACGATGGCGATATAGATCTTATCTCGGTCGGCCTGGTTTATCGGTTCGGCGGGAAAACACCTCCCCCCGCCGTCGCGCGCGCGGAGGAACCGGCACCGGAGCCTGTTGCTAAAGCAAAGGTGGCGGAGCCTGTTCCTGCTCCAGCCCCTGTCCCAGTAGTGGTCCCGCCCCCGGCTCCGCGTTTTCAAAAATATACCCTTTCGGTAACAGAGCTATTTGCGTTTGACAGGGCTGAATTGCGGAAGTCGCAACCGAAGCTGGACGAAATCGCCAATGTTCTCATGAACGACAGCACGATAGATGACGTCCTTATTGTCGGCTACACCGATCGTATTGGCCCCGACAAATACAACCAGAAATTATCAGAGCGCCGTGCGGTCGCGGTAAAAAAATATCTGGTAGGCAAGGGAGTAAAATCGGAGCGACTGATGACAAAAGGCAAGGGCAAGGCAAGCCCGATCGCTGGCTGCAAGGGTATGAAAAATAATGCCTTGATCACCTGTCTGGCGCCCAATCGTCGGGTGGAGATCGAGCAAATTACGGCCAAGCGTCGTGTGAAGTAAGCAAAGGCCACACAGGAAGCCCGCATAACAGTGCGGGCTTCCTGCCGCTTTTTTAAAAAGATTGAAAGAGCAAAGCAATGCGCGAGACGAGTTAAGGGGATTGGATAATGAAATCAATATATCCAGCACTTCTGATGGCGGGGGTTTTTGTTCTTTTTTCTTCTGTCCATGCTCGCGCAGAAATACGGGCAGAGTCATTTGGAGTGAACCCTTTCGTGGGGTGCAACTTTTTCGAAAACGATCAGAACCTGAAGACCAGCTCCTTGTTTGGCGGGCGAGTCGGCTACAATTTTAGCAAACATTTCGGCATTGAATCTGCGGTGGAATTTATCGAAACTCGGGTTGATGACAAGACAAGAACAGATCTTACGCAAGCGCAGTTCGGAAGTTCCACGGATGGAGCGAATCTTATTTTTTATCATATCGATGCCGTCTATCATTTTATGCCTGACAGTAAATTTACCCCCTTTGTCGTCGTCGGTTTGGACGGAGCACACTACAGTCCCAGGATATTGGATAAGGGCATGGCTGCTTTTAATGTTGGCGCGGGAGTGAAATATGCGATGACGGATAATATCGGACTCATGGTCGATGTCCGGGATTATATGGTTACCGAGGTTATGCAGGATACCTACCATAATGTGGGGGCCATGGCAGGGATAACCTTTGCCTTTGGCGGCACGGAAAAGCTTGTTCCGGTGGCTCAAGAGAAGATTGTTTCATCGCCGGGTGAGCCGAGGGGTCTCGTTATTGATTTTGATGACATCCATTTTGATTTCGATCGAGCTGCCCTTAAGCCGGAAGCGAAGAAAATTTTAAGCAAATAATCTCCGGATACTGAAAGAAAATCCCTGGGCTCAAATCCGTATCTTAGGAAATACCTCTGTTTTCGGCAGTAAGGCATGCACCAGAAAACGGGATAAAGGAATAAGGGCCGAGAACAATCGGTAAAAGAAGATGGAATTGTTTATAAACAAACAACAGAAGGAGAAGTGTCATGAAAAAACTACATCACATTGTTAGTTTGTTGGTCTGTGTCGGGTTGATAACTGCATTCATAGGGTGTGCATCCACCCAAAAACACGAAAGTTCCGGCCAGTATATTGATGACTCTGTTATCACAACCAGGGTGAAAGCCGGGATTTTAGAGGAAGACAAACTGAAAAGTTTGCAGATCAATGTGAAGACGTACAAAGGGGTGGTTCAGTTAAGTGGCTTTGTCGATTCACATCAGAGCGTTACAAAGGCAGGAGAAGTTGCCCGCCGGGTTGAGGGTGTCAAAGATGTGAAAAACGATCTGGTTGTAAAATAGTAGCGGAGTTTGCGGTAACCCAAAACCCGTTCCGACGGGTTTTGGGTTTTTCCGGACCGTTGGCAGGGTTGTAAATGGTGGTTAGAAAAACACCCCGATCTTTCTCAGTCTAAGAAAATCGATGCATCTCATTCCCTGTATTAAGGGTTGGAGGCTATATCGTTGCGACTCAACTGGCCACGGGATTTGACATGCTGAATGTTTTACACAGCTTTTACAAGCCGATCTTTCTGGCCCTGCTCATGCTTCTCGGACTTGCCGGCGGGCATTTGATCAACACCGTTGTGCAGATGAACCTGCGTTCGAAAATCATGGCCGCTCCTCCCCGCAGTCACGCAGTCGTGATTAAACCGCAGGAAAACACGGAAGTCGGTCTGAACCTGATTTTGCAGAATAATATTTTCGATGCAAACAGCCGATCTGCCACTGCGACCATGACCTTGACAAGCAAGGATGATACCTCGGTTGCCGCAGTCCGTGCCGAACTCAAACTTATCGGCACGGTGGTCGCAGCCGGACGTTCCCAAGCCCTGCTTGAAGGCAACAACGAACTGAATTTTTATCATCTTGGCGACAAGGTTCCCGGCGACGGGACTGTCGAACAAATCCTCCGTAACCAGGTACAGATTAGGAATCGGGACCAGAGCCTGACGACTTTGATGCTACAGGAGAAGGCGCCTCTCTCGACCGCCGCCACGCCTCTCAAGGCAGGGACTGAGAGGGGGGCCGGTGGGGATGTCAAAAACGTCGGCAAAAATCGCTGGCTGATCTCTCGCAACATGGGGGAGTCGGTACGGGATAATTTCGCCGCTCAAATGCGCCTTGTCCAGATGCAACCGCGCACCCAGGCAGGTAAGATTGCTGGCTTTGTGATCCAGCGCATCGATTCGTCATCGGTTTTGGGCCAGTTGGGTCTGAAAATAGGTGATGTGGTTATCAATGTCAACAACACCAAGCTGGACAGCCCGGAAAAAGGTCTGCAGATAGTTCAGCAGTTGCGCGAAGCGCGTCAGATAACCCTCGCCGTCGAACGCAATAATCAACCGATGAGCTTTTCATATGAAATCCAATAGGAGTTTTCTCCGCATGCGTATCCAGCTTATCTCCCGAATCTTGGTATGGATAACGTTTCTGGCTTTATGTCTCGTTCCCATCCAGTCTTTTGCACAGAGTAAATCAAAGCCAGACGTGGATGGCCGGGTTACTCTCGATTTCAAGAATGTGGAGCTCACTGAGCTGATCCTGACTATCAGCGAACTGACCGGGAAAAACTTTCTCTATGACGAGACCGTACAGGGCAAGGCCACGATCATCTCCCCGGACAGCATGACCCTGGACGCAGCTTACCAGCTGTTTCTCACGGTTCTCAACGTCAAGGGGTGCACGGTTGTTCCTTCGGGCAATACCAACAAGATCGTTCCGCTGAAGAGTGCTAAAGAATCGAACCTGCCGATCCTTGTCAATGGTAAGGGCAAGGCGACCGAGCAGGTCATCACCCGGGTTTTTCGCTTGAAGCACCTCGACGTGGGCATCGTTGCCCAGACTGTCCTCTTCCCACTGATGCCGGCCACCGCCAATGTTGCTGCATATCCGCCGGGAAACAGCCTGATTATTACGGATACGGGGGCCAATATCGAACGGCTGGCCAAAATCATTCGCGAGCTTGACCAGCCGAATGTGGCAAACGAGATTGAGATCATCATGTTGAAGAACTCCCAGGCGGAAGACCTCGCCAAGGCCGTCAACGAGACCATGAGCCAGCCTGATGCCACCTCTCCTGCCAAGCGTCGGGCTGCATCCGGAGCGAACCTTGCAAATGAGGTCCTTACCAAGATCATCCCGTATCCCGCAGGGCGGTGTGTCATTGTCACGGCCAGCCGAGAGGACATGGTGATCGTCAAGACTCTGATTGCCCGGATGGACCAGGAAATCGACGGGACCCGCTCCAACATCAATCTTTGTTATTTGGAAAATGCCGATGCGGTCACTTTGGCTGCGACTCTCAACGAAATCCTCACCGGTATCAAGACTGGATCCAAGGATTCAAAAAAGGAGGCTCTGGCGAATGGGCAACCATCCGCCGCGCCGCTATCCGCCGGGGCGTTGTCCGTCGGTCCAGTGACTATTACGGCCGATAAGCCAACCAACTCATTGATCATCAATGCCAGTCTGGATAACTACAAAACGATCAAGCAAATCATTGAGAAGCTCGATATCAAGCGCAAACAGGTCTATGTCGAGGCGCTGATTCTGGAACTCTCCATGGATGCCACCCAGCGCCTTGGGGTCTCCCTACAGGGCGCCGGGGCAGTCAACGGTAACGGCCTCATTTTCGGCAGCAGTAACCAAAATACCGGCCCGGTCGGTATCGGGGATGCCCTGAAGCAGACAATCCCCGGTTCGCCTGATCTTCTGACCAAGGCCATCGACGGGATGCTGGCCGGCGGCTTTTTTAACCCCATTTCCGTCACCGGTCCGAATGGCAGTCTGATTACCGTTCCGGCCCTTTCGGTGCTGATTGATGTGTCGAAAACCGATACCGATGTCAACTTGCTTTCGGCTCCGCGCCTGCTTACCTCCGATAACGAACAAGCCGAAATCATCGTTGGCTCCAATGTCCCGATTATCACCGGTCGGCTGAATGATGTCGGTTCCGGCAACGGCTTGGCCCAGAGGGTCTCTGTCGAACGCCAAGATGTTGCTTTGATTCTGCGCTTTACCCCGCAGATTACCGAAGGCGATCTGGTTCGCCTCAATGTGTACCAGGAAATCACCAGTATCGCGGGAACCAGCATCGGCGACGTCAACCAGGTCGGGCCGACCTTCACCAAGCGCGTGCTGCGCAATACGGTCCTGGTGGAAAACCATAAAACCGTGGTCCTCGGTGGCCTGATCGATACCAATGTCACCGACTCGGTCACCAAGGTGCCAATCCTGGGTGATATCCCTGGGCTGGGCTGGTTGTTCAAGCACACTTCGACCAAGAAAGCAAAGACCAACCTGCTGGTCTTCATCAATCCGACCATTATCAAGAATTCCAACGATCTCGACCAGGTTACCGGTCGCAACCACAAGGCGGCCAGTGATTCATTGACCGACAAAGTTCGCAGTGCCTTGCCGGATAATTTTTTTGATGGGATCGGAGGGAAAAATCCCCTTCTAACCGAGAGCGCGGCAGGAGCGGAGAGCATAGCTGGTCCAGGCAACGTGGCTCCGGCGCTGATCCCGACGATGCCAGGCCAATTGGGCAACGAATGATCGCAACTCATTTTGAAAAGCAAGATATCATGCAGAACTGGCGGCGGATTGGCGAAATACTCCAGCAGGACTTCACCGTGCCTGGGGAGCGGATTGAGGCGGCCCTGGCGGAACAGGAGCTGGGCGGTGAACGCCTCGGTCAAATCCTCATCAAGATGAAAGTGCTGGACAGCACGATCCTGGCAAAGGCGCTGGCTGTTCAGTTCGAACTCTCGTATCTGGAGACGATTCCCGAGGAAACGGTTGCCGAGGGTTTGCTCGCGATGATTCCCATCGCCTTTGCCAAGGAATACCGGATTTATCCCCTGGCAGAACAGAACGGATCTCTCCAGGTGGCCGTGGCCGACCCCCTTGACACCCGTCCGCTGAATGACCTGAGCACCCTGACCGGAACCCTGGTCGAACCCTGTGTCGCCACCCCGGAGGAGATCCTGCGCGCCATCAATCGCGGCTATGAAAAACAGGCCGGCAGTACCGGAGCCGTGATCGAGGAGATCGATGGCGGCAGCGCCAATGAGTTGGCCATTTCTCTCGAACCCCGTGACCTGCTTGACAGTTCCGACGAGGCTCCGATCATCCGTTTCGTCAACAGTCTGATCACGCAAGGTTTCAAGGAAAGGGCGAGCGATATCCATATCGAGCCCTTTGAACGGGAACTGATCGTTCGTTACCGGGTTGATGGAATCTTGTACGAAGTTCTCCGGCCAACTTTCAAGGCCCACGCCGGGATCGTCTCCCGCATCAAGATCATGGCCCAGTTGGATATCGCGGAAAAACGTCTGCCGCAGGATGGCCGTTTCCGCGTGCGTATGGGTGGCCGCGACATGGACATCCGCGTCTCGACCCTGCCCACGGCCTTTGGCGAACGTGTGGTCCTGCGTCTGCTCGACAAGGCAGCGGGTATTCTGACCCTCGAAGAGATCGGCTTGGAAAGCGATTTGCTGCAACCATTCGAGGCGATGATCAACAAGAATCACGGGGTTTTTCTGGTCACCGGCCCCACTGGCAGCGGCAAAACAACCACCCTCTATACGGCTCTGACCCGCCTGAATAATCGCGAGAAGAACATCATCACCGTTGAGGACCCCATCGAGTACCAGCTTCCTGGGGTCGGCCAAATTCAGGTCAACCCGAAGATCAACCTGACCTTTGCCAACGGCCTGCGCTCGATTCTGCGCCAAGACCCGGACATCATCATGGTCGGTGAAATCCGCGATCGTGAAACCGCCGAGATTGCCGTGCAATCTGCCCTGACCGGCCATATGGTGTTTTCGACCCTGCACACCAACGACGCTGCCAGCGCGCTGACCCGCCTGGTGGAGATGGGGATCGAGCCGTTTCTGGCCGCCTCAAGTATCGTCGGCATCATTGCCCAGCGTTTGGTGCGAACCATCTGCCCCCACTGCAAGAAAGCGCACCAGCCTCCCGAGGAACTGCTGCATGAGATCGCCGGGGAGATTCCTCTGCCGACCGGGGCCACCTTCTATCGTGGCACGGGCTGCGACAAGTGCATGCAGATCGGTTACTGGGGTCGGGTCGCCATCTATGAACTGCTCAAGGTGGACGATACGGTGCGCGAACTGGTGTTGCAGAACAAGGATGCCGCCACGATCAAGAAGGCTGCCTTACAGCGGGGCATGCGCTCCCTGCGGGCTGCAGGCCTCGCCAAAGCGCTGCAGGGCATCACCACCCTTGAAGAAGTGATGCGCGTCACTCAGGAGGAGAGCTAGTGTCGCTGTTCGAATACACCGGCCTCGACAACCAGGGGCACAAGGTCTCCGGCCGAATCGACGGCCCCGGCTTTGGCCCGGTGCGCCAGCAGTTGCGCGAAAAGGGGATCTTCCCGACCAAACTGCAGGAAAGCTCCCTTGTAGCTGCGCGTGGTCGCTGGTCGGATCTGCGATCCTTTTTGCAGCGCTGCTCGACGGCAGAACTTGCCTCGGCAACCCGCCAGCTCGCCACCTTGCTCGTTGCCGGATTGTCGCTTGATACAGCCTTGGGCAGCGTTGCCGAACAGTCCGACCAGGCGATGATCGGTCAGGTTCTGGCCAATGTCCGCGAAGAGGTTATGCAGGGCAATTCGCTCCATGAGTCGTTGGCCAAGCATCGGACGGTTTTTCCCGACTTGTTTATCAACATGGTCCAGGTTGGGGAAAACAGCGGTACGCTCGACAAGACCCTGCACCGCTTGGCCGACTTTCTTGAGAGCCAGGGGCGGACCCGGGCACGGATTCAGGCTGCTCTAGCCTACCCGGTGCTGATGACCCTGGTCGGCAGCACTGTGCTTGTCTTCCTGTTCGTGTTCGTGGTCCCGAAGATCACCCGCATGCTCCAGGAGATGAAAATGGCCTTGCCCTGGCCGACCCTGCTGTTGATCAACCTAGTCGATCTGCTGCTTGCCTGGTGGTGGCTGCTGCTCCTCGGAATGGTATTTGGTTTTATCGGTTTGCAACGTTATTGGCGTACCGAGGCCGGTCGTTTGCGCATAGATCAAATGCTGCTCAAGGCGCCGCTTTTTGGCCGGCTGCTGCTGCTGATTGCGACAACTCGTTTTGCCCGGACCCTCGGGACCCTGTTGCAGAGTGGCGTTCCCCTGCTTAAGGCCCTTGATATTGCCCGCACCCTGTTGGCCAATCGCGTGCTGAGTCGGGCGGTGGGAGCCGCCAAGCTGCGGGTCCAAGAAGGGGGAAGTTTGGCCGTCGCGCTTCGGGAAACAGCGGTTTTTCCGTCGATGCTGGTCCAGCTGACGGCCGCCGGTGAGCAGAGCGGCAAACTGGAAGAGATGCTGTTTAGGGTCGCCGATACCTACGAACACCAGACCGACCTATCGATCTCCGGCATGCTCTCCTTGCTTGAACCGCTGATGATTCTCTTCATGGGCGTGGTGGTCGGCTTTGCGGTCCTGGCGATCCTGCTGCCGATTTTTCAGGCAAGCCAAGGGTTCGGCTGAAATAGCGAAAATCAAAAAATACGCACCGATGCGGGTGTGTTGAGCATGCCATCAGGCAATTGCAAGGAGAGTTGAATATGTCATCACCAAATTATCGTTCCTGCCGTGGTTTCACCCTGATCGAAATCATGGTGGTCGTGGTGATTCTTGGAATCCTGGCGGCGGTGATCGTGCCGCGTTTGTTGAGCCGTCCGGATATGGCCAAGGTGACCAAGGCCAAGGTGGATATAAAGGGAATCGAGGTAGCGCTGGGCATGTTCAAACTCGACAACGGATTTTTCCCCACCACTGAGCAGGGACTCCAGGCGTTGGTCACCAAGCCGGATACCGGGCGCATTCCGACCCGATACCCAGAGGAAGGGTACCTGAAAAAAGTTCCGATTGACCCATGGAACAAGCCGTATATCTATCTTTCTCCTGGGATGCACAGCGTGAGTTTTGACCTGATCAGTTACGGTGCCGACAATGAGCCTGGGGGGGAAGGGTTCGATGCGGATATCAACAACTGGGAACTCGAGTAGGAGGGTGCCTGACTTTTTGCGCCGAAGCGAAAAGCGTTTCATGTAAGAGGCAATAGCTTTGGATACTGGTCGAAAAGGAGCTGCGAGATGGGAGGACGGACGGACGAATTTGCAGCCGACTCATTGAGAGTCAGACAGCGTCCTGGTCAGTCCGGGTTCACCCTGCTGGAGCTGGGGGTGGTGATCACGCTGCTGGCCCTGTTCTCCTTGCTCACCATCCCGTTGTTCAGTGGAAGCGGGACCAGTAAACTGGGTTATTCCGCCCGTTGCCTGAACGGCACGATCAAGTACCTGTTCAATGAGGCGGCCCTGACCGGAAAAGAGTACCGCCTGATTTACAACCTGGACCGTGGCACCTATAGCGCCCGGGTTCTCGAAGCCGACGGTAAGGTTGTTACTGTTTCCGGAGTTGGCCGGGAGACCAAGCTGGCCGGTGATGTCCGGTTTAGGGATCTGCAACTGCCGGGCCGGGGTACTTTCACCACCGGTGAGGTGACGGTGCGGATTCATTCTGCCGGCTGGGTCGAGGAGGCCAGCGTGCATCTCGAGGATGGCAGCGGAAACGCGCTGACTTTGCATGTCATGCCGTTGACCGGAACCGGTGAAATTTTCGGGGGTTATAAGACGCTCTAACTGGGGGATACATACATTAACGCTGTTGGGAAACGGGGTTTTACCCTGCTGGAAATCATGATCGCATTGGCGATCATCGGTATTGCCATGATCGCGTTGCTAAGCCTCGGCAACCGCTCCATTGAGGTGCACAGTCGCCTGCAGCATTTGACCCAGGCGACCTTGCTGGCTCAACAGAAGATGGCGGAGAGTGAACTTAAAGCCCGAGGCAACCGCGGGGCGAAACTGGCCGATGGTGTTGGGACGTTTGCCGAACCGTTCACCGACTACAACTGGCGGATTGTCGTCAGCAGCACAGCCCTGCCTGCGGTGCAGAAGGTCACGGTTACGGTACTTTGGGGCAAGGAGGAGCGCAATGAGAGTGTCGATATCACCTCGTTCTTGTTTTAATACTTTGCCGCCATGCGGCCTGCGCGGTTTTACCCTGATCGAAGTGCTGGTGGCCGTCAGTCTGTTGGCCATCGTCCTGACTGCGATCTATGGAATCTTCGGCGGGGTGAATTCCGCTAAACTGCGCCTCGACAGTGACAGTGCCGACTACCACTTGGCGCGGGTGGTCTTCGACCGCCTTGGTCGGGAACTGCATGGCGCCTACTACCGATCCGGCGATCAGACAACCATGTTCCGCGGCGGTGTTAATGCCCAGAACGAACCCTTCCTGGAACTGACCACCACGGCAGTGACGCTGTTAAGCGACACCGGCAGCGGAATTTCAGAGGTCCGTTACCGTCTTGCCCCGGACCAGGAGGCGGATGCGGGTAGTCTGGTGCTGCTGCGTGCCGAGCAGTCCCGGCAGTCGGCCGCCGCACCTGTTGATGATCGGATGATGCGGCTGGCGCCCAATGTTGCCAGTCTGTCTTTGCGCTTTTACACTGGAGGTCGCTGGCTGGAGCAGTGGGATGCCCGGCAGAGTGGATTGCCGCAACTGGTGGAAGTTTCCCTGGTGGTCGGTCAGGATGAACAACGGCGGATTCCTTTTACCACGACCTTTGAAATTCCGGACCTCAGCGTGCAATGAGATGAAAGGATCCAAGCACAATCGGGGAATGGCTTTGCTGGTGGTCTTGGCCGTCGTTGCTCTTTTGACCGCGTTGCTGACCGAACTGGCTTTTTCCACCTTGGTCGACCTGCGCCTGACCGAAACCTTTCGCGATACCACCCGGGCCTACTACTTGGCCAAGGGGGGCATCACCGCCGGACGCATGATCCTTCAGGAGGACCGTAATGACTACGATGGTTTCGACGAACTTTGGTCCCAGGGAGTCACCAATTACCCGGTTGCTGACGGTGCTGTGAGTGTGCGCATTATCGATCAGGATGGCAAATTGGGGATCAATGCCCTGGTCCAGGAAAACACGCCGAACACCCTGATGGTCGATCGTTTCTATCGGCTTTTTGTAGCCCTGGATCTCGATAATCTCGGTAACCCAGCGGAGTTGACCGCCAATCTGATCGATTGGTTGGACAGTGGCGATACCCCGTACCAGGTGATTCGCACCGATGGGGTTAATATCCCGGTCGCAGGGGCAGAGGACTCGTATTACAAGGGATTGCCGCAACCGTATCCGGTCAAGCACGGTCGCCTGGATACCCTCGACGAATTGGCGCTGATCAAGGGGTTTACTCCGGAAGTTCTGCGCAGGATTCTGCCGCATGTTGCTCTGCATGACCATACGGCGGTGAATATCAATACCGCCAGTGGTGCGGTGCTCAGATCCCTTGATCCTCTGATCGATGCCAAGGTGGCAGAAACCCTGATTACGTATCGTCAGGAAACGCCAATCGAGCGTCTGGAACAGCTTGAATTGGTACTCCCTGTCGGAGCATACAGCGCCCTGAAAAGCCTCGGCAACCTTGGGTCGTTGGGCGTACAGAGCAGCCGTTACCGGATCGAGGCCAAGGCGGTGATCAATGACGGTCAGCGACGCCTCCAGGCCGAAGTTGATAAACAGGGCAACAGACTTTTATTTTTAAAGGTAAACTGACTGCGATGATAAAACGATTGATAGGCATAGATATCGACCGCAAAAACCTGCGTCTGGCCGTCCTCACCCGCGACCAGGGCAATCTCTCGGTCGTCTTGGTTATGGAAATTCCTCACGATGAAACAGCGGACCAGGTGATTCGGCTGCGTGATTTCCTGACTGGCAATTTTCATTTTGCTGACCGGCTAGCCGCCTGTCTGCCCAGCAATTCCGCCTTAGTGCGGCGGCTGACTTTCCCATTCAGCGACCGACGGAAAATCAAGGCCGCCCTCCTTTTTGAACTGGCGGCCCAACTGCCGGTCGCCTTGGACGACTACACTACGGTCATGCAGCCGCCGGTTCGAACCGGTGATGGGGCTACCATAATCGCCGCCGCAGTCAAGACAGCGCTGCTGGCGGAAACGATTGCCCCATTCGACGCTCAGGGCATTCCTCTGCACATCGTGGACCTGGCTCCGTACGCTTACGTCGCCGGTCTCAAAGACTTCCTGGCTGACGGCATTCTGGTTTGCGCCATGGAACAGGAAATCTGCCTGGCCCTGGTCCGCTCTGGAGAGGTGCTCGATTATCTGCAAATCCCCCTTGGGGGTTCGATGGAGGTGGCCGACCAAGCCCGTGTCATTCATCGGCAAGCCACGGTCCTGGGCCGAACGCAACAGTCGGGCGGCATGCCCTTGCATCTGATGGGACCCCTGGCCACGCCTGAACTGGCTAAAAGCCTCAATGCTCTGCGGGACCAAGTGGAACTGCTCTCCATCGACATCAACGGTCAGACCATCACCGCGCCGTTTTTGCCGGCCGTGGCTCTGGCGCTGCGGGCGGCGGATACCGGCAAGGGGCAGGCCTTCAACCTGCGCCAGGGGGTGATTGCCCTGAAGGGCGAGTGGGCAGGTCTGCGCAAAATCATGATGATGGCCGCCTGTCTGGCCGTCCTTACCCTGATTACGTTTGGTGCCAGCATGGGGTTGCGCTATTACGACAAGCAGCATCAGGTCAAGCTGCTGGAGCAGCAGATGGCGGCGCTCTACCAGGAGAGCTTTCCAAAGGCCACAAAGGTGGTCGATGTCCCCCTGCAGATGAAAAATGCAATCCGGCAATTGCAGGAGGACGTCGGCATCATCAGTCTTGATCAGCTTTCCTCCCTGCAACTGTTGCGAACACTCTCCGAATTGCCGAAATCGCTCAATGTCGATGTGGACGAAGTCACCATGGAACGCAACGAAGTGCGGGTTTCGGGGCGAACCAGCACGTTCGAAGAGGTCAATAGCATGGCGGAGACCTTTCGACACTCACCCTACTTCGAAAAAGTCGAGGTTTCTGAATCGAAGATGGACTTGGACGGAAAACAGGTCAGTTATCGCCTGCGCATGACTTTGAGCGGAAAAGGTGGGGCGTCATGATCAAAACACTGAACCAGAGAGAACGGTATGCCCTGACTGGCGGGGCGGTGGTGTTCGCTCTTTTGTTGATTGTTTTCGGCGTGGTGCTCCCCTATGGCGCGGCTGGCAAACGACTCGACAACCGGATCAGCTCTGCTCAGGCGCAACTGAAGGAGGTCAGGCAACTACAGAACGATTATCTGGCCCTCAGGGAACAAGCCGATAAGCTGCAGCGCGATCTGAACCGGCGTGAAACCGTTCCGCCGCTGAATTTTCTCGAGCAGACCGCCAGCCAGATCGGCGGCCGCGAGAACCTTGTCCTGATGCGCCCACTGCCCTCTGTTGTTCAGGGGAAACTGCGGATTGAGACCACTGAGTTCAAATTGGAGCGACTTGGCATGGAACAGGTTTTGCGGATTCTCCTGGAAATAGAACAGACCAGCCCACCGATGCGAGTCGACAGCCTGCACCTCAAGCAACGCTTTGATAATGCCGCCCAACTTGATATGAGCGTCACCGTCAGCGCTGCCAGGAGAAATTGATGCGGTTTGCGAAATATTTCCGCACCAGACCCTTCGGCGAAACCCAGGCGGGTCGGAACCCCCAGCTCCTTTTCCGCGCTGCCGGACTCGGCCTTTTCTTGCTCGGATTGCTGTGCGGCGTTTACCTGGCCTTCCCGAAAGAGGTTCTCCGGCAGCGATTGGTCTACGAACTCGAAGCCGGGTTTCCGATCCGGGTTGACCTTGCCGAAGCTGGCCTGCGACCGTTGCTTACCCTGACTGGCGAGAAGGGGAGCATTCGTTATCTTGATCGGCCCGAGACGATTGCCAATATTGAGCGGTTTAGGTTTTCTCCTTTTTGGACCGGCATTTTCACGGGAGATCCGGGAAGCGGGACGCTGGCTATGAGTGCGACCACGTTGCCGTTTAACATCCCCTTGTCGACCATCTCGGGGATTCGTTTTGCCGGCATTCTTACCACCGGGCAGGTGACGAGCGCTGCCCCACTGCAAAAGGCCTCCAGAAGCCTGATCGATATTCGCTGCGAACAGGTCGTGCTGCAGGGTCTCGAAGCCCTGACGAGGGATGCGGCCGGTTTACGCCTTGGCAAGATGTCACTGCGGATGACCGGTGAGGGGACAGTGTTTACCATCGATCGGCTGGAAGCGACCGGAGGGGATGTGGTGGTTTCTGGCAAGGGAACCTTGATGCTGATGATGGAAAATTTACAAAACAGCAATATCAATCTTAAGCTGTCGGTACGTGCCGGCAACCAGGAGGATCCGACCCTGGCCAATTTTATTCAACTTGCCGGAACACCTCTGTCGGACGGCAGCCGCAACCTCCATCTGACGGGAACCTTGGCCAACCCTGTGATCAGGTAAGCCGCCTGGGGGTACTGGGTCGCTCTTCTGTTTATGTATTTTTAATCGGCAGCCGCTCCGGGAGGGCATATCCCCCGGCAAACGAGAGCTGGTGCTACTTTTATGGTATCAATCATTTAACGAACAACCAACCCTGTGTGGACCTGTATGTATATTTCTCATTTTGGCCTCAATGAAATTCCTTTCTCGATCGCGCCAGACCCGCTCTACCTCTATATGAGCGAGCACCACCGCGAAGCCCTGGCTCACCTGCAGTACGGGATCAAGAGAGACGGTGGTTTCGTTCTCCTGACCGGTGAGGTCGGGGCTGGCAAGACGACCCTTTGCCGTAGTCTCCTTGATCATCTGCCCGAGGGCGTGGATGTTGCCTTCGTTCTCAATCCAAAGGTCAGCGTCATCGAGCTGCTCGAGACCATCTGCGACGAACTCCGTATCGGCCGGGAGAAACAGGGCAGTATCAAGAATCTGGTCGACCGCCTCAATACCTACCTGCTCGAGGCCAATGCCCGTGGGCGTAAAACCGTACTCTTCATCGACGAGGCACAGAATCTCTCCACCGATGTCCTTGAACAGCTGCGTCTGTTGACCAACCTTGAGACGAATCGCTACAAACTGCTGCAGATCGTGCTGCTCGGCCAGCCGGAGCTGCTCTCTATTCTGAATCGGCAGGAGATGCGTCAGTTCTCGCAACGGATTACCGCCCGTTACCACCTCGGCCCCCTTGATGCAGTAGAAATGGGCGCCTATGTGCGGCATCGCCTGGAGATCGCCGGATGCCATCGTCCTCTCTTCCCCGAAACTCTCAATAAGTCTCTCTGGAAGCTGACCGGCGGCATTCCTCGCTTGATCAATCTCATTTGCGATCGCGCCCTGCTCGGGGCGTATACCTTGAATCGTCCACAGGTCAACAATCGAATTCTCCGTCAGGCCGCCCGGGAGGTGCTCGGCAGACTCCATCCGCCAGGAAAGGGCAAAAAGGTGGTGCTGGCAGTGGCTCTGGCCGCTCTCGTTCTCCTGTTATGTGTCGCCATGCTCTGGTATTGGAAGCGACCGTACTCGCTGCCATTTGGTTTCGGGAATGACTTTTTCGTGCAGACACAGAGGACGGCAATGGTAGAAAAGAGTCCGATGGGGATCGTCCCGGCACAGGTCGGTTTGGATGATGCTGTGCCCCAAAGGTGGCCTAAGGATTTTGCCGCTTCTCAGAGCATGGAGGGTGCGTTTGCCGACCTGGCCGGGTTGTGGGGCCTCGCCTATGATACTGGACGTCCAGACTACTGTTCATACGCCAGCGGAAACGGCCTGGATTGTCTTGTCAGCAAGGACAGCATTGAGGCGCTGCGAAAAATTAATCGGCCTGCCATCCTGACACTCTATGGGGATGAAGGAACACCTGTTTATGTCGTAATGTCTAGTCTGGATGGCAACCGGGCCATTTTCATAGCCGGAGGAAAAAAGTACGAATTAGCGCTTTCAGCGATTGCTTCGCACTGGGTTGGAGAGTACCTCCTGCTCTGGCAGAGGCCACCGCTGCAGCGCGACATTTTGCAGCCGGGAGAGAAGGGAGCCTCGGTGGTCTGGTTGGCGAAGACCCTCAATGAACTGGGTCTGTATGTCGCGACCGGTCAGGAAGTGCGCCTGGAGGGCTCCCTTCTCGTCGCTTTCAGGCGTTTCCAGCTCAGTAAGGGTCTGACGCCGGATGGTATTCTCGGGCCGCTGGCCCTGGTCTATCTCAACACCGCCCGTAACCTGGCCGGTCCGCATCTTTCCCAGTTAGGAGCCAGTTGATGTCTTTTATTCTCGAAGCACTCAAAAAATCGGAACAGCAACGGTTGCAGGAGAACACCCCGCAGCAGGAGGTGTGCAACCGGACGCTCTTGCTGTCCTCGTGCCGGTCAAGTCGCTGGTCTTACTGGCTGGTGGCTGGATTCCTGCCTCTGGTTATACTCAGTGGTTGGTGGTTTTACCGCGCCAGGATTGCACCTGCAACCCTGGCGCTGCCCCCGGCTGTGAATGGGGCGAGCCATGCGCCTGCTTCTCTCAACCAGCCCATACCATCCGAGCCGACACCCGTTCCGCCTGATTCTGTTTCAGCTCCGGCCCCCAAGCCCGAGGTTTTTTTGACGGAAGACACCCCTGCAATTCCGGGGGAGAGCCGAGCTCCTGCTGAACCA
>JAPLJG010000123.1 GCA_026388735.1 Deltaproteobacteria bacterium
AAGGCCTCAACAACAAGGCAAAAGTCATCATCCATAAGGCCTACGGTTTCAAAACAGCGACAAACTATATCAGAAATCTTTATCACTGCATGGCGAATCTGCCATTACCGAGAACCATGCATACATTTGCGTGACGAACCGAATTAATAAACCGAGCCGCGAAGCGGCCTCGGCTTGGATGAACTGTTAGAAAACAACTGTATTACTAAAGATGCCACGGCACATCTTCGTTTGGCCCGTAGATGTAGTTGTTGCTGATGTAGAACTGTCCGCTACTTTGGGGGCCGTAGATGTATTTGCCGCAGATATAGTACTGGCCACTGTTCTTTGGTCCGTAGATGTAACCATTCCTGACATAGAACTCGCCGGAATGTTTTGGGCCATAAATGTAGTCATTTCTGATGTAGTACTGGCCAAAACTCATAGCTCACCTCTAAAAAAATCCGGGACACTCCTCACCAACTTTCTCGCCTTTATTGTCCAATCATAGAGTCAGGTAAAAGTTTCGGATATTCATCCCCAATCTCCTGATCGACGCCCAACAATGAATCACCCTAGCAAACCTTCACTTCAACCACAACCCAGAAAAATACGAAGATGGGGTCTGACCAAAATAGTGAAGCCCTTTCGGGGGAACCTGCAACGAGAATACCCCGCCAGCCTGCCTCATTCCTTTTTCCGATAAATACCAAATAGTTGTTTCGTTATTACCTATTGGCCAAGCCCTCCTCCCTGCTGGTACAAACACATCCTCACATTGCACCACCTTTCATAACACACACGGAGGAATACCATGCTCAAACGAATCGCCCTGTCCCTGGCCTTTACCCTGCTGGCTGCCGCGCCCGCCCTGGCGACCAACTACATCACCCCGGCAAACCTCAAAAAAACGCTGGATGCAAAACAGGAGGTAATCATGGTGGATATCCAGCCCGCTGCCGACTTTAGCAAACAGCACCTGCCCGGCTCCATCGAAACCAACGCCTTCCCCGGCAAAAGCGACGAGGAAAAGGCCCGTCTGGACAAGGCGCTGCCGGCCATCAACGCCAGCAAGGCGCAGGTAATTGTCCTCTGCCCCAGAGGCAAGGGCGGGGCAAAAAACAGCTACGACTACCTCCAGAGCAAGGGAGTGGTTGAAAACCGGCTTCAGATACTAGAGGGGGGAATTGCAGACTGGCCCTTTGCCGAGATGTTCGTCAAGGGCCGCTAGGATCAACCGGGGGAAGTGGGCATCCTGATGGCTGCCCACTTTTTTTAACCCCGCTCGTCTTCCTGCTTGGGCTGCAACTTGATGTAGACAAAGATGATCAGGGCAGAAAGGCCAAGCACCCCATAGAGAGCCTGGTGCGAGTATTTCATGATCAGGTCCTGATTGCTGCCGATGAAATAGCCCAGCCAGGTAAGGACCGTCACCCAGATCCCCGCGCCAAGCAGGGTGTAGAGGGAAAATTTCAAGTGGTTCATCCCGGCAAGTCCTGCCGGAAGCGAAATGAGATGGCGGACCACCGGCAGCAGGCGGCCGATGAAGGTCGAAATCTCCCCGTGCCGCAGAAAAAACGTCTCGACCTTGGCAAACTTCTCTTCGGTGATCCAGACATACTTGCCATACTTTAAAAGAAGCGGCCTGCCCAGATAGTGGGAGGCGAAGTAATTGAGGTAGGCACCAAAGAGGCTGCCCAGGGTGCCGCAGAGAATAACAGGCAGCATCTCCATCTTCCCCGCCTGGACAAGATACCCGGCCGGAGGCATAACGACCTCGCTGGGGATCGGGATCACCGAACTCTCCATGGCCATCAGGATGAAGATTCCCGGATAGCCCATGGCTCCGATACTCTCCACGAGCCAGTTGATGAGATTGTGCATGTGACGCTCCTTGCTTTGGTGGTGGAGCGCCATTCTATACGGTTCGGGGCAAAAAAACGATCAATTATAACGAGCGACCAGGTTGGGACGTTGAGCCACTACCGAATAGTAAAACCAGAGAAGCCTCCCTGGTTTCCCCTGGGTTCACTGTGGTAAGATTCGCCAGTTTATTTTTCCATGTTGCACCCTCTACTCATCGGTGGTACTTTTGGAAATACTATAGGAGGTACAACCAATGACAAGATCGCCTCAAATTATTCCCATTTCGGACCTCCGCCAGGATGCAAGCGGCATACTCAAGCGCATGGCGGCATCCCACGACCCGCTGTTCATCACTCAACGCGGCCGCGCGACTGCCGTGATAGTCAGCATGCAAGAGTACGAGCATACGCAGCATGAGCTTGAAATCTTGCGGCTGCTGGCCCGTGGCGAAAAAGAAATCGAGGCCGGAAGCGGTTTCGACCTAAAAACCGTGTTGGCCGAGGCGGATACCCTGCTGGCGGAACAACCGTGAAGATCGTTTTTACCCCATCAGCGCGCGATCAGTTTTTGCGCGCACTTGCCTATATCCGCCGCGACAAGCCGTCAGCGGCGGTTTCGTTTCGACACAAGGCGGAAAAGGCGCTCTCACGGCTCCAAGACTACCCGGAGTCCGGACGCACTCTCCCTGAGTTTCCCGACAGCCACTACCGCGAGGTGATTGTTCCCCCGTATCGCTTTTTCTACCGGGTCAAAGAAAATATTGTCTGGATTGTAGCCGTATGGCATGGCGCACAGTTGCCGGGCAGCCCGGAAGCGGGGGCGGATGGCCAGTAAGGGAAGCGCCAAAAGAATATGGGCGATATCCCTATTTTTATTCCAGCACACTTGTAATTTTCTTAAAACCTGAATCGGAGTCTCGCTCCGCTCACTTACCTCCGGCCTGCGCCGGAATGACGAATCGGGATGGATTCAAGCTTTTTGCGGGACCATCCACCCTGTAGGAGTATTTCCATGCACCTC